>DGHZ01000007.1 GCA_002392945.1 Caryophanales bacterium UBA3835 | reverse complement strand
GTGGAATCGTCTAATAAGGTTGTATCAACTGCCCCTGGACGAATAACAATCACTTGTTTATTTAAAAGTTGAAGTTCCATTCTTAAAGAATAAGCATATTTTTCTATTGTGGATTTAGTAATGCCATATATTCCAGTAAAAGGAAGTGGATCTAATGGGGCTAATTCGCTAGATACGACAATGACTTTGCCTCTTTCCTTTAGCAAAGGAAGATAAATTTTATTTAATCTATAAATTGCAAAAACATTAATATCAAAGATTCTTATAAAAGCTTCTTCAGACATTTCCACTAAAGAGTTAACGTCATATATTCCCGCCATCGAGATAATGGCATCTATTTCTTTGGTTTTACGGCTAATCTCTATATAACTTGCTTCTATTGATTTAGAGTCTCTTAAATCAGTTTTGATAAATGTTAATTCTTTGATCTCTTCTTTTGGAGCTTTAATATCTAAACCAAAAACATGATAACCATTTTCAATTAACTTTTTACATGTGGTGAGTCCCATTCCCCCGGAGACACCAGATAAGACAACATATTTCATACGTCTATTATATAGAAGAGTAAATATATAGTGCATTATTCTATTAGTTTGCTAAAATAGATAATCGTTATCGATTATGAGTGTAGAAATTATTTTGCTTGTCATCTCTCTAGGAATTGCTCTAGCAATGGATGCTTTTGCGGTTTCTATAACGGATGGACTTATTTATCAAGATGTTAATAAAAAGAAAGCTTTATTTATCGCCACTACATTTGGAGTGATGCAAGCAGTAATGCCTTTAATTGGCTATTGGCTAGTAGAGGCTATTGAAGTAGCGGTGGGTAATAATAAATACGCGAATGTAATGGCGTTAATTGTTACCTGGCTTGCCTTTGCTTTATTAATCTTCATTGGCTTAAAAATGCTACTAGAAGGTATAAAAGAATTAAGAAAACCATTAGAAGATAAGAAAGCCAAATTATTCTCTTATAAAGAAGTATTAATTATGGGTGTTGCGACTGCGATTGATGCATTAGCATCAGGAGTAGCGTTACATTCCAATATGTCGAATAATGTTACCATCTGGTTACATGTATCAATTATTTTAGTTATTACATTTGTTTTATCTTTTATCGGTGTGATATTAGGAAAACAGATTGTTAAATTATTTAAAGGGAAATATGAGGTTACTCAAATTGTCGGAGGCTGTATTTTATTAACTCTTGCGATTTGGGTGGTGTTATCTCATTATTTAGGTATTTAATATGAAAAAGATTAAAATTGCTCTTACTGGTGCAAGTGGAAATATGGGCGAAAGACTTTTTGCCTATTTGCTTCCCGAAGATTATGTTGAAGAAATTCGAATTCTTGATCATGATAAAAAAGGCACAAAAGCCATTTTAAAAGCCAATAAGAAATATAGAAATAAAGTTAAAGTCTTTATTGGTTCATTAGCGAATAAAGAAATTGTTAAAGAATTAATTAAAGATACTGACTATGTTATTAATTTAGCAGCCGCTATCCCTCCAGAAAGCGATAAACACCCAGATCACGCTATTGAGGCAAATGAAATTGGAGTCAAAGTGCTTGTTGAAGCTATTGAAGAGATAAAAGAACATCAACCAAAACTAATACACACTTCTACCGTGGGCTTATATGGAGATAGATGTGACAAACATTTATATGGAGAAGTTGGTGATCCATTATTAATTTCTCCTTTTGACATTTATGCTTTAACCAAGATGCGCGGAGAATTCATGGTCTTAGAATCTAGTATCACTAACTGGACTGTGATTAGACAAACCGCGATGTTATATGACAAGATGCTCGCTAAAAATATTGATGATGGATTAATGTTTCACACTTGTGTGAATTCTCCTTTAGAATGGTCTACTGCAAGAACTAGTGCGACCCTATATAGAAATATCATTAGAGCCGATGTTAAAGGTGAATTAAATACCGAAAACTTTTGGAAACATTGTTTTAATTTGACAGGCGGAGAGAAAAGCCGTATTACTGGATTTGAAACCATGGAATTAGGTTTTAAGATGATAGGCGCTAATTTCTTTCAGTTTTTTGAACCTAACTATAACGCAGTGAGGAATTTCCATGGGTTATGGTATTCGGATGGAGATAAACTAGATAGCATGTTCCATTATGTTGGAGAAAATGCTTATGAATTTTGGGATAAAGTTGCTAAAGACCATAAATTATTCTCTTTAGGACGTATTGTTCCTAAAAAATTACTTAAAGCATTTATTATTAAACCTTTATTAAAAGATGATAACGCACCTATGTACTGGTATAAGCATAAAGATGAAGCTAGAATGGTTGCTTATTTTGGTGGAAGCAAGAAATATGAAGAATTACCAAAGAAGTGGAATGACTTCAATATTTTATGTAAAGGTAAAGATTTAGAAGGTAATAAAGTTGATTATGAATATTTAAGAACTCATCCAACTAGACTAAATCATTTCTTTGATATCGATAAACCAAGAGCTGAACTCTCGGTTGATGATTTAAGAAAAGTTGCTGAGGCTCATGGTGGAAAACTAATTACTAAAGAATTTAAAATGGGTGATATCTTTAAAAAAGTAGAATGGGAGACTCAAGACGGCGAAAGATTTATTGCCTCCCCACATACAGTTTTATATTGTGGTCACTGGTATAATGTGTCTTATAAAGAACATGTCTGGGATTTTGACCGCTTAAGCAAAAAAGATAAAATTTATGCGCAAGTTTGGTATGATAGACACGAGCAAAATGAAGACAATTATTACTATTTTGATGATAAATTCAACGCTCACTATAAAAAAATTAGGGAATAACTATGAAAATAGCAATATATTACTTCTCTGGAACTGGTAACACTGAATTAGTCTGTAAGAAATGGGCTGAAGAAGCTAAAAAGCATCATATTGAATGTGATTTATTTAAAGTTGAAGATGTCAAAGAAGAAAAAGTAGATGTTTCCAACTATGACAAAGTAGGTATTGCTTACCCAATTCACGCTTTTAATGCTCCTAAAGTTCTTTGGAAATTTACTACAAGAATTGCTAAACTTTCCGCTAAAAAGCCGGCATTTATCATTATGGTGAGTGGTGAGTATATGACATTGAACCATTCTAGTGATTATAAAGTTGCTCGTATTTTAAAAAGAAGAAATCTCGTTATTGAAAGCGAATACCATTACTTAATGCCTTATAACATGATCTTTAGACATACCGAAAAGCGCGCCTATGAAATGTATAAGACAATGCTTGCTTTATCTGAATTAGATGTTAAGGAATATCTTAGTGAGAATAAACCTCACAAGCTTAAAAAACATCTATCAGTGCATTTCATAATTTGGCTTATAAGAATCGAACAGTTATACGCCCCTTTATATGGGAAGATGCTTAGAATTAAGAAAAAGAAATGTATTAAATGCATGAAATGTGTGAACTCTTGTCCTTTAAATAACATCAAATATGTAGATGGAAAATTCAAGTTTGGATGGCACTGTACGTTATGTGCACGCTGCTCATTCAATTGTCCTACTAATGCCTTCTCATGTGGCTTCTTACAGCTATGGAAAGTGAATGGAAGATATAAGTTTAAAGAGCCTGAAATTGAAGAGATAGATAAGCACAAAAGATATTGCAAAAAGAGCTATCTCAGATACTATAAAGAGGCAAGTGAACGCCTTAATCAAATAGAGAAATAATTTATCAGTAATATACAAATATTGGGCTTTTTCCGATAAAATTTGCGAAAAAACCCATTATTTTTCCAAAATTTCTTTACACACACGCCTATATGTATATAATTAAGTATAGATAGGAGTTTTTTGTCTATGAAAAAGAGTCGTAAAATTACATTAATTGTACTTACTTCTGTTAGTGCTGTCTTGTTACTTGCATTTACTACATTATTCATTTTATTTCCAGTATTTGCTCATCTTGAATTTGGTCCAGCACTTAAAGAATTATTCAAATCAATTGGAGAGATGTATGCCTTACCATTCAATGGTGGTGTAGGATTAGGTCTTGCCTTGTCAATTGTTATGTTAACCTTATCTGGAATTTGGTTAGTGACATTTGTCCTTGGCATTGTTGTTTCTTGCTTAAAGAAGAGATTCAAATATTTAGCATTTATTCCTGTGATGGTATTTGCTTTATTTGCAATCGTTGCCTTATTAACATTTAGTACTGTTATGTATGTGCCAATGATTCAATCTGGTGAAGCTAAAAATGTCATTCTTGGAATATTCTATATGTTCTTTGCTAGTGCTGGGGTTATCGTTACTTATGTCACTTACGCCTTAGGCTTAGCGTGGGCAAGTGAACGCAAAGTTTATCCAGAACTCGCTATTGCTCCAGTAGCAGAAGAAGCTGCTGATCCTGAAATTGTTGAAGAAGGTGAAGAATTATCTGCTCCAACAGTTGAAGAACCTGTAGTGATTGCTGAACCTGTTGAAGAAGAAGCTCCAGTTGAACCAGAGCCAATTCCAGAAGAAACAGCGGAAGAACAACCAACCGAAGAAAAGAAAGTTGAACCAGAGCCAGCTCAACAAGTTAATGTTAATGTTAACAATTCTCCAGCTGCAAATAACGGCTTAGATCAAAATTCCCTTGCTTCATTATTAAGAGAAGTTGTTAGAGATATTGTTAGAGACGAAATTGCTCGTAACAACGCTAACCAACCAGAAAAACCACAACAAGCACCAGCTGGTAATCAAACTATTACCGGTGCCACCTTTGGTGGACCACTTGTTGTCCAATATTTCAATGGCGGTATTAACGGAGTTACTCCTGCTGCTCCTGCTCCAGTTGTTGTTGATGCTCCTAAAGCTGAGCCAGCTAAGGAAGAGCCAAAACCAGAGCCAAAACCTGAACCAAAACCAGAGCCAGTACCTGAGCCAGTTAAGGAAGAACCAAAACCTGAACCAGCTCCTGCTCCAGTAGTGAAAAGCGAACCAGTTCCTCTATTTGTTAAAAAACCAGTTGAAGAAGGTAAACCAGAAGCTCCTAAATATGAAAGAATTGGCTTTGCGGAAAGATTATTAAAATCCGATAAAGAATTACATGATTTATATAACGAACTTAAGAATGAAATTCTTAGTTACGGTGTTAAATCTCGTATTTCCGCCGTTGGCGATACATTCCGTTTACATAAGAAAATGTATGTGAGAATCACTGTTGCTGGTAAATCACTCAAATTATACTTCGCTTTAGATCCAAAAGATTATGAAGGAAGTACTATTCCAGTGCAAGATGCCTCTAATAAAGAGATGTATGCGGAAATCCCATTAGTGTTTAAAGTTAAATCCGGATTATCTGTTAGAAGATGTAAAGACCTCATTCAAGCAGTTATGGAAAAAGATAACCTTGAACAAGGTGAAGTCGGAAAAGTTAACTGGATCAAAGAACTTAAAGCAGAAATGGCTGCGGAAAAGAAAAAAGAGAAAGAAGCTGAATAATCACTTCCAAATAAATTAGACCAACTATGTTGGTCTTTTTTATATCTCGGTGAATTTACCGTTCAAATGCAAC
>DGHZ01000054.1 GCA_002392945.1 Caryophanales bacterium UBA3835 | reverse complement strand
TCTTATATTCTTTAAACTATGAGACTGCGTATTTAATTATTGAATTATTTAAAGACCAAAGATGTCTAAAACTTATTTCTGACGTTAAAGGGATTGAAGTTAAAGAAGGCGAAGAGGTCACAATCTTTGATTATCGTTTCTTTAATTCTTATGAAGAAGGAATAGAAGAATTTAATGAGGACTTCCCACTTTTAAATAAAGAAAAGATCTTTGGTTATACATCTTGGTATAACTATTATCAAAACATCAATGAAGAAATCATATTAAGAGATTTAGACGCTTTAGATAATAGATTTAACGTCTTCCAGATTGATGATGGCTATGAAACTTATGTAGGAGACTGGTTAGAAGTTGATAAAACTAAATTTCCTAAAGGATTAGAACCTATCGTTAATAGAATCAAAGAAAAAGGATTTAAGCCTGGTATCTGGCTCGCTCCTTTTGCGGTTGAGACTAAATCTAAAATCTTTAAAGAACATCAGGATTGGTTAGTGAAAGACTCTAAAGGTAAACCAATAAAAACTGGTGGTAACTGGTCTGGATTTTATTCTTTAGATATTTATAATCCTAAAGCTAGAGAATATATCAAAAAATGCTTAAAGCATTATATGGATATGGGCTTTGAATTCTTTAAATTAGATTTCTTATATGCATCTAGCTTAATCCCTTGTAAGGGAAAGAGTAGATGTCAAAATCAATTAGATGCCTATAAATTATTAAGAGACACTTTAAAAGATAAATTAATCTTAGGGTGTGGGGCAAATATCATTAATTCTTATAAGAACTTTGATTATTTAAGAATCGGACCAGACGTCTCTTTAATTTTTGATGATGTCGCTTTTATGAGAATGTTCCATAGAGAAAGAATCTCCACAAAAGTTACTCTTCAAAATACGATATATCGTCATATCTTTGATCAACGTTTATTTGGTAATGACCCAGATGTCTTCCTTCTTAGAGACGATAACATCAAACTTTCAAATAAACAAAGATATGCCTTAACTAAGATTAACGCTTTATTTGGTAGTGTCCTTATGACTAGCGACGATATCGCGACTTATGATGATAAGAAAAAAGAAATCTTAGAAGAGGCTTTACGCCTATTTAAAAACGGAAAAGTCATTAATGTTAACCGTTTAAATAAAAAGAAAATCGCTATCGAATATGAATTAGATGGCGAAATCCATCATATGGTGTATAACACCAAAAAAGGAGTGTTACATGAGTAAAACAAGTTCAATTTTTAACAATCCTCAACCTAAAAAGGTTGTCAAAAAAGCTTATAAAAGCAAAAAGAAATTTATTAAGTCTTATGGAGATGACTCTAATAAAGACTATAAAATTGCCTTTAAAGAAATCCCTACTTTAGATTTTATTGGTGCTTCCAATATTGTCTTTGGTGAAGAGAATCAACCATTTGATAAGAAAGCTTTAATTGTGGGAAATATCAGAATGGGATTTGGTCATTACCGTATTTCTATCGCCATGGCTAGCGCGGCAAAAGCGCTTGGCTATAAACCTTATTGGTTAGACTTAGCGAGTTTTGATGCTACTGGCTCAAAAATGATTAGAAAACAAAATGATATGTATTCTTTAGCGAGCCGTATCTCTCAAAAATCTAAGCTCTTTAATAAGTTAGTGTGGGAACCACTTAACTCTGAAGGTTTCAAAAAGATAAGTTATAACGCGAAAGACCAGGCTAATAGTGAACTTTTAGTCCCTATATTTAGAAATATCCCAAAGGATATTCCTTATATCGCCACTCACGTTTGGCCTTCTCAAGGAGCGATTCACGCAGGTATGACTCACGTTGTTAACGCCATTCCTGATAACTGGCCAATGGGTTTACATTTATCTGAAGGAGCAATCCATACTGTTCAAACTCCATTTGCCTATTTTGGATATAAGACTCTTAGAGGCTTTGATAAAAAGCCATTAGAGGGCATTCCTGCAGACAAACTTAAGATGGTGGGCTGTTTTATTGACCATGAACTTTTAGTGGATCTAGAAGGCGATAATAAGCGTAGAAAAGCTAGAATCGCTAATAATAAACCACTTAGAATCCTTATGACAGTAGGTGGAGCCGGTGCCGGATTTGATATGTTCTTATCCATGGTGAAGCACCTCTTACCTTATGTTAAAGAAAAGAAAGTGGCCTTATTTATTAACTTTGGTGATCACTTAAACGTCTATGAAAAGATGATTAAAAAGGTCAATGTAGAAACCAAAAACTTCTTTAATGAATACTCTAAATTAAAAGAATTAGTGAAAGAGATTAAAGAAGGCGATGCCGAAGGTATCTACTGTATTTATAACAAAGATATCTTTGAAGCTGTGTATTCCACAAACTTATTAATGCCTGTTACTGACTTATTAGTCACTAAACCATCTGAATTAGCCTATTATCCAATTCCTAAGCTCTTTATGCGTCACATCGGTGGCCATGAAGTCTATGGAGCGGTTAACGGACAAGAAAACGGAGATTCCACTCCAGAATGTCCAACTAAAAAAGAGGCTAATGAGATGCTTGACCGTGTCATTAGCGATAAAGAACTCATTCCGCACTTATGTGACCGTATTGATGAACTTAAGAAACAAGGCCATTATAACGGCGCTTATGAATGTGTGAAGCTCGCAGTCGGTAAATAATATTAACTAACTTAACTCCCAGCAAGATAGTTGGGAGTTTTTTGTTGCGTTATTGACTATTTATTGACATTTTGCTGGCAATGGTTTACTTTAATGATGTGGTGTTGGCCTACCTAGATAGGCCTTTTATTATGGCAGCCAGTATAGATAATAGGGCCAGAATAATAATGTATTCCATTATCAACCTCCCTTCCACATTCCTCCTAGTCGATACATTGTATCTTCCTAAGATATAATAGAAGCCATCAAAGAACATTTTCTTAAGTCGATACAAGATCAACCTAGAAGAGTAGAAACCCTCTAACTGCGGTCAGTTATGACAAGTCCCTACACTATATACAGAGTGGAAAAAACGCAAAAATTGCGAAAAAAAGTTTTAGCGAATTTAGTTATTACAAGTAATAAAAAATCTCACTTTTTCTGTGAGATTATTATCTTTTAAGTTCTAATTTGAAGATATTTGAATAAGTGAGATCAGTTAATTCTTTAACGATGTCTACCTTACTTCCTTTTGCGTAGATTACCCATCTAGAAATTACTCCATATATCCCGGATAGAATATAGATGATTCGATTCGTGTTGTTCGGGGAATCTACTAGATATTTCTTCAAATGAGTTTGAATTGTGGAGATGATATTGATGGAATAACCGCTAAGACTATTATCGGTTAAAAAGATACGATATAGTTCGATATTTTCATCGACCTTATTCATTAACTTTTCAAAGAAACTATATAAATCAGACTTATGAATCCTTCTTTCGAATAAAGAATCAATGTCACTTGTAAATGTATTTTCTCCATATGAGCTTTTTAAAATGGAGAGAGCGATATCTTCCTTGGATTCATAATGAAGATAAATAGTATTCCTATTAACTTGAGCCCTATTAGCGATATCAATTAGCTTCACTTTAGAGTAACCTTTGAGTTCAATTAACTCCATCATTGCGTCTTCTATTGCGTGCTTAGTTTTTTTAATTCTTAAATCTTCCATACTAGGCATTTTACTATAAATGTCGTTTAATAGGCAAATGCTAATTATTGTCTATTGATATATTTCTTATATTTATATATAACTAATCATGTTGTGAAAAATAGGAGGACATAAAATGTCAAAATTTGCAATTATTGGAGATTCAACTTGTGATCTCACACCTGAATTAAGAAAAGAACATGATATTGATTATGCAAGAATGAGAGTCTCATGGACCTCAAAAGATAAGAAAGAACATGAAGTATGGGCTTCCTTAGACTGGCAAGAAGGCATTACTCATAAAGAATACTTTGATATGCTCGCTAGTGGAACTAGAGTCTTTACTAGCCAAGTTAGTGAACAAGAATTTGATGAAGTCTTTGGACGTCATTTAAAAGCTGGAGAAGATGTTTTATACATTTCCTGTAGTTCTGCTTTAAGTGCTTCAGTTCAACTCGCTACTAGATTAGTTTCTAAATACGAAAAACAATACCCAGGAAGAAAAGTGGTTATCGTTGACCCACTTAACTCCTGCATGGGCCAAGGTATGATGCTTTTAAAGGCTGATGAAATGAGAAAAGCTGGTAAGAGCTTAGAAGAAACCGCTGCATGGTTAGAAGAACATAAACTTGAATATAACCAAATCGCTACTGTGGAAAACTTAACCACTTTAAAGAACGCTGGTAGAGTTAAAGCTTCTAAAGCTTTCTTTGGTAACTTATTTGGTGTTAAACCAATGCTAATTAGTGATGCCAAAGGTAATAACTACGCGATTGAAAAACAAAAAGGTAGAAGAAATGCCTTATTAAGAATCGTAGAAATGGCTAAAGAACTTGCTGTTGATCCTGAAAATAGTGTTTGCTGGGTTTCTGAAGCAGAATGTAAACCAGAAGATGTTGAATTATTAGTCGCTAACTTAAAAAGCGGAGTGAAATTCAAAGAAGTTAATGTTGTTCCTATGGGACCAATCATTGGTGGTACTACTGGTAAAGGAACTGTTGGCGTTTATTTCTTTGGTAAGAAAGTTGAAGTTGTTGGTGAATAATTAAAATGATCACTAAAACATTAAACGGAAAAACATTTAAATCGCTAGTGGTTTCAGGGGCTAAATGCCTAAGAGATAATATCGAAGAAGTTAATAACTTAAACGTTTTCCCTGTCCCTGATGGTGATACTGGCACTAATATGTGTCACACCATTGAAGGAGGCGTGTCATCTGCTAAAGGTGTTAATTCTGATAAACTCTCTGACATTTGCAAACCAATGAGTAGTGGAATGCTACTCGGAGCTAGAGGAAATTCTGGCGTTATTTTAAGTCAAATCTTTAGAGGTATTTGTAAAGGCCTCCAAGATAAAGAAGAGGCTACTGCTATTGATTTAGTTAGAGCATATGAGCTTGGTGTTAAACAAGCTTATGGTGCGGTTGTGACTCCGGTAGAAGGCACAATTTTAACTGTCTTTAGAGAAGCTACTGAATACACCGCTGAACATATCGACTTTAGCAGTACAATTAATGATTTTTATCATTTTCACCTGCAAAAAGCCTCTCAAAGTTTAGCAAATACTATAAATTTACTTCCTGTTTTAAAAGAAGCAGGTGTCATTGATTCTGGTGGAGCAGGGTATGTGAGAATCGTTGAAGGAATGATTAAATTTTTAGAAGGCGAAGAGGTTGATTTATCTTTTATTGAAGAGAGTAAATCTGACACTAGTGTAGAAACTTCTTCCACAGTTGATTTCTCCGCTTTTGGACCAGATGATGAACTTAAATTTGGTTATTGTACTGAGTTCATTTTAAGACTTCAAAACTCCAAAGTTGATATTGAAAATTTCGATATTCAAGAAGTCATTGATATCTTAAATGGAGATGACATTAAAGGTGATTCAATTGTTGCTTTGTGTGATGATAGTGTGGTCAAAGTTCACGTTCACACTAAAGATCCAGGAAAAGTTTTAGACCATATGCGTAAGTTTGGTGAATTCCTCACTATTAAGATTGAAAATATGGCTCTTCAACACAATGAACAAATTGGTGATACGGAACTTGAAGCCGAAAGACTTAAAGAGCATAAAAAATATGCGGTCGTCGCTGTTGCTACCGGAGACGGCATTAAACAACAATTTACTGAATTTGGTGTCGATGCCATTATCGATGGTGGACAATCCATGAACCCATCTACTGAAGACTTTATTAAAGCCTTTAAATCATTAGATGCCGAAAACATCATTGTCTTCCCAAATAACAAGAACATTATTATGGCCGCTAAACAAGCTGCTGCCTTATATAAAGGAAGCCACGTAGAAGTAATTTGTTCTACAACCATTCCTCAATGTTATAGCGCCTTAACAATGCTTGATTATTCTAGTGATGACTTAACAATCATTGTTGGTAACTTTAAAGAAGCAATTGACCGTGTCAGTAGTGGAGAAATAACCACCTCTATTAGAAACACAACTGTTAACAAGGTAGAAATCAAAAAAGGTGATTATATTGGTATACTAGACGGCAAACTCTTAGTGAGTAACAAAGAGAAACTTGAAGCTCTTAAATCTTTAATTGGAAAAGTTAAAGATATTGATGAGAAAGAAGTATTGATCATCTTGTGCGGCAAAAACGTTTCTGAAGAAGAAAAAGATTCACTTCAAGAAATGTTGTCCGAATCCTTCCCACATCTTGAATGTGGTGTGATGGATGGAGGACAAGACGTTTACGATTACTTATTCTCAATTGAATAAAAAAAGAACGCTTCCTTTGAAGCGTTTTCTTTTTCTCCTATTCTAATTCAAATGCACCGGTGTATAGCTTATAATATACACCTTTTTGTTTGATTAAATCATCGTGGCTACCACGTTCAATAATTTTGCCGTGGTCTAAGACCATAATCGCATCAGAATTTTGAACTGTAGATAATCTATGAGCGATGACAAAGACGGTTCTACCTTCCATTAATTGATCCATACCTTTTTGGACAATCTTTTCGGTTCTAGTATCAATAGAAGAAGTAGCTTCGTCTAAAATCATGACTGGAGCGTCTGCAACTGCTGCTCGAGCAATAGAAAGTAATTGTCTTTGACCTTGAGATAAGTTTGCTCCGTCTCCTGTTAGCATTGTGTTATATCCATCTGGTAAACGCATAATAAAGTCGTGTGCGTTAGCGATTTTGGCGGCTTTGATACATTCTTCATCACTTGCCTCTAATCGGCCGTAACGGATATTTTCCATTACTGTACCAGTAAATAAGTTAGTGTCTTGTAAAACAATACCTAACGACTTTCTTAAATCGGCCTTTTTAATCTTGTTGATATTAATTCCGTCATATCGGACTTTTCCATCCGCTAAATCGTAGAATCTATTGATTAAGTTAGTAATCGTGGTTTTTCCGGCTCCAGTAGCGCCAACTAAAGCGATTTGTTGACCTGGATGAGCATAAATATTAATCCCTTGTAAAACAAGCTTCTTGCCGTCATAAGAGAAATCAACATTATCAAGTAAGATATCGCCTTTAAGTTCGCGGTACTCTAAACTTCCGTCTTTATGACGATATTTCCAAGCATAGTCATGGGTGTGTTCACTAGTTTCTTCAAAGGTACCATCTTCGTGTCTAATAATGTTACATAAATAGACATAGCCCTCATCTTTTTCTTTCTCTTCTTCCATGAGTTCTAAACATCTAGAGGCTCCCGCCATACCCATAACGATGAAAGTTATTTGTTGAGAGAATTGATTCACGTTATTAGCAAACACTCTACTTTGCATTAAGAATAAGGCAATCATACCCGCAAATAAGGCGGCACCTTGTTTCCCAGTAAATGATGTCCAGCCAGATAGGGATAAGTTTTCCCAGCCAAAGACAAATATTAAGGCGGCCATAACGCCACATAAAATGTATAAGAAGTTACCGATATTCGCCATGATAGGCATCATGATATTGCCGTGTATATTAGCCTGAGTGGAGTTATATCTAAATTCTTCATTTAGTTCTTTAAATTCTTCATTGCTCTTTTCTTCATGACAGAATACTTTAATAACTTTTAAGCCGTTAATTGATTCTTCAATCATTCCTTCAACTTTGGCTAATGAGGCTTGTTGTTTAATAAAGTATTTAGAGGCATTACCTCCAATACTCTTTACTACAAATAACATGATGATAAAGCCGCCTATAATGACTAGTGTCATCCAAACAGAGGCAATTAACATTGTGATAAAGACAAAGATGGTGGTTAATCCAGTTTGAATTAAGCTTGGCAAAGCTTGAGAGATAAATTGTCTAATGGTATCGATGTCATTTGTGTATAAAGACATAATCGCTCCATGAGCGTGAGTGTCGAAATATTTAATTGGTAAGTCTTCCATATGGGAGAACATAGCTTTTCGATAATAGTTAAGGAATTTTTGGGTGACAATGGCCATTGTTCTATTCCATGTCCATGCTGCAAAAATACCAACAACGTAAATACAGCCTAAGATGATTAATAAGTAGCTAACGTTTGTATTCATAGAGAAGCCAAAAATACTTCTAACAGAATAAACATCGACAAATGGATTATATCCAAACGCTCCAGCAGCGGTTAAAGCAGTAGTGATTAAAGCAGCAAAAATAGAGCTACATAAGTTACCAGCAACATTAAAGATTAAACAAATTAAAGAAATAATTAGTTGAGCAGGGTAAAGCTTAAAGAGCAACTTTAAAAGATTCTTCAAAGTGCCTTTTTTCGCTCTACCTCTTTCTTTCATACGAACAGGTGGCATTATTTATCACCCCCTACTCTATTTTGGGTGTAATAGACTTCTTGATAGATGTGGTTGTTCTTTAAGAGTTCATCATGAGTTCCAATGGCGTTAACTCTACCGTTATCCATGATGATAATTTGATCAG
>DGHZ01000038.1 GCA_002392945.1 Caryophanales bacterium UBA3835 | reverse complement strand
GTTATCAATGTTATTTATAAAAAAGGACAACGACTGGAAACTTAATTCGTCCCTAGCTGTCTTTTTTTAAATGTTTTATCACAAAGTTAATTTTTAGCAATAATGTTCTGCGGTTGCTATAGCGAGTTCAATCATTCTAGAAAGACCAAACGCTCTTTCTTCAGCGGATAATCTTTCATCGCGATTGATAAAGCTATCAGTAACAGTTAATAAGCATAATGCTTTTTTATTAAATCTAGCAGCATTAGCGTATAAGGAATAAGATTCCATTTCTACACCCATTACGCCTAAAGCAGCCCAACTCTTCCAGACTTTTGGATCATAATCATAGAAGATATCTGCAGCGAGAATATTTCCTCCATGATATGGAATATTTGCTTTTTTAGCTTCCTCACAGGCTGTAACCATTAAATCAAAGTCTGCGATAGCGGAATATGTGCCGTTTAATTTATATTGGCTCATCCAATTACTATCAGTACAAGCACCTGCACAAATTAAGATATCTTTTAATTCGATATTAGGTTGATATGTTCCACAAGTTCCAACTCTAATAATAATTTCCACTCCGTAACTCATATAGAGTTCGCTGGAATAAATACCAATAGAAGGCATTCCCATACCGGAGGCCATAACTGATATTCTTTTATTATTTTTAGTGTATCCAGTAAATCCTAAAATACCTCTAACGTTTGTTACTTCTTTATAATCGTGTAAATAAGTTTCAGCGATCCACTTTGCTCTAATTGGATCTCCAGGCATTAAAACAACCTTAGCGAAATCGCCTTTTTCAGCATTTATATGAGGTGTTCCCATACTATATCTCCTTTATTTGCACATCTATTGTACAACAATAACTAGTTATCACCAAACTTTTTCTATATTGAAGTTTAAATAGATAATCAGTAAACTGATTTTATGAAAAAAGTTAGAAATGCCTATGTATTAGAAACTAGTGATTTAAAAATCCTAGAGACAGTGTCTTTACTAAATAAAGATAATTATTATCCTCTACCAGAAGGAGTTTATAAAATCCTTTCTGGAATAGATGATGAAGAAACTAAAAAATTTAGTGAACTATTAACATATAAGACATTAATATCTTATAACTCGAAAAAAGTATCACGCTTAATAGTGATGCTTATTAGATATCACTATTTAGAAAGAGTTTATGATCCTATTAGCGATAAACTCTATTTAAAAGTTGCTCCAAAAGGAGAAACTGAATTAGTGAAATATCATAAAAAACATAAATATAAATTTGCAAAAAAAGAGGTTAACTTTGAGCCGACAATTATGAAGCTCGATTTGAGTAAAATTAAGTAATAAATTGATAGTCTAGTTCAATAATTGTAAAATTATTAAGCTGACTATAGGAGGATAGAATATGTTATTTGCTTGGGATACGATGCACATTGCACAATTTATAATTTCGTTATTTGTCATTATTGGAATGTATGGATTCCTATATTTGATGTATAGCAAGATCGTTAAACGTCTTGCTGGATATTTATTTGTTTCTATCTCCTTTGTTGTTGTTTTATTAACATTTATCTTCAACCTTCTCTATGTCTTTGTTGCTTGTGTTGGTTTATCTGCTGTTGGTGTCACTATCTCTTTGTTTACCAACTTAGGAGACTTAAGACAGTTCTTAGCTAACCCATTTAAAGGTAGTAGAGTGAAATCTGGTAAGATGGAAGTTGAGAAAATTTATAATAGAGAGTTATTATATAAAACCATTGAAAAAGCGGTCATTAATTTAAGCAAAACTAGAACTGGTGCGATTATGACTTTTGAAAAGAATACTTCTTTACAAGATGTCATTAAAAATGGTGTCGCTGTTAGAGCACCGGTATCTGCGGAATTGTTAGTGACCATCTTCTATCCAGGAACTCGTTTACACGATGGAGCGGTTGTCATCCACGGTAATGAAATTGTCGCTGCTAGTGTTTTCTATACCCCAACTACTAAGCCATTTGCTGGTAAATATGGTAGCCGTCATAGAGCCGCTTTAGGTATCTCAGAAATCTCTGATAGTGTGACTGTTGTTGTTTCTGAAGAAACCGGAAGAATTTCTTTTGCGGTCAACGGGCAACTTGATCCAGTCGACCAAGAATCCTTCTTAAGAGTGTTTGAAAACTACATGGATGGAGTGGCTCAATAATAGGTTAATAAATGGATTCCAAACAAGTTTACGATTTTATACTCAAAGTTCAATCTATCAGCAAGATTGGACTTGTTTATTCTAAAGACCCTTATGCGTTAACTAATTACAAAGAGTTAAACGATTTAAGCACAAAGTTTTTAGAAGATTTTTTAGAAGTCAAATTTGACCGCCCTAATTATTTTCAAAGGGATATCTACCCAACACCAAATGTTTCTGTGAGAACTATTATCTTTAACGAAGACAAGTCTAAAGTCTTAATGGTTAGAGAAGCCGCCTTACATGCATATTCTCTTCCTGGAGGCTGGGCGGATTTATATGATTCACCTTCTCAAACTGCAAAAAATGAATGTAAACAAGAAGCTGGAGCGGAAATTGAAATTGTTAGACTTGTGGGTTTAACTAGTAGAACTCCGTTTAAAGCCCCAACTTCTATTCCAGAATATGTCGCAATATTTGAGGCTAAATTAACTAAGTTAAATAAAGAACATGAATATGAAACTGATGATGTCGGATTCTTCAATATTGATAATCTTCCTGAGATATCAAAAAAGACATCTAAAGGTGAGTTATTAAGGTTTATAAACGCCGCGAAAAACGGAGAAACAATATTTGATTAAAATGACCTTTATTTAATGGTCATTTTTTGTTAATATACAGGCATGATTTTATTAACTCCTGGTCAAACTTTATATATATCTTTAGCAACAGTAGGAGTGTTATTAGTCTTATTTTTATTTGCTTTTCTATATTATAGAAATAGATATGTTAGAAAACACGCTAGAGAACTAACATATTTAAAACTTAGTAGAATATGTGAGCATAATGACTATTTATTATTAAATGATTACCGTATTGATTTTGATGACTCTAATACAGGTCTAATTGATCACTTAGTCATTTCAAATAAGTACATCATTATCATTAGTGTCTTTTCTATTTCTGGAGTGTTATCTGGAAAATTCCAAGGCGAAGAATTGGTGAATGTGAATAAAAAAGGAACTAGTATCGTTGCTAATCCAATTAATTACAACATTAACTTAACAAAAAGATTATCTTTGTTTAACGATTTAAATCATTCCTTCTTAAAAGGCTTAGTGGTCATTAATAATGACTCTGATATTAAAATAGAAGGACATAATGACCAATTCCAAATCGTTAAAAGAAAAGATTTAGCAAAGACTATTAAGAAATTTGATCAAGAAAATATCAAAAATCTCAACGAAGAAAGTATTGTTCGCTTTATTAATAAATTAAACGAGGAGAATAAATAAAAAACAACCCTTACGAGTTGAATTAATCGTTTTGGAGCAGGCGACGGGAATCGGACCCGCATAACTACCTTGGCAAGGTAGTGTTCTACCACTGAACTACGCCTGCAATTCAAAATTGCTAAATTATTATAACAAAACTAGTTGATTATGCAATATAATTTGTAAGAATTATTT
>DGHZ01000058.1:23867-38880 GCA_002392945.1 Caryophanales bacterium UBA3835 | reverse complement strand
TTAATAATTTGATCTTTAAATTAAGTCTTTTAGAGAAGTCTGATTGTTGAGTTAGATATAAAACTAAGAATTCCTCATCGTTTTTTAGTATTTGTAATAGATTTTCTTTACTTAAAAACCATATTTCGGATTCTTTTTGAGCTATAACGTCACCTCTATATTTTGGATTAGAGGAGAAAACTAGATTATTTCCAAACATCTGGCCTTCTATTAAAACGTTGTATGTAACTTCTTTCCCATTAGAGAAATACGATTTAATAACGATTTCTCCGCTTTTGACGACTCCAATAGATTTACAGGTATCATTTTCTAGGAAAATGGTTTTTCCAGCCTTAAAACCTCTTTTTTCTATATATTGAGGATATTTACTAAGTATTTGGACAATATTATTCATTTTCGTGATTTAAATCACATTTATTATATTCATATTTATATAAAATATCAACGAGGTAGAAAATATGAAAAAAGCATTATTATTTATTCCAATTGTTTCTTTATTAGCAAGCTGTGGAGGTCCAAATCCTAGTTTAAGACAAACAGATTTAAAAATTCTCTCCCCTACTGGGGCTCCTGCAGTTTCCATGTATAACTTTGTTAATGGACTTCATACAGTTTTAAATCCTGCTTCTGAATTACTTCCAGAATTTGGAAAAGATAATTACGATGTTATTGTTGCTCCTGCTAAAGGGGGATTAACCAAGATTGTTAAGGCTAACGCTAATTATCAAATGGCGGCAGTAGTTACCTTTGGTAATTTTGCTTTAGTTTCTACAGGAAAAGACACTGATGGCATACTGAATGCTGGCGATAATGTATTGGTGTTTCAAAAAGCAGATATTCCTGGTTCCGTATTTAATTTCTTATATGGGGAACTTGGATTAAATGTCTATGATGTTCCTGATGTTTCTGATACAGCCGGACCATTAAATACAGGATCTATTACAATTGCAGGCGATTCCATCGAACTTGATTATGTTTTCTCTGCGTATCCTTTAATAACTATTTTAAAGAAATCAGCTCAAGTAGTTGAAAGAGCCTCTGATGTTTTCGCTAGTAAAACAGATGGCAAAAGAATTATTCAGGCTGGTGTTTTTGTAAATAAAAGCCTAAGCAAGGAAAAAGCTGATGAGTTTTTAACCTTGTTAAATCAAGATTTAACTTCTGCTGTTGCTGATCCTAATAATATCGTTAGCACCTTTAATTTGTTTGGTGGAGAATCTGAACAAAAGAATAAGTTTGGTGTTGCTGCTGGCGCGGTTTATAATGCGATGAATGATCGAAACGGTTTAGGATTAGGCTATCAAAAAGCGAAAGATGCAAAAGCGGAAATCGATTATTTCATTAACGATATTTTGAAATTGAATTTGGAGTTAAATGAAGAAGTATATTATTAATCGATATTTTCTTACTTTTTTAGGCGTAGTTCTATTCTTTTTATTGTGGTATTTAATTTATCTTTTTACCGGACAAAACATTTATGTTTTTCCTGGTCCTTTTACTACAATAAAAAGATCGTTTGAGTTGTTTGCTGATTCATATCTATATAAATGCATTTGGGGTTCGCTTTATCGCATGCTGATAGGTTTTTCTATTGCTTCTATAGCTGCAATTTTTCTTGGCATGATTGTTGGCAATTATTTAAAGCTTAAACATGTCTTTAATCCAACGATGATTGCTTTAAGAAGCATCCCAACAGCGGCAATCGTTTTCTTAATATTACATTTAGCGGGATTTGATAATGCTTCTCCTTATGTTGTAGCAGTTATTGTATTTCCAATGGTCTATGAAGCTACTGTCAGCGGATATCAACACATCGATAAACAAGTTTTAATGGCAATGCAACTAGATAACAATACTCGTTTACAAAAGAACTTTAAAATCAAGCTTCCTTTAAGTATGCCTTATATCGCTGTTGGTTTGACAACTAGTTTTGCTCTATCTTTCAAGATAGAGATTATGGCGGAAACCCTAACTTCCACTAGCGAATCATATGGTTTAGGTAGAGCGATTGCTGTTGAATTTGCTAATCAAACAGACGGCCTTATCTCCACTTTTGCTTATGCTTTTGTCGCGATATTGATTATGCTAATCGTCTCTTTGATAATTTTCATTTTAAAAAAGAGTTTACGTATTAAAAACCCAGATGCGAATTAATCATCTGGGTTATTTTTTAATAGTTATTTTTTAAGAACTTCCACAATTGGCTTACCAATCAAGTCTTTCGGCATTTTTAAGCCAAAGTTTTCTAAGATTGTGGCGCCGATATCACCAAAGCATTCTCTTTCTTGTAAATATTTTCCGTTTTTAATACTTGGAGAATACATAAGTAGAGGAATCTTTTCTCTAGTGTGGTCGGTTCCTGGCCAAGTTGGATCATTACCGTGGTCTGCAGTGATGATTAATAAATCATCATCATTCATCTTGGATATGAATTCGCCGACTCTTTTATCAAATCTTTCAAGAGCCTCTCCATAGCCAATTGGATTTCTTCTATGACCGTATTCACTATCGAATTCGACTAAGTTAACAAAACACATCCCGGTGAAATCGTGATGTAATAATTCATCAATGGTTTTGTCCATTCCGTCTTCGTTAGAGACGGTCTTTTGGGTTTTACTAACTCCATATCCATCAAAGATGTCACCAATCTTACCAACACAACTAGTCATGAATCCATGTTCTTGCATGACATTCATTACCGTTGGTAATGTTGGCTTTAAGGCTAAGTCGTGTCTGTTTGATGTTCTTTTAAATGTTTTTGGAGTTTTACCAACATAAGGACGAGCGATAACTCTTCCCACCATCCATTCTGGTTTCATACAGATGTCTCTAGCGATTTCGCAGCATCTATACAATTCTTCTAATCCTGTAACTTCTTCGCTAGCAGCGATTTGTAACACGGAGTCACTAGATGTATAGACAATAAGAGAATTTTCTCTTATTTGCTGTTCTCCTAATTCTTTGATGATTTCTGTTCCACTAGCAGCGCAGTTACCAATCACTTTATGTCCTGTTTTCTTTTCTAATTCATCAATTAATTCTTTTGGAAAGCCAGTATCAGTAAATGTTTTAAATGGAACTTTGGTATGAATGCCCATCATCTCCCAGTGACCTGTCATCGTGTCTTTACCGTTAGAGGCTTCTCTACTTCTAGCGGAGAAAGCGTGTGGATGAGAGACTTTTTTAGTACCTTTAACTTCAGTTAAATCTGCAATACCCATCGCTTCCATATTTGGAATATTTAAGCCATTAGGCATTTTTTCTGCAATGTGTCCGAAAGTATTACTTCCCCAGTCACTATGACCGGCATTAAAAAACTTATCGGCATCTGGTTCATAACCGACGCCAGCCGAGTCAGCGACGATTACAAAAATTCTTTTATAAGGATATGACATATATTTCTTACCTCGAGTCTATAATATATTATTTTTTGTTAATAAACAAATCATATGCACTAATAATTCTTTCTCTAGATACATGCGTATAAATTTGGGTAGTAGCAATATTAGCATGCCCCAACATCTCTTGAACGGTTCTTAGTTGGGCTCCACCTTCTAGTAAGTGAGTGGCAAAACAGTGTCTTAAAGTATGAGGTGAGATCTCTTTATTAATCCCAGCTTCTTGAGCGTATTTTCGAATTTGTTTAAAGAAATAGATTCTACTTAACGGCTTTCCTTTTCTATTCAAGAAAAGATATTTTGAATCTGCCCCATGGAATTTCCCTCTAACTTGATTAATATATTTCACCACATATTCTAAAGCGAAATCCCCCATAGGAACTTTTCTTTCTTTGGCTCCTTTACCAAAGACAATCACAATTCCTTTTTTTAGATTGATATTTGCCTTTTCTAATCCAATAAGTTCAGAAACACGAAGTCCACTAGCGTACATTAATTCCAGCATCGCTTTATCTCTAATGCCGCTTAACGATTTCATATTTGGAGCGTTTAATAAAAGTTCCACTTCTTCAACAGACAAATAAGTTGGTAAGATTTTTTCTTTTTTAGGATTTTCTACATCTGGCAATTCACCATTATAAAGTCCATCTTTCTTAAGAAAGGAATAAAAATGTTTAATTGATGAGGCTCTTCTTATAGCGGTAGGAGGTTTGATTTTTCCTAAACTCAATTCGTAGATCATAAATGAATTAAGGTCATATGGTCCTAATTCGTTTGTGTCTTTCTTGTCTTTATAGAACGTAAAAAACAGCTTTAAATCAGTGAGGTAGGCTTCTACTGTTTTATTAGATAATCCTTTTTCCACTAATAGATATTGAGCAAATTGGTTAACAGCATCATTTATTTCCATTTTTTAATTCACTCGCCCTTTTCAAATTTGCGCCTTTATAGCGACGATTTAAATCATTGATGATTAATTTAGTGCGATTCTCCTCTTCGTGCCTCTGGTAGTCAAATAGAGTCATTTGAATGGAAGAATCTTTAATACTGACAAGGTTTTGTAGTGTGACACCCACCGCTCTAACGGTTAAATCTAAGAAATTATGTTCATATAGCTTTAAAGCCATATTCAAAATATCTTTGCTGTCGTTAGTGAGTTTATCAAAAGTTATCGATTTATTGCGCGCCTGATAATTAGGATCTTTCACCATGATTTGAATGGTGTTACCAATCATCTGTTCTTTTTTAGCGCGCATTGATACTTCTTCTGCAAGCATCGCATAAGTTTGTTTAATGATTTCAAATTGATTGGTGTCACTTTTTAAAGTTGTGGAATTACCAATAGATTTTGGACTGTCATATTCCAAATAGATTTCATCAGACCCATAGCCATTAACCCAAAGTTTAAGTTCTTCGGCAAATTTACCTAATAAATTTAAAGTTATTTCATCATCGCTATTTAATCTATTAGCGAGATCACCAATAGTTTTAACACCGATAGATTCTAATCTTGGAGCGGTTTTTTTACCTACCCCAAACATATCTTTAATTGGAAGTGGATATAAGATATTTTTAATATCTTTTCTTCTAATGATTGTAATACCCATTGGTTTTTGATAGTCGCTACCCATCTTCGCTAAAAATTTTGTAGGCCCTACTCCAATTGAACATTTAAGCCCGGTTTTTTCAAATAACTCAAGTTGGATAGATTTAAAATAAGAAATGACATTTTTCTTGCCTTTGATAACATCGGTGAAGTCCGCAAAAAGTTCATCTATTGATGCGGATTCAACCTTAGGAGTAATGCTTCGTATAAAGTTTTTAAATTGATGAGATAATGTGATATAAAATCGATAATCAGGTGGAACGATAATTAGATTTGGGCAGAGTTTCACCGCCTTATTCATAGGCATCGCACTACTAACACCATATTTCCTGGCTTCGTAAGAGCAAGTAGAAACTACTCCTCCTCTACCTAAATGACCAATAGCCACTGGTTTATTTTCTAAAGAAGGATCTCTAATTTCTTCTGCTCTTACAAAAAAAGCATTTAAGTCAATATGGACAATTACCCTAGCCATATTTTCATTATAAATGCATTCTAATATTATGTTAACTAAAAGTTATAACAAATCGATAATATTATCGATTTTGATACCAAATTGTTCTCTTTGTTCGTCGATTGTTGCTTGTTTAACAAATTCTGTTGGGACAGTTTTGACAATTACTTTACCTTTATAGCCAAGGTCCATTAATTTACATTCTAAGGCGTTAGCAAAACCTTCTTTAGTGGCATAAGCATTGTAGATAATGATTTTCTTATAATTAAGAAGTTCTAACACTTTGCTTTCATCCATTGGTTTTAGATAAATAGCGTTATATAAAGTGGCATCTTTATCTAACTCTAAGAGTTTCTTTTTAAGATCAACGGTAATTGGACCAACAGACACAATAGCGGCATCTTTTGATTTTGCTTCTAATTCCACTTTCCAAGTTCCATAAGGAATCTTTTTTACTTCCTCAGTTTGAATAGAGAAATATTCACGAGGATATCTAATTGCGAATACACCATGCTTACATAAAGATTCTTTCATTAATGAAAGAGCTTCATTACTTTTACTAGCCATAGCGATTGTGACATTTGGAATTGTGTATAAGAAGGCCTCGTCATATATGCCTTGATGAGTTTCTCCATCATTTCCCACTAATCCAGCACGATCGATTAAAATTGTGCAGTTGAAGTTCATTCTTGCGACATCATGAGATAATTCGTCATAACTTCTTTGTAAGAAAGTGGAATAAATAGAAATAACTGGATGAATACCGCTGCTAGCTAATCCGCCCGCTAAAGTAAAGGCGTGCTCTTCGGCAATACCTACGTCGATTGTTCTTTTTGGGAATTCGCTAAATAAGGAATCTAAATCTGAACCATGTTCAGTAGCAGGAACAATTGTAATGATTTTATCATTACTTTTCATCTCATTCTTTAATAAGAATTTATATTGCTCACTCCAGGAAACAATAGCTTCTTTCGCTTTAATTTCGCCGGTAGCGACATCAAATTTAGAAACTCCATGCCATGAACCTTCTAAATCTTCTTCAGCGTATTTATAGCCTTTTCCCTTGATTGTTTTAATATGAACTATGACTGGGCGAGGTGATTTTTTAGCTTGCTTAAGAGCCTTTTCAACGTGTCTAATATAGTGGCCGTCAACTGGTCCAATATAATTAAGACCCATCGTATCGAATAAGTTAAAGCCAATGACTTTACGTTTGGCCCAGTTTTTGATTTTGGTAAATTTCACCCACATCCATTTACCAAACCTAGTTAAAAAGAATATTTTTCTAAAGGCATTCTTACTCTTGATGTAGAAAGAGGATCCAGACATTTTTCTAAAGGCTCGAGACAAGCCCCCTACTGGTTGAGAGATGGACATGCCGTTATCATTAAGGACCACAATCACTTTGTGATTAGATTGAGCCAAATTATTTAATCCTTCAAAAGCTAATCCGTTTTGAATAGAGGAATCCCCAATAAAGGCCACTACATCATATTTTTCACCTTTAAGGTCACGAGCAATAGCCATACCAGTTGCAGCACTAATACTTGTAGAGGAATGGCCTGCTTCAAAATGATCGTAAGGTGACTCATTCATTTTCTGGAAGCCGCTAATTCCGTCTTTTTGTCTTAAAGTATCGAGTTGACGACCTGTTAATAATTTATATGTATAGCATTGATGGCCGACATCAAAGATGATTTTATCTTTTTTAAAATCAAAAGCGCGACATAAAGCAATTGTTGCGTCTATGGATCCTAAATTCGCAGATAAATGACCACCATTTTTACTAGTTATATCTAAGATATAATTTCTAATGTCGTCACTTAAAATATCCAGCTCTTTATAATTTAAATCTTGTAAGAACTCTGGACCTTTAATTGCTTTTAAGTCAACGTGCTTTATTTTTTTGGCCATATTTTATTTTTCGATTTCGATTACCTTTTCCACTTTTTCTTCGGCTTTCTTTAATTCTTCATTTAGAAGTTTAACAATTTTATTACCTTCTTCATAAAGTTTTAAACTTTCATCTAAAGAGAGTTCTTTTTGTTGAATCAAAGAAACAATCTCTTTTAATCGATTTAATTCTTTTTCAAAGTTCACTTCTTGCGTCATAACTACTCTCCTTGGACTTTAATAACTTCACTTTCGAAGCTACCATCTTCTAATATTGTGCGGACTATTTGTCCTGACTTTAACAGTTTTGTGTTTTTAATAGGCTTACCTGATTCATCTAGAGATATAGAATATCCTCTAGACAACACTGCTTTAGGGTTTAATATTTCTAATTGTTTTGAATATTTATCGAGTTCGTCAGATTGATGCTTTACTAATTCTTTTAAAGAATCAGTTAATTCTTCTTTTAATTCGCTTAACTCTTCCTTTTTATCTTCTATCGAGTCAAATAAAGCTTGTTCCATCAATAATTTTGACTGAGAGAATAAATTCTCTAGTTCTCTTCTATCCACTGTAGCTAGTTCTGCTGCTCCAGTTGGAGTTGAGGCTCTTTTATCAGCGATATAATCTATTAGTGTTATATCAATTTCATGCCCTACTGCAGCGATAATTGGCATTTTGCTATTAGCAACCGCTCTAACTAATTTTTCATCATTGAAAGCGCTTAAGTCTTCACTTGCCCCTCCACCTCGACCAATAATTAGAGTGTCTAAATCATATTCTTGAGATTTATTGAAGGCTTTTAATAATTTTTCTGGAGCTTGTTCTCCTTGAACCAAACTCGGGAAGACATATATATCAGCGATTGGATATCTTCTTTTGATGTTGGTAACAATATCTCTAATTGCTGCTCCATTAGGAGCGGTAATCACTCCAATAGCTTTAGGATAGATATTTATTGGTCTTTTTCTAGATTCATCAAATAGACCTTCGCTAGCGAGTTGTTTTTTTAATTTCTCTAACTCGATTAACTGTTGACCTAATCCCACTTCTTCCATTTCATAGATGTTTAAATTGTAACTTCCTCTAGGGATATAAGCATCTACACTAGCTAGGACAATTACTTCATCTCCATCTTTTGGAGAAAAAGCAATACGCTTTGCGTAGTTATTAAACATTACCGCGCTGATCACGGAATTTTGATCTTTTAGTGAGAAATATAAATGTCCGCTTGGATAAGCTTTGAAATTACTTATTTCTCCTTTAACGCGGATATATTTTAATCTTTCATCATTGTTTAAAAGGCTCTTGATATAAGAGTTAACATCACTAACTAAAATAACAGGAGCACTCTCAAACATTATTTCAAAACTCCAGCGTCTAATATCGCATTAATAAACTTTGCTTGTTTATCATCAATATATTTTTTCGCTAATTCTACAGCGATATTAATAATCACTGCTTTTTCTGCCTTGTCTATAAAATAGAAATGTGTGTAACTCATTAATAAAATTGCTTGAGTAAGTAAAGGTAGCCTTTCCCATTTCCAATTTTTTAAATAAGGGGTATAGGCTAACTTTATTTCTCCATATTTAGATAATGAAACCATCACCGAATCCACGATATATGGCGAGACATCTTTGATGTCGCACTCACATAAACTAGCGATGACATCACTTGCCGAACGATTTACTTGTTTTTCACCAAAAGTAAAATCGGTGAGTTCGTTATAAATCGCCACCATAATAATGTATTGTTGTTGATTTCTACTAATTTCCATGATGATATAACCAAATATTATTTGAGGATTGATTCACAAAGTTCCACTAAATGATCAGAAGTGAAGTTGAAGTGAGCAATCACGTCTTTAGCCGGAGCACTAGCGCCGAATTCATCTAAGCCCATATGGTATTTAGACCATTTACCCCAACCAAAGGTTGAAAGCATCTCCACAGACACTCTTCTTTCGCTTGGTAAGAGTAAAACTTCACGTCTATATTCTTTATCTTGTTCCGCGAATAATTCCCATGATGGCATGGAAACAACACGAACATCAATTTTCTTTTCTAATAATTTCTTTTGAGCTTCAATAGCTAAAGAGACTTCACTACCAGTAGCAATTAAGACTAAATCTGCTCTTTTTGCTTCTTTAGAAACAACATAGGCACCACGTTTAACGCCTTCAGCACTACTACCTTCCAATAAAGGAAGATTTTGTCTAGACAAAATAATGGCGGTTGGAGTTTTCGTACTTCTTAAAGCTTCTCTCCAGCAAGCATAAGTTTCTCTTTCATCAGCAGGTCTTAAGACTCTGACGTTTGGAATAGAACGAAGCATTGCAAGTTGTTCAATTGGTTGATGGGTTGGACCATCTTCTCCAACAGCAATACTATCGTGAGAGAATAAATAAATGCCTGGTAAGTGAGATAACGCTGCCATTCTAATGGCAGGCTTCATATAATCTGAGAAAACAGCAAAACATCCAACATAACTTCTAATACCGCCATGTAAGAGCATTCCATTTTGCATACAACCCATAGCGAATTCTCTAATACCCCAGTTGACATTATGACCTTCACGATGTTCTGGAGTGAAATCCACTCCTCCATTAAGTTTGGTCATAACACTACCAGCCACGTCAGCAGATCCACCAACAAGCATTGGCACACTTAACATATAATCGTTTAAAGCTTTTCCACTGGCAACACGAGTACTAGTCGCGCTACCAGCAACAAATTCAGGCATTTCTTCTGGTAAGTATTTAGATACATCTAAATTAGCTAAAGATTCAAATCTTTCAGCTTCGGCCTTATGGGCTTTACGATAAGCTTTGAATTCTTCTTTATATTCATCATGTGCTTTTGTTCCACGAGCAACAAAACTTTCTTTGAAATGTTTTCTTACTTCTTCAGGAACATAGAAGTCTTCATGGTCAAAACCATAAACTTCAACTTTAGCGTGTTTTCCATCTTCCACACCTAAAGGTGAGCCATGTACTTTAGAAGTTCCTTGTTTCGCACTTCCATAGCCAATAACGGTATGAACCATAATCATCACTGGTTTGTCTTTAGAGGTTTTAGCTTTTTTAATTGCTTCATCAATAGCATCAATATCATTACCATCTTTTACTTCTAAAACTTCCCATTCGCTGGCTAAGAATCTATTTTTCACACTTTCAGAGAATGAAAGATCTAGGGCACCATCAAGTGTAACTTGATTAGCGTCATAGAATAAAATTAATTTATTGAGTTTTTGATGTCCGGCAAAAGAGATGGCTTCTTGAGATAAACCTTCTTGTAAACAACCATCGCCACATAAACAATATGTGTAATGGTTCATAATTTTTTTGCCTTCATTATAATTAGCGGCAATAGAGGCTTCTGCAAAAGCCATACCAACGGCTTGAGCAATACCCTGTCCTAGAGGACCACTAGTGGCATCTACTCCTTTGGTCCAGTGATATTCTGGATGTCCTGGAGTTAATGAACCGATTTGTCTAAATTGTTTTAAATCATCTAGACTTAATTCATATCCACATAAGTGGAGCATTGTGTAAAGCAAGCTAGAAGCGTGTCCTGCTGATAAAACAAAGCGGTCGCGGTTAATCCATTCAGGATCTTTTGGGTCTGCCACTAAATGTTTGCTAAATAATGTATACATTATAGGGGCACTACCTAAAGCCATACCTGGGTGACCAGAATTAGCCTTGTTAATCATATCAATGCACAAACTTCTGATTGTCGCTACTGATAATTTGTCAATTTCTTTCATATTTTTCTCCTTATTTATGAATAGTTTTTAATTAGTAATAAATTAGTAGTTGTATATACTTTGTATATATTTATCTATTTCTCGAAATCTGTAACCGCAATTCCTAGCTCTTTTAACTGGGCTTCATCAACCACATTTGGAGCCAAAGACATTGGACAGACCGCTGCAAGATTCTTAGGGAAGGCAATGACATCTCTGATGTTATCAGTGCCACCTAAAATCATGGTTAATCTATCTAAACCAAAGGCCATGCCAGCATGAGGTGGCGTTCCATATTGGAACGCATCAACGAAGAAGCCAAATTTCCTTTTAATATCTTCATCGGATAATCCAAGCACTGAGAAAATCTTCTTTTGGACGTCTTGGTCATAGATTCTTAAAGATCCACCACCAGCTTCATAACCATTAATAACGATATCGTAAGCATAGCTTAAAATCTTAGTTGGATCAGAATCTAAATATTTAAGATCTTCGTCTCTAGGTCTAGTGAATGGGTGGTGAGTAGAGGTGATAGCACCATTTTCTACATCTCTTTCAAAAAGTGGGAAGTCCACTACCCATAATAAATCATACGTATTAGGCTTAATTAAACCTAATTGTTTCGCATATTTAAGTCTTAATGCGCCTAATAATGGGCAGACACGATTATATTTGCCAGCGGCAATGATAATGATGTCATCATTAACAAAGCCCAATTTGGCTTTTAAGGCGTTCTTTTCCGCGTCTGAAAGGAATTTTACAAATGAACCGGTTAATTCATCATTTTCCACTTTAATCACGCTTAAACCGCCTAATCCGAATTTCTTTGCTTCTAAAGTTAATTCGTCAATAACTTTCCTAGAAGTTAATGAGGCCACTTTATTTATAACGATGGCTTTAATCGCTTCTACATCTTTAAAGCCACCAAATTCGCTATTAGCGAATATTTCTTTAACGTCTTGAAGTTTGATATCAAATCTAGTGTCAGGTTTATCACTACCATAATTATCCATAGCTTCCTTATATGGAAGTCTTCTTAAAGGTAATTTAACATCATAGTTAACAGTTTTCTTGAAGATTTCTTTAATTAAACCTTCCATCATTGTGAGGAATTGATCCTGATCAAGGAAACTGGTTTCAATATCAATTTGGGTGAAATCTGGTTGTCTATCCGCTCTTAAGTCTTCATCTCTAAAACATCTGGCTATTTGATAATAGCGTTCCACTCCACCAATCATTAATAATTGCTTAAAAATTTGTGGTGATTGAGGAAGAGCATAAAACTTCCCGTGATGTACGCGGCTTGGCACTAAATAATCACGAGCGCCCTCAGGTGTACTTAAAGTGAGAATTGGAGTTTCCACTTCTATGAAGTGCTCTTTAGATAAATATTCATGAACCGCTAATTTTATTTGGTGACGAATATCTAAATAGGACTGCATCACTGGACGACGTAAGTCGAGATAACGATATTTTAGTCTTGTATCTTCTAAAGCATCTGTTTCATCAGCGATGATTAAAGGCGTGGTTTTGGCGGTGTTAATAACTTCTACTTTAGAAGCGATAACTTCAATTTTGCCAGTTTTTAAATTTGGGTTTGGTTTCTCTTTGAGAGAAACTTTGCCAGTAACAGAGATGATATATTCATTACGAATATCAGGAACTTCCACTCCTTCATTAACGGTAATTTGGATAATTCCGCTACGATCTCTTAAATCGATAAAAAGCAAAGAACCAAGGTTTCTTCTTTTAGAAACCCAGCCTATAAGGGTAACTTCTTGGCCGACGTTCTTTTCGCTTAATTCGGTATTAAAACAAGTTCTTTTCATTACTTATCTTCCTCCTCAGGATATGACGATTCATATAATTCATCTAGTTTATCAACTAAATTTTCAATTTTTACAGTTTGTTGCTCTTGGCTAGCTAAATCTTTTAAGACTACTGATTCTGCTTTAGCTTCATCTTCGCCGATAATAATCGCGTATTTGGCGTGCTTAGTCGTAGCGCGCTTGAACATATTGCCAAGTTTGACACTATCAAAGCAGACATCAACTTTATAACCGCCACTATTTCTTAAAATAACCGCCACTTCTTGAGCATATAAATCTAAAGATTTATCTAATGGCATGATATAAGCATCTAATTCATAAGCAACATCAGTTAATAATTCATTGTCGTTTAATACGGAAACCACTCTTTCAATTCCGAAAGAGAAACCAACTCCTGGTAAATCTGGTCCGCCTAATTCTTTCATTAAGCTACCATAATGTCCTCCAGCGCCAATAGCGCCATAATCATTACCTTTTGCGCTCTTATAATGGAACTCAAAGACTGTTTCTGAATAATAATCTAAGCCTCTTACTAGGCCTTGATCAATTTCATAAGGAATTTGTAAACTTTCTAAAGCCTCTAATACTGCATCAAACCTTTCTTTGCTTTCTTTAGAAAGATAAGCGCCAATTTTAGGAGCCTCGTCAATAATTGGACGGTCTTCAGGAACTTTACAGTCTAAAATCCTTAAAGGATTTAATTCAAATCTGCTTTTACAATCAACACACATATTGTCGATATATTTAGCAAAATACTCTTTTAAAGCAGTTCTATATGCATTTCTACTTGCTTCATCACCTAAGGTGTTGATTTTGATTTTAACATTCTCTAATCCTAAGGATGAGAGGATGGTATAAGCTAAAACAATGACTTCAACATCATTCATTGGAGAATTATGACCAATAGATTCAACACCAAATTGGTTGAATTGACGATATCTACCTAATTGTGGTCTTTCATATCTAAACACTGGTCCTAGATAATAAAGTTTTAATGGAAGTTCATTAGTAGCGTAAAGCTTATTTTGAATTGCTAAACGCATAATACCTGCGGTAAATTCTGGACGAAGAGTTAAATCACGTCCACCTTTATCGGCAAATGTATACATTTCTTTTCTAACAACATCGCTAGATTCTCCTACCCCTCTAACAAATACTGAATTGTATTCTAGAACCGGAGGTCTAACACCTCTATAGGCATATATCTCAGCGATTGATTTCATTAAGCTTTCAACTTTTTCATAGGCATTATTCTCATCACCAAATACATCATGAGTGCCTTTGACATTTTTGATTTCTTCCATTTTTCGTCCTCCTTAATGAATTATTCGTTTGACGTCATAGACGCCTCTAATATTTAATATAATATTAAATATATCGTTTAATCTTTTTGCATCACTTACATAGATTGTCATGGTTACAGTTACTAATGAAGTGTTATGTCTTTGAATTTGTGCATTAATGCTACTAATAACAACCTTTGCGCTACTCATCGTGTTCATAATATCGACTAACAAGTTTGCTCTATCATTAGCTTCGATTGATACATCAACTGGATAGGTTGCGTATTCAATATCATCTTTCCAGTAAACATCAATAAGCCTTTGAGTCTCGTTAGCGATATTTGGACAATTTGATCTATGCACCGCAATACCTTTACCTCTGGTAACATAGCCAACAATATTATCTCCTGGAATTGGAGTACAGCAGTTTGCTAAGGATATTGCGATATTATCCGCTCCACGGCAATATACTGGAATTGATTCTCCAGTTCTATTTCTAGCTTTACCGGTTGGTAATGTGACTGGTTTTTTAATATCTAAGAAATTAATAATAGCGCTTGGTACTGGCTTTCTATTGGAAATTCCGATAAATAAGTCATCAACACTTTCTACTTCAAATTCTTTGAGAACTTTTTCACTAGAAAGCATTTCCATCATTTCGGCTTCTTCCACTCCACGATCTTTAAAAGCATCAATTGCAGATTGTTTGCCTTTGGCAATCTTCTCTTCTTTTAATAACTCTGCATTTTTCTTCGCTAAGAATTTTTTAATTTGGCTTCTAGCTAATCCTGTTTTAACAA
>DGHZ01000058.1:1348-23775 GCA_002392945.1 Caryophanales bacterium UBA3835 | reverse complement strand
TCCACTTTATCACCAGTTTTTAAGATGGTATTAAGTGGAACCATAACTTCGTTAACAATCGCTCCAACACAGCTATCACCAACTTTGGTATGGATACGATAGGCAAAATCAACAGGTGTTGATCCTTGCGCCAATTCAATAACTTTGCCATTAGGCGTAAATACATAGACGTTTGCATCAAAAATATCATGCGTTAGTGTATCCACATATTCGCTAGCATCACCGTGTTCCTCGCTACTAATAGAGACAAAGTCTCTAAACCAGTGAAGTTTATTTTCAATTTCTTTTTGTTCTTCTTTTGGATTATATCCGGAATTTTCTTTATACGCCCAGTGAGCAGCAACGCCACTTTCAGCAACTTCATCCATTTCTTTAGTTCTGATTTGAACTTCATAGAAATTGCCATCACCAGAAATTACTGTGGTATGTAACGATTGATACATATTTGGTTTAGGCATAGCGATATAGTCTTTAAATCTGCCTGGCACTGGTTTATAGGTTTGGTGTATTAAACCAAGAATTTCATAACATTGAATTTCTGTTTCACAAATGATTCTTAAAGCGAGGATATCGTAAATTTCATCAAATTGATGACCCTTTTTATATATTTTGTCATAAATTGAAGAAATAGATTTCACTCTCGAGAATATTTCAAATGGAATATTGTGTTCAAAAATAATATCCGCAAGCTTCTTTTGGAAAACATCTAGAGATCTCCTTAATTTTTTCTCTTTTTGGGAAAGTAAGGAGACAATTTCTTTATATCTTTCTGGCTCTAAGTATTTTAAGCAAAGATCAGCTAGTTCACATTTAATATTATCTAAGCCCAAGCGGTGGGCAATAGGAACGAAAACTTGGCTTGTTTCTTTAGAAAGAGCAATTTGTCTTTCTGGACTCAAAGAGTCTAATGTACGCATATTATGCAATCTATCAGCAAGCTTAATAATGATGACACGAATGTCTTTAGCCATGCCGATAAAGATTTTACGGTGATCTTCTGCCTCAAAATCTTCGCTTTCAATTTTAGAAAGTTTTAATCTTTGGATTTTAGTTAAAGCATCAACAATTTTCGCGACTTCTTCGCCCCAACGTTTTTCAATTTCATCGATTGTCACGTCAGTGTCTTCAACTACGTCGTGTAATAAGCCAGAAATAATAGTTGCTGGTCCAGTTCTTAAAGAGGCTAAGATATAGGCCACTTCTAAAAGGTGATGATAATATGGTTCACCACTTTTTCGGAATTGATTTTTGTGTTTTTCACAAACAAATAAATAAGCATCCTTAATTTGCTCAAGGTCACTAGTTTCTGTGATGTATTCTTTGTATTTTTCCTCTAATTGCTCAAAGGTATGTAGAGGATATCCACCATTGATTTTGATTGTGCTAACTTTATTCATGTAAATTATTTTAGTCTTATTTATTGCTTTAATAAAGTAATAAAAATTACTTAATAAAAAAATAGAATCGTTTAAGTCGATTCGTTTCTATACTTTTTATTAAATAAAGTAGTAAATATGTAGTTTAAAATACTATTTGCTAGGACTCATCTCTTTAACAGAGAATTCTAAATATACAAAACCTTTATATTCTTTTTTATTAATTTGACCTATAAAATCCACAAAACTAGAGGACTCTAAATCATCTTTTGGATAATAGAAATAAACAATTTTTAATCTATTTCCTAAACTGGTAATAATGTGATTATGATCTCTAGAATAAGTTAATGAGCTCACTTTAATATGAGATAACTTAAATAAAGGAGCTGGCCAAGATTCTCCAAATGGGGAAAAGGAATGAATTAATTCGTAGTTTTCTAAGATCAGTTCACTCATTCCAATATCAATAGTTTTATGTTCAACCTTTGTAAAAGGTTTCCTTTTAGCGATTTCTTTAAATCTACGTACAAATTCTGGATAATCTTTTTCTAAAATGGAACAGCCTCCCGCCATAGCGTGACCACCGCTAGTTAATAAAATATCACTTAATTCATTAAAGGCTTCTACAATACCAAATCCTTCAGGGGCTCTAGCGCTTCCTTTAAGACTTCCATCTAAAGTTTTTGTGAAAATCACTGTTGGTAAATGATATTTATTCATAACGGAATTAGCAACAAGACCAATAATTCCTTCTTTATAATCTCCTAATAACACTATCGCTTTATCTTCAGGAGATATTTTGCTTTCATCAATTTCTTCTTTTGATAGACTTTTTCTAGCGTCATTCATCTCTAAAATATGAGAAAAGTAGGACAAAATGAAATCTTTGTCATCAGTAACAAAATATTTCACAATTTCATTAATAGAAGTATCTTCACATAATCGACCAATCGCATTGATTCTTGGAGCAATTTTCATTCCGATCAATTGTTCGTTAAATTCTTCTTTATCTCCTAATAAATCAATTGCTAAAAATTCACCGTGACGATAAACATCAAAAACGCTTCTTAATAAATTGCGGTTATATTCTAATAAAGGCATCATATCGCTGATTAAAGAGATAGAAGCCAATATCGATAAATATTTATCAACTCGACCTAATAAAGAGATTGAGAACATAAAAGCGGTAAAAGCTCCACTAGAACTCACTTCCCCGAATTTAGAATATATAGGATGACATATCGCATCAGCGTTAGGGACTGTATCTTGAGTTTGATGATGATCTAATATCAAAACCTTAATTCCGTTTTTACGGAGTAAATCAATAGGATCAAAAGCGGTAATTCCGTTATCTACAGTAATCACTAAATCATATTTAGCATCGATATATTCTTGAGCGTGAATCATATTAAGTCCATACCCGTCTATATAACGATTAGGAATATAATAATCGACAACAACATCAAGATATTGAAACATCTTCACCAAGATTGATGTTCCCATAATTCCATCCGCATCATAATCGCCATAAATCACGATTTTTCCTTTATTAGCGATTACTTCCTTAACTAAATTAACAGCTTTATCAATATCGTTAAATTGATGACCATCGCTAAAAGATAGTAACGAGGTATTCTTAGTGATTTTAAGATAATCCTCATAACTAATCTGGTAATAGTCTAAAAGTCGTTCTAATAAGGATTTATTCATATAAGTTAAAAAAGCTACACATAAGTGTAGCAATTTAAATTAATCGTTAATACCAATAAAGATGGCTTCTTCAGGCTCAGCGGATTTCTTAACTGGTTTATTTTTGTTCTTTTTGCTTTCTCTTGGTTTGGTGTTAATTTTCACTTTAGAGAATAAGTTGAATAACCAATTACAAACCGGCACCACAAGAACTTGTGATAAGCCTAAAGCAATAAGAGCACCGATAAACATTGCCGCATAAGCAATAGACATCACTGATGGAGCAAAACCAAAGAAATTAATTAAACAATAAATTCCAATAACTGCAGTTACTAAGATTGGGGCATATGCCATGCCTAAAGCACGTTTAGCAACTTCAGCGCGATGTTCTTTGGAATTGTCCTTGACTTTATCTTCGAGTAATAATTCTCTTTCACGATTATAGAATTGAATGAGATATAAATAGGTAAATAAGCAGACAATTGGAGCGGCAATAATAACTGAGGCAGACATATTTAAGAATAAGTTGAGTAAAAGCATAATACCAATGGTAATTAAGCTACTAACAACTGGGAAGATAAGTGAGGATAAACCACGACTTAAACGATATCTAAGCATTAAATAGACTGTGATAATTAATACTGCAATATAAGTTCCTAAAATAACTTTGTCCCATTTTGGAGAAGCAGGATTAACCACTGTATTAATTGCTTTTAATTCCATCTTATTAGCAATAGAGGAAGTAAATGTTGAAGTTATATTGAAGTATTCGCTTAAGACTTCATTTAATGTGGTTGAGGATTCGCCTCTAACACGAGCTACTTCACTTCCAGATAATTGTTTTGACAAAGTCAAACGGAAATATGTATTCACATAATTATGAGTTAAAGTCTCTTCAACGAGTGTTTCCGAAGTTGTAAATAAAATCTTATCACTAACACATTCTTTTAATGTGACATAAGTTTCTTCTTTGGCCTCATCGATTTCAACGTTACTCTTCTTAGCAATTAAGATGTCATCTAAGATGGTATCTAAAGAAGCATCGGTTAATGGAGAAGTCTCATCATTAGTGACTAAAATTCTATTTTGAACGTAGATTTCATTGCCTAAAGATTGAGGTTGAGGTTGTTTAAATAAGTTTCCACCTCTAAGACTTGCAAAAGTAATAACACCCGCTAAAGCAAGGACAAACAATCCAATAGCAGTAAATCCAACTGGTTTTTTATTCTTAGAGAATTCTTTATCAGCATATGGTCCATAATATGTTTGTTTTTCTTCTGCCATATGATCTGGGACATTTTCTTTATTAATGCCAAGTAAATCATAGCGGCCGTTCATTACTGTAGCGTTAGTGATTAACCACATTAAGCCTTTTAAGCCAAACACACTGAATAAACCAGAGATAATGCTACCAATTGCTAATACAGCAGAGATGGTTCTAAGAGGAGTACCACCAAAGGCATAAAGCATGATACCGATAATTAATCCCACGACGTGGATATCGATAATTGGTAATAAACTTTTCTTGCTTGCTTCAGTATTAGCTTTCTTTAAGGTGTGACCTTTATAAGAATCTTCTTTGAGCTTATTTAAATAAATAATGCCACTAACAATTGATAATAAAGCAACGACCACAAGTCCCACAACTCCTAAGGAGTTATATGCTAGACCAGTTCTCACCATTATTAATAATGTAATAAAAGTAGAGACAAGAGTTGTAGCTATAACACTAGCAGCACCAGCTTTATAGAAGAATACAAGTAACAAGGAAACGATAATTGTTAAAGCAACAACCGCTGTTAAAGTACGGTTCCAAACAAGTCTTCCTGTATCAGGATTAACGACTTGTTCAATCTTGGCCGTCAAATATTCTTTAGTACCTTCAGTGAGTCCTTTAATGCATTTTACTTCGTAATCATAAGCAGAAGCAGAGAATAAATTTACAAAATAATCTGCTTGAGCATAAGCTTCACGAACTTCATTTGGATCAGCATAGCCGTTTCCGTTAGTATCACGGAAGCCACAAACTTGAGAGAATGAGTTCTTGTTACTATCGTAATATAAACCAGTTTTCTCTTCGTCTAATTCGAAGTCGATTGTTAATAATGTTTTAGCGCTTAATTGATTGGTTTCGGTTAAAATATCGTAGGTTTCACCTTTTTGCCAGTTATATAAAACGTAGATTCTACCGATTTCTTTAGTGGTAGCATCATCGCCTTCACCTTCGGTTTCTTCTTCTGGTTTAGAAACACATCCTTCAATTAATTCGGTATAAGAGGTTGCTTCTGTTTTAACTGGAATAATGACTGTTGGGTATTCGTTAACTGCATATGATTTGGTGTAGGCTGCACCGTTAAGGAAATCTTTTCCTTCGACTAAATTGTTGTTTTTATTAACTAAAGCAAATGAACCACTAAAACCTAAATAGGTAATGATTTGTTGATATTTACTATCATTTTCTGCGGCAAAAGAAACAGTAATCATATCATTACCGACAGTTTTTAAATCATATGAAGAAACATTATATGTTTCTAATCTTGACTTCATGATATCAGCAACATCTTTAGCGCTGCTATCAGTAAGTTCTTTTGGTGTAACATCTGGGTCGAGTTCATTATCTCTTTCAGTAAGTTGGAAAGTGAATACACGGCGAGTTTCAAATTCGCCATCTTTTGTTAATCCTTTAGCAACTCCAGGGAAAGAGGCAATAACTGCAACAACAGCAGCGAAGACTACAATAATGTATGCCCATAATCTTCTCATATCTAGATACCTCCAGTTAATTTCAACAGTCTTGCGCAAACGCGCCTAGTGAATAAAATACATCATTTACTCACATTATTCAATTATTTATTGCGTACGCGCTATATACGTAATCACAAAAGTGATTCTTGATGAGTAATTTTAAGGTGTTTATATGCTTTATCGCTAGCCACCCTACCTCTAGGGGTGCGATCAATAAAACCAATCTGTAGTAAATATGGTTCGTAGACGTCTTCTAAATTCATGATTTCTTCTCCAATAGCGTTAGCAAGCGTTTCTAATCCTACGGGTCCACCATGAAATCTTTCAATTAAAGTATTTAAATATCGAATATCCACATCATCTAAGCCGATTGAGTCAACCTTTAATGCATTTAAAGCATTAATCGCGTCATAGTGTGATATCACATCTTTATGTTGATAATTAGCAAAATCTCTAACGCGTTTAAATAAACGATTAGCAATTCTTGGCGTGCCACGACTTCTTTTAGCGATCTCTAATTCCGCCTCTTTATCGATTTCCGTATTTAACACACGTGCAGTGCGCTTAACGATATCTTTGATTTCATCAACAGAGTAGAAATTAAGCTTTTCCACTATTCCAAATCTCGCTCTTAAAGGAGCGGATAAATCTCCAGCTCTAGTAGTCGCTCCAATTAAAGTAAAAGGAGGTAGATTAATGCTTAAAGATTTACTAGCTGTGTCTTTATTGATGATGATGTCGAATCTAAAATCTTCCATTGCCGAATATAAAGATTCCTCAACTACTCTAGGAAGACGATGAATTTCATCAATAAATAAAACATCGCCAGGTTCTAATTCTGATAATATTGCGGCTAGATCACCAGTTTTTTCTATTGTTGTACCGGTTACTACTTTGATATTTGAACCCATTTCATGGGCAATAACATGCGCTAATGTTGTTTTACCTAAGCCCGGTGGCCCATATAATAAGACATGATCAAGAGGTTCATTTCTATGCAATGCTGCACCGATAAAAACCTTAAGGTTTTCCTTGAGGTCTGATTGGCCAACATACTCTTTTAAAGTAATAGGTCTTAAAGAAGTATCCATTGATTCTTCTTGATTAGGTTTAGCATCTAATAATCTACTCATATTATTTTCTTAACCTGCTTAAAGCAATTCTTAATATATCTTCAGTAGAAGCGTTTGGCTCATTGATGCTTGCTAAAACGCGGTCGATAGCAGCGCCTTTAAAACCTAAAGTTTTTAAAGCATCATACACTTCTTCATATTGCTTTGGGTTACCTTTAGAACCAGTGAGTTCACCTTTTAAATCTAAAATGATTTGTCCAGCAGCTTTGGCCCCTAATCCTGGTAGCTTCTTTAAAAAAGCCACGTTATTGGAACTAATCGCGTTGATAACATCTTGTGGTGTGGTTGCGCTTAATGCCCCAATTACTGTTTTTGGTCCTAATCCTTTAACTTTAATCAAGGAGAGAAAAACATTTCTTTCTTCAATATCTGAAAAACCAATGAGATAATTTTCATCTTCTCTAACAACGTTATAAGTATATAAAAGCACTTTTTGTCCAACTTCATAATTATTAGCATGAGACACTAAAACTTGATAACCAACATCATTAACATCGATAACAACGCTTTCAGCATCCACTTGATGGATTTCACCTCTTAAGAAATAAATCATGGTTTTACCTCCTTAATTGATAAGTATAAATAGTAACATTATTGCTAAAGCAATAACTGATGCAATTACTCCACTTAAAAAGACCAAATCTACCTTTTTCATTAGTCTCTAATAAACTCCTTTGGAGTCGGTATAGGTAATCTCTTATGTTCACTAATTCGATGTAAGTGCTCAATTCTGGCAGCACTTTTTTCATCGATTTTCCCATTTAATAAATATTTGTCTAAATCAGCGTATTTCACACCCATTTCTGTTTCGTCAGTTTGTCCTTCAAATAATCCAGCGGTTGGAATGCGTTCTGCTAAATAATCTCTAATGCCGTATAGTTTACATGCTTTGACAACTTCACCTTTGGTGAGATGAACAATTGGTAAAATATCAGCTGCCCCATCACCATATTTAGTGAAGTAACCAGTATATCTTTCATCCATGTTGTCAGTTCCCACAACTAAGCCAGACATCTTTTGCGCATAGGCATATAAAATAGTCATTCTAATTCTAACTTTTAAGTTAGATAATGTGGATCTATCTAGTTCAATACCCTGTTTTTTAAATTCTTCAACGGTTTTATGAAATGATTCGCTACCATCAATGACTAAATAATTCAAATCTAAATCTTTAGCGAGTTGAGCAGCGTCAAGTTGATCAGCAGGATTAGAATCTATTGGCATATTAATACAAGTAAAGCTTTCTTTACCAACTGCACTCTTTAAAATAGCGGCACATAAAGAAGAATCAACTCCGCCAGATAGGCCTAATACATAATGTTTCATATGACTATCTTTAAGATAATCAGCCACAAATTTCTCAATTACCTTTAAATATTCTTCTAGTTTCATAATTATCTAAAGTATTCAAATGTAAAATCGTCTAAATAGACGAGATCGCCATCTTTTGCTCCTAATTCTTCTAATTTATCGTCAATTTTAAGTTTTCTTAATCTAGTTAATAACTTCATCATTCCGTCATCAGTAGAGATATTAGTCATTTTATAAAATTTAATAATTTTATCTCCAGTAATAACCCATGTGTTATTTGTAGGATGCTTGATTTCAAATTCTTTTTCTTCTTCTGGGAGAGTATAGACTTTATTTTCAAGTTCCTCTTCATCTTTATCGAATAATGGGAAGGCTGGTGTTTTATCGAGTAAATCAGCGCAGCGATAAAGTAACTCTTCCACCCCTTCTTCAGTTAAAGCGGAAAGAGGTAAACATTTAACTTTAGTTTTCTTTTCAAAATCTTTAAGTCGATCTATTGCCCCTTCTTCATCCATTTTAGAGGCTACAACAATTACAGGTCTTTTATCTAATCCAAAGCCGTATTCTTTTAACTCTTTTTGAATGATTTTATAATCACTAACTGGGTCTCTACCAGATTCAGACATGTCTATGACATGAACGATGATTCTACATCTTTCAATATGTCTTAAGAATTGTAAACCAAGTCCTTTGCCTTGATGGGCACCTTCAATAATTCCAGGAAGGTCTGCTAAAACAAAACTGCGTCCGTCTTTAACTCTAACCACTCCTAAATTAGGGATAATTGTGGTAAATGGATAATCAGCGATTTCTGGTTTAGCACTACTAACAACAGATAATAAAGTGGATTTACCGACACTTGGGAATCCTACTAGACCAACATCAGCGAGTAATTTTAATTCTAAAATTAATCGTTTAGATTCTCCAGGTTCGCCGTTTTCAGCAATTCGAGGAACTCTGTTGGTGGAACTTTTAAAACAAGTATTACCTCTTCCACCTCTACCACCTTTAGCGACTTTTAAAGTTAAGCCGTCAGTAGACAAATCACCAAGGAACTTGTGCTCTTTTTCTTCAAAGACCATTGTGCCAACAGGGACTTCAATAATGACATCCTCACTATTTTTGCCGTATTGATTTTTAATACCACCTTTTTCACCATCTTCTCCGATAAAGCATTTAGAATGACGGAAATTGAATAAAGTATTGATCTTGCTATTAGCTTTTAAAATGATGGAAGCGCCTCTTCCTCCATTTCCTCCAGCAGGTCCTCCTTTAGGCACATATTTCTCGCGTCTAAAAGCGATGGCTCCATCGCCACCCTTACCACTTCTAACTTCAATAACAGCTCGATCGATAAACATATATAAATATGTTACTATAAAAAATAATAAAAGACCACAATTTAATGTGGTCTAATATGCATTTTAATTTTGCTTATTTGTCTGCAACAACTTTGACTTGCTTGCGATCTTTACCTAAGCGTTCGTATTTAACAACCCCGCTCACTAAAGCGAAGATTGTATCATCCTTACCAATTTTGGTGTTTTCGCCTGGATAAATTCTTGTGCCTCTTTGACGGTAGATAATGCTACCGGCATGGCACCATTGTCCATCAGCGACTTTAGCACCTAACCTACGACCAGCGGAATCACGGCCGTTTTTAGTGGAACCAACACCCTTTTTAGAAGCAAAGAGTTGTAAATCTAATTTAAACATCATAATGTGATTCATCCTTTCTTATAAATTTTCGACTCGGACGAAATCTTTTTCGCTTTCTTCTACGGTTTTGAATTGTGTTTCAATTGTTCTAAGAACAACTGTGTCATAATCACTTGGAATATCTAAGTGCTTGATATATGCATGACCACTTTCGAGTAAGAAGTCATATTCCTTATCGGATAGAGCATTCATTCCTCCAGTCATAATTGCACTTATAGCAGCGCACACTAGATCTTTTCCTTTAACATCCTTTCCAGAATGTCCTTTAACCTCAATAGAAGTTATTTTTTGAGAAGATTCGTCTCGTTTTATAACTATTTTAATCATAGTTACAATTAAGCATTGATTGATTCAATGACTAAGCATGTGTAAGGTTGACGATGACCTAAAGTACGTCTTTCGTTAGCCTTATTCTTATAGGTGAAAACACGGATTTTTTTGGATTTACCTTGTTTCTCAACTTTGGCGACAACTTTAGCACCTTCGACATATGGGGTTCCGACTTTTGCTTTTTTGTCACAAACGAGGAGAACCTTGTCTAAAGTGACAGTTGAACCGACTTCAGCATCTAATTTCTCAACAAAGATTCTAGCGCCGACTTCTACACGAACTTGTTTTCCACCAGTTTCGATAATTGCGTACATAATGTCCCTCCTTTTATTAAATTTCACTAAGGACTCGCTATGAAGGTAACCCTAAGGTTTTATAAACCTTTTCTATGCGGTTGTAGCTAGTGAGGCGACAACGTTAGTAAATATAACATAAGTTATAAACCTAGTTCAACTATAAATCGTTATTTTTTTCATTTTTTTAAATGAATAATAGCTTCCATCTCCAATAATAAGGTGATCCAACATCTTAACTTTCATTCTACGGCATTGACTAAGTAACTCTAATGTTGTTTGGATATCTTCTTCGCTTGGTGAACAATCTCCATTTGGATGATTGTGGATGAGATAAAAATTTTTACCATCATATTTCGCCAATTCTTTGTAGATATCTTTAAAATCAATTTGGATGGAATCGCTCTGCCCTTTATATATGTTTGTTTCATAAATTATTCTTTTTCTATTATTTAAAATGACTAGCATTAAATGCTCTTGTGTGGCGAGATAAAACATCGACTTATATTTATTATATAAATATTCATCATCAATTATCTCATTATCTATGATATTAAATTTTACTACTATACGCTTATAAAATTCCCCGATTAAGGCAATTTTTAAAGCACCAACATCCTTAATTCCTTTGTTCTTTTTTAATTCCATAATGGGGATATTAAGTAAACCTACTATTCCCCCATATTTAGTTAATAAAGAAGTGGAAATTTCTAAGATATTGTTCCCTTTATAACCACTATTTAAAAGAAGCGCTAATAGTTCCGAATCGCTTAAAGAAGATATACCGTATCGAAGTGCTTTTTCTCTTGGCCGATCTAGTTTAGGTAATGTTTTTAATTTCGCCATTAATTCCAACTAAACTTCCATCCACCAGGAACAGAAGCATTACCTTTATCAGATAAAAACAATTTGTAAACGATAACGGCAATTATTGCAGTGGCTAAGACTGCCATCACTGCGGTTAAAGTTAAAGCTTCGCCGCTAACTTGTTGTTCCATCTCGGAATCGGTTAATAATTCATATTTCATAAATAAACCTCCTGAGAGGGGTAACGAAGGACTTGTTACGAAATTGTTTTTAGCTGAGGATATTAATTACCCCTCTCATATATAACAGAGTGGAAAAAACGCCAACCTTGCGAAAAAAAATTTAAAAAGTTTATTAGCGAAATAAAAGACCTGCATAGCAGGTCTAATCAATTATAGTTTTTTCAGTTTTTCTTCTAAGTCTTTGAGATTATCTTGATGGAGCTTAAGCTTACTTTTCTCCATTTCCACTTTCTCTTTAGGAGCTTTAGCTAAGAAATTTAGATTATTTAGCATTTCTTCTGAACGCTTGATTTCGCTCTTTTCAAAAGCGATTTCTTTTTCTAATTTTTCCTTAGCTTCTTCTTTAGATACTCCAGAACTAATAAGTAATGATCCGTAATTATAGGTGAATAATTCACCACTTAATGAATTTAAATCGTCTTTAATTTCAAATTCTGAGAATGTGAATCTATTTAATAAAGTCTTAAAGTCTTCGCTTACTTTAATCTTTAAAGAAATAGTTAAGCCAAGTTTAGCATTAGGCGCTAATTGATTAGTGATTTTATAGTTTCTCACATCTCTAATCATCTCGAATAATAATTCAATTTCTTCTAACCCATCTTTATAGATGAATTCTTTTTCTACTTTTGGATAAGATTCAAGCATCACGCTTTCTAAGTGAGTAGGAAGATTTAAATATAATTCTTCAGCGATAAATGGAGTATATGGATAAATCAATAAAATAATGGTTCTAAGTGCTTTTAATAAGACGGTAACTGTCACATTTTTAGAAGCATCATCTCCATATAATTTCACTTTGCTCATTTCTAAATATTGAGAACAGAAATCATCGTAAACAAAGTTATATAAATGACTACTAGCAGCATTAAAATCATATTTTTCCATGTTAGCGGTCACATTTTTAATGGTGACATTTAATCTAGTTAAAAGCCATTTATCTAAAATAGATAAATTATCATTCGATAATTTGACTTCTTTAAATTCTTCTGGCACTACACTTAAAACATATCTAGCGGAGTTCCAAATTTTATTTAAATAGTTCGCACCAGAAGCAACTTTTTCTTCAATATATCTCATATCTTGGCCTGGTGTAGAGTTTGTGGTTAAGAAATATCTTAAGGCGTCCACTCCGTATTTATCGATCACATCAATTGGATCTACTCCGTTACCTAAACTCTTTGACATTTTTCTACCGAGCTCATCTCTAACTAAGCCATGTATGACAACATCGCTAAAAGGCTTTCTATCAGTAATATTTAAACTTTGGAAGATCATTCTACTAACCCAGAAAAAAATGATGTCATAAGCGGTTACTAAACAGCTCGTTGGGAAATATCTTTCTAAGTCTTCAGTCTTTTCTGGCCAACCTAAAGTTGAAAATGGCCATAACCCACTAGAAAACCATGTATCTAAGACATCACTATCTTGAACATAATTTTCCATATCCTTAGGTGGATTTTCGCTAACTACAACTTCACCAGTTACCTTATGGTAATAGGCTGGAATTCTATGACCCCACCAGAGTTGACGAGAAATACACCAATCTTCGATATTATTCATCCACTGTAAGAATGTATTTTCAAATCTCTGAGGGATGAAATTTACACGATCTTTGCCTTGTTGATTTTTAATTGCTTCTTCCGCAAGTGGCTTCATTTTGACAAACCACTGTTTAGATAGCATTGGTTCGACAACACAGTTATTTCTTTGAGAATGTCCAACCGCATGAATAATCTTTTCTTTTTTAATAAAATCTCCACGACTATCAATATCTTTTAAGAGCGCTTCTCGACATGCAAAACGGTCCATACCGACATATTTTCCGCATTTTTCATTCATAGAAGCATCTTTGTTAAAGATGGTTGGCATATCTAAGCCATATTTCTTTCCAATATTAAAGTCGTTTGGGTCATGAGCAGGAGTACATTTCATCGCTCCGGTTCCAAAGGCGATATCCACATATTCGTCAGGGATAATTGGAATAATTTCTCCATTTGCTGGATTAATGACTTTACTATGATGATATTTTAAATACCTTTCATCGTTTGGATTAACACAAACACAAGTATCACCAAACATTGTTTCTGGTCTAGTGGTAGCAACTTCTAAATAGTCGTCACTACCAACCACATGATATTTGAAATAATACATATAACCTTCATCATCTTGGTGAATAACTTCAATATTACTTAAAGCAGTTTGCTGAACTGGATCCCAGGAGATAATTCTTTCTCCTTGATAAATTAGTCCTTTATTATATAAATCAACGAAAACTTTTCTAACTGCAAGATTAAGGCCTTCATCTAAAGTGAATCTTTCTCGACTGTAGTCGAGCATCAACCCCATCTTTGCCCATTGGTTATGAATGTTTTCGGCGTATTCATTTTTCCACGCCCAGGCATATTTTAAGAATTCTTCTCTAGAAATCTTAGTAACATCAATTCCCATAGAGACGAGTTTGGCCATAACTTTTGCTTGAGTAGCAATACCAGCGTGATCCATTCCTGGGAGCCATAAAACGTCATATCCTTGCATCTTTTTATATCGAGCAATGATGTCTTGTATAGTGGTATTCCAAGCATGACCTAAATGTAATTTACCAGTCACATTTGGAGGAGGAATAACCATAGAGAATGGATTTTTAGATTTATCTCCAGCGGTAAAATAGCCTTTTTCTTTCCAGGTTTCATATTTACCTTTTTCTACATCTTTTGGGGAATATCTTTTTTCTAACATAAACGCCTCCTAAAAATAAAACGTCCTTATTCTAAGGACGCATTTCACGTGGTACCACCTTAGTTCCGATAAACTTGTTATCGGCACTTCATTTTCTAAATTATTAGAATCAGTTCTCCTTAGCGACCTTCGTTAAGTTCTTCTACTAGGCTTCCACCATCCCCAGCTCTCTATAAGAAGAGATCTTAATTACTCCTCTAATTCATCGAACGCTCATATTATATATTAATAATTGATATATAATCTATATTTATTTACTTATAACACTTCTTACAGGTTCTAAAGTTCTTGGCTTTAAGATTGAAGTAAAGATGATTTCTTTTTCATCTACTCCCATCTCTTTAAGTGATTTCATTAAATGATATTTCTCAGATTGATTGATTTTATCAACTTTAGTAAACACTAATGTGTATTTGATATCTTTCTCAACTAGGAAGTTGATAATTTCAACATCATCTTCGTTTAATTCTCTTCGAGAATCTAATAACACTAAGACTCGTTTAATTCTGCCAGCTTTAGAGAAATAATCTTCCATCATTTCTCCAAATAACTTATCTAAATCAAATCCGCCTTTAGCAAATCCATATCCAGGAGCGTCCACTAAGTAGAGTTTATCATCGACGTTATAGTAATTAAGTAAACGGGTATGTCCTGGTTTAGAAGATGTATAGGCTAAAGCCTTTTTATTACATAAAGCATTGATTAAAGATGATTTACCAACATTGGAGCGACCGACTAAAAGCACCTCTGGGAATCCTCCTTGAGGTGCATTAGCTAAATTTGGTGCGCTTTTTACAAAGCTGGTATTTGAGAAATTAATCATCTTATTCCTTAAACACTACTTTATGAGCGTCATCAACATCTTTCATATATAAAATCTTGAGTGACTCTTTAACTTCGATTGGAAGTTCATCAACATCCTTTTTATTTTCTTTAGGTACGATAATAGTTTTAATTCCACTTCTTAAAGCAGCCAGAGATTTTTCTCTTAACCCACCAATAGGTAAAGCATTACCTCTTAAAGTGACTTCGCCAGTTAAAGCAATATCTGGAGAAACTGGAGATTTACTTAAAGCGGAAATAATCGCTAAAGTCATAGCTACTCCAGCGCTTGGTCCATCTTTAGGAACGGCTCCTTCTGGTACATGAATATGAATGTCATTATCGATAAATAATTGAGGATCGATATGGTACTTTTCGGCATTAGCCTTGACATAGTCAAGAGCAATAGTCGCGCTTTCCTTCATCACATCACCAAGTTTACCGGTTAAGACTAGTCCGCCCTTACCTTTAAAATAAGTGACTTCAATTGGAAGAATATCTCCCCCATATTCCGTATAAGCAAGTCCGGTAATCACGCCAACTTGTTTTTCTTTTTCTTTTTTAGAGTAGTCAAAGACTTCAACACCTAAGTATTCTCTAACCTTCTTTTCGTCAATATCAATATGAGTAATACTTGGATCTTTAACAATTTGAACTGCCACTTTTCTTAAGCAAGAAGCAATCTTTCTTTCTAAATCACGAACACCAGCTTCACGGGTGTAGTAATGTAAGATATAACTAATTGCATCGTCAGTGAAAGTAACATTTTCTGGTTTTAAACCATTAAGAGTGACTTGCTTTTTGATTAAATGTTCAAAAGCAATATGTTTTTTCTCAATTTCGGTATAACTAGAAAGTTGAATTAATTCAAGTCGATCTCTAAGAGGCCCAGGGATGTTTTCTAAATAGTTTGCGGTGCAAATGAATAAAACATCACTTAAATCATATGGTTCTTCCACATAATTATCATTAAACATAAAGTTTTGTTCTGGATCTAAAACTTCTAATAAAGCGCTAGCAGGGTCTCCTTTATAGCTAGATGCAAGTTTATCGACTTCGTCGAGTAAAAATACTGGGTTAGACACTCCTGCTTTTCTCATGCCTTGAATGATTCTTCCTGGCATAGAACCAACATAGGTTCTTCTATGTCCTCTAATTTCTGCTTCATCAGATATTCCGCCTAAGGAACATTTAACAAATTTTCTACCTAAAGCACGCGCAATACTTTTGCCCAAAGAAGTTTTGCCTGTTCCTGGTGGGCCGAAGAAACATAAAATAGGACTCTTTAAATTTCCTGTTAATTTCTTAACAGCAAGGTATTCAATAATTCTCTTTTTTGGATTCTCTAAGCCATAATGATCTTCATTTAAAATATCTTCAACATGCTTTAAATCTTCATCGTCTTCAGTTTTTTGCCACCATGGGATAGACATTAAAATGTCTAAATATGACAAAATTAGTGCAGCTTCTAAAGATCCTTGAGGCATCATTTCGTATTTTTTGATTTCTGATTTAACTTTAGCCTTAATGTTTTCTGGATAAGGATATTTATCAAGCTTTTCTAAAATCTTATCTGGAGAATTGCTACTAGAAGTATCTTCTCCTAATTCTTTTTTAATAGCCTTGAGTTTTTCTCTTAAGAAATATTCTTTTTGAGATTTTTCTGTAGATTCTCTAACTGTGTCAGAAATATTTCTTTCAATCTGTTCTTTGGTGTTTTCTCCAGAGATAAAGGCTAAGATATTTTCTGCTAAAACGACTATGTCGTTTGTTTCTAACATCTTTTGCTTAATCTCGATTGGTCCGTCAAAGAATCCTGCTAAAGCATAACATACTTCTAAGGCAGAATATTTATCACTACAAAGAGTAATGATGTTCTTTGGAAGCTTAGAGATTACACTAGGATATTTCTCTAATTCATGATTGATAGAGTTAACAATAGTTTCGCTACTTTTTTCATCAATTTGAATCGCTTCAAGCATTGTTGCTTTAGCAATATAACAATTATCGTCGTGATCTAATTCAATATTACTTAATGAGACACGGTCAATAACTTCTACTCTTGCTCTTAAGCGTTTTTCTCTTTCTGAAACAGAGATGATACGAGCTAAAACACCAATAGGAAATACATCTTCACTAGTTGGGTTTTCAATATCAACTTCTCTTTGAGAAGAGATTAAGATTAATGAATCAGCTTTATCTCTACTAACTCTAATCGAGTTAATGGAAAAATCTCTACCTGCATCAATTAATTTTTGATTTTTTGGATAAAGAATCATTCCCTTTGTAATTAATAAAGGGAGAGTTAATGAGGATGGGCTATTTGCCATATGTAAGTCCTCCTTTTAAATAAAATTTAAATTAAGCGTTTTCTTTGATTAAGAATTCTTCAATTCTTGTCATTTTTAAGTTGTGACGGAATTGAGCATTTTGTTTTTCTAATGCTTTCTTCACATCTTCAAGTTTCATGCTGTATTGTTCTGCTAATTTGGCATATTCAAATTCCACATCAGCATCAGTTAATTCTAATTTTTCTTTCTTACCAACTTCTTCTAATATGAAATAGTTAGTAATGTCTTTTTTAGCATCTTTATTAAGTTGAGCTTCGAAATCTTCTAGCTTTTGTCCAGTGAATTGGAGATATTGTTCTAAAGTTAAGCCAGATTGGGCCATTCTTTGTTCCATATCTTTTTTCATATTCGCAGCTTGTTCTTTGATCATTTCTTCTGGGATTTCGACTTTGGAACCACTAGCGATTTTTTCGTAGAGTTTTTCTAAGAATTCTCTTTTTGAATCTTGTTCTTTTCTAGCGGTGATATCCTTTTTAACGGATTCTTTTAAAGCTTCAACGGTTTCAACGCCTCTATTGAGTTCTTTAACGAATTCATCACTTAATTCTGGTAATTTCTTTGCTTTCACTTCGTGAACATCACACGCAAAGACGGCAGCTTTACCAGCTAATTCTGGGGTGTATTGTTCTGGGAAGGTGACATTAACATCTTTGTGTTCGCCTGCTTTGACACCCACTAATTGTTCTTCAAATCCAGGAATGAATTGGTGACTGCCTAATTCTAAAGAATAGTTTTGAGCAGTGCCTCCATCAAAGGCTTTGCCGTCAACTGATCCAGCAAAATCAAAGACTAATGTATCTCCTAATTCTGCTGCTCCTTCTTTTAATACTAAGGTAGCATTATCTTTTAATAATTTTTCGATTTCTTCATCGACTTCTTTAGCGCTAACTTTGACTTCTTTTTTGCCAATCTTTAAGCCTTTATATTCGCCTAATTCCACTTCTGGAGCGGTAACGATAACGAATTTAACTTCTAAATTAGTGTCGCTAATCTTGGTAACATCAACTTGAGGTTGAGCAAATGGCTCAATCTTTTCTTCTTCCATGATTTCTTTATAAATACTTGGTAATAAAGAATTAATGGCTTCATCAAGCATCTTGCCTTGGTTGATGTGTCTTTTAGCAATTGCTTCTGGGACATTGCCTTTTCTAAAGCCATCAACTTGGACTTCTTTACATAATTTTTTGGTAGATGCTTCTTGAGCGTCTTTCCAACTTTTTTCATCCACGACAACGTGAACTTCAACGTGACATGGTTTAACTTTTGTTACTTTTCTTTCCATGAGAATTTCTCCTTTAAATTTACATGCGTGATAAATTATAAATTAATTAATAATTTAAGGCAATTGAAACACATATTAAAAAATCCCTAATTAGGGATTCTTTATCTACTAATTTATTAATAAATTAGAACTCTTCTAGCATCTTCTCGATTTCAGCTTTAATTTGTTTGATTTTTTCTAAATCTAATTCGTTAGCAAAACTTAAAAGTGATAAATCTTCATTTCCGCTAGAAGCATAATCTTTCGCTAATAAATAGAATACAGCGAGATATTCATTAACCGAATATTTATATTCATTAGGATAAATATAGATTGAATATTGAGAAAATAGTTGAGTGGCAATTTGACTTAATGTTGAATCTTTATATTCGCGATCAAACCCTTTAACAACTTTATCAAAGACTTCTCCCTGAAATGGAGGATTCAGTTTCTTTGGATTAACGTTTTTTAATTGTCCAAATTTAGAAATTGTTAATTCACGGTCGATTTCTTTTTTTACAAGCATCATTAAGATATAGCTTTTGATAACTTCTTTATTTGAAGAAACAAGTAATTCTTTTAAAAACGGCAAGAAGGCTAATACGTCGCGGTTTTTAATGATATCTAAAGCTAATAAAACATCTTCAAACTTTTCAGATTTAAGCATTTCTTCTAACTCTTCATCAGAATAAAATTTAAATGTATTTTGTTTTTTTTCTTCAGTCTCAATAACCTTAGGCATTTTTCTTAAGATTTCTTCTACTACTTGAGATTGATATGGTAGGTTAGCATAGTAATCTAAAACTGTATAGGCTTGTTCAAATCTGCCAAGAATGCACAACAAGTTGATATGTGCGTTAATTAAAGCCACTAGATTAGACTCTAAAACTTCTTGATGATCTTGGATCACATATAAAGCATCTTCGTACTTACCTAAAAAGATAAAGGCGGAGATACGATAAAACAAATCGTTACTAGATGTACTAGTCTCGGTTAATTTAATTACTAAATCATATTGTTTGTTGTCTAATAAGCTTTTTAAACTATCCATATTATTTCTTGATTTTATCCCAGTATTCTTTCAGAGCTTGTTCAAACTTATTATTTCCATAAAGATAATAATGGGCGTCTTTTACATCATCTGGAAGATATTGTTGTTTGACATAGTGATTTTTATAGTCATGAGGATATTTATAATTTTGTCCTTTATTAAGTTGATCTTCTCCATCGAAATGTGTGTTTTGTAAGGCTCTAGGAACTGTACTCCCTTTACCCATTTGTATATCAGATACAGCTTTCATATAGGCCATACAAGTTGAATTACTTTTTGGAGCAGTCGCAATTAAAATAACAGCGTTACTTAAAGGTAAATATGCTTCAGGCATACCAATTTGTAGGGCAATATCAACACATGATTTCACTATTGGAATTAAGCCAGGATAAGCAAGTCCTACATCTTCATTTACAGAACATAAAATCCTTCGACAAACAGCTTGTAAATCTCCAGCCTCTAGCATTTTAGCTAAATAGAAAATGGCCGCATCAGGATCGCTTCCTCTAAGAGATTTCATCAAAGCGCTTAAATGGTCAAAATGTTTATCTTCACTTTTATCATAAACAATGTGAGCTTTATCCACTATTTCATCGACATCTTTTAATTTGATGGTTTTATTTCCAATTGCGAGATAAATAACTTCTAAATTATTAATTGCTTTTCTAACATCCCCATTAGAGGCTAAAGCTAATCTATCTAGGGCCTCGTCTTCTATTTTAATCTTTTTAAGATTAACGATTCTTTCTAAACTTTTTTTAATTTCATCTTTAGAGATTAATTTAAATTCAAAAACCGTGCATCTAGAAAGTAAAGCTGGATAGATATAAAAATATGGATTTTCTGTTGTAGAGGCAATTAAAGTAATTAATCCTTTTTCAACATATTCTAATAAGGATTGTTGTTGCTTCTTATTAAAATATTGAATCTCATCTAAATATAAAAGGACCCCTTTAGAGGCAAACACACTTTTAGAATCATCAATAACTTTTTTTACATCGTCTAAAGATGCAGTTGTGCCATTAAGCTTACAAAGAAGCATTTCCGTATTCTTAGCAATAATATTAGCGACCGTAGTTTTTCCCACTCCTGGAGGGCCGTAAAATATCATATTAGGGATATGATTCTTGCTAATCGTTTTATAAAAAATAGAGTTCTTTGAAAATAAGTGAGGTTGACCCACCATTTCTTCTATTTTCTCTGGTCTAAATTGTTCGGCAAATGGAACGCTCATAGTTATATTATATATAAATATAAAAAAGGAGCAAATAATTTGCTCCAGTTTTATTATTTGTCTTCTTCTTTTTCTTCAAGTGGTTCTAAGTGATCAAATGAAGCACCACAAATTGGACAGCTGTCACCCTCTTCAACTTCGACAATTTGACCACAGACTTTACATTTATATTTTTTCATCATTAGAAGAATACGCCACGAGCGGCTTGTTTAATTTCGCTTGATGTTGTAAATGGAATTCTGGTGGTATAGCCGTCTCTAGCAGCAATATATTTTTTAGCACCCCAAGTTTGAATATCTCTATTCCATTGAGCAACAGAGTCATTATAGACTTCTCTAGCAGCAGTAATTTCTCTTTGTAAATAAGAGTTTTGTTGCATAGCGTCAGCGATTTCACCATGAGCTCTTAAATCTGGATAAGCTTCTAAAGAGACATTAATTGCCTTATTAACGCTTTCAATACCTTCAGCAGTGCCGTTTAAGTTGCCAGAACTTCTTAATTTGGCAATTTCAGTGAATGTTGATTTATCTAAATCAATCGCCTTGTCTAATAAACGGGCAACGTTTTGAAGAATCATCACTCTTTGTTCTAAGAAGTTATCAATTTGAGAAGCATCGTGTTGAATCTTTTGTTGTAACTTTTGGAAGTGTTCTTTTGCTTTGGCTTTCTTATATAACCACACAAGAGGTGGAATAAATAGAAGAACAAAGCCAGGAACCCACACCATGACGTTAAGAACCTTAAGTCCTGTGGTCATTTCCACTTTTAATTGTTTTTCGATGACATTAATGTCGCGGCCTTCTTTATTAACTGGGCCAGTCATTTCATCTAATTCATTAGCCATTATAATTTCCTCCTATAATGTTTTATTATTAATCTTTCTTAACGAAAGAAAATAATCCTTTCTTATATAATACAGTATCCGAAATCTGATATCGAGATAATAATTCTTTATAGCTACCTCCACTATAAGATGCACTAAATTCTGGATATTCACTTTCTTTAGCTCTTCCAATAGCAAATGGGGTGTCTTTTTGAATACGACTATATTCAATCCAGTGAACTGGAACTTGATGATATCTGCCATCTCCTCCATAAACCGAAACATAAGTGACGCGGTCAATTCCTTGGAATGAGTGAGCGGTAATTGTGCATTCATCCACTGTATCGTTTTTCTTATTGAATTTACTCTTTAAGATTATGCCCAAACTTCTAGTAGCAGGGTGTTTAAATAACTTCCAATCATGGTTATTAGCAGCAGCTTCTGCCTCTGCTGTGGTCACGTTGTGACCAAATTTACCGTCATAGATATATTCTCTTGTCTTAT
>DGHZ01000058.1:0-1237 GCA_002392945.1 Caryophanales bacterium UBA3835 | reverse complement strand
CAATAATTAATGAAGTTCTTATGACATACTTCATAATCAAAGTGCCTTAAGTTTTCTGGACCAAAGTCGAGATATTTACTACCTTGTAAGTGTCCAGAACCGATATAGTTCAGCTCTTTTCTTTTTCTAAAACTGAAGTCATCACCATATCCAACATGCTCTTGGTCTCTAATTAAATTAACCATATTCTTTTGAGCAAGAGGTGTGAATAATAAACGGAATTCAGTTTCGTTATCTCTATCTAAAGCATCAAATAATGCTTCAAACTGTTCATTATGTAATCTAGTGAAGCCAGCGTTACCTTTTTTAAGGTCTTTAGCTACTTTCTTATCGAGGTCTTTATCAAAGTCTCTCACGTATTTTTCTAATTTCTTATCATCATCATTTCCATGACCTGTAGGAGACCTAGAGAATGAAAGATTAGGAGCAGCACCATTACCGTAGATTAAAGTAGTTCTTACATAGTAACCTGGTTCAGGAGCAGTGACATGAGCAGTTAATACTTGGGTTCTCACTACTGTTCGAGATCCACCTTTACCATCACTAACTCTTTCAGTCCAAGTAATAGTTAAAGTACCAGTATAAGTATGATCATGCATGCTTTGGTTATAGGTTTTTTCGATAATAAATGGATTACCTAAGATGTTACCGGATTGAACAAACAATACGGACTCGTCTATACTCGCACTAGTTTCATAACCATATTTTTCATGTAAATATGAATATTTCTCTGGATCAAATTCTTTATCAAGATCCACAACTGGTGTGGTCTTACTCATAAGAGGGACAGCCATATTAGATTCAAATAAAGCATTTAATGAAGCCATTGTTTGTTCTGCTTGACTCTTATATCCATCAGCAGCTTTTTGATGTTTAGCAATTACTTCATTAAGGTTATTAATAACCTTTTTAACTGCTTTAACCGCAAAGATTAAACCAACAAAAGCGCCAACCATCACAATTGGAACAGCAATAGCTACGGCAAGTGGGAAGTTGGCAATGACGAATTTTAAAACTACGCTAACAATAGCAGCTATTACGCACATCACCATTAAGAAGATATAAAATCCCTTAAGTCCTTTTTTCTTTCCTAAATCTTTGTTTAATGTCGAAATCTTAGCAGTTTCAGCGTAATACTTTTTGCAGGCTTCCTTATTTCCTTCAACATCTGTTTGCGCTCTTTCAGTAAGTTTTTTAAAATACTCTTCCCCATTCTCGTGGAAGGCATCTTTTAATT
>DGHZ01000039.1 GCA_002392945.1 Caryophanales bacterium UBA3835 | reverse complement strand
GCCTTACTTAAAGAGACAACCACTCTTTCTAATAGGCCGCTTCTAATGACTGAATTTTTACCAATCACAATTAAAACTTTGTTAGCCCCATGTTCTTTTAAAATCGCGCCAACATCATTCTCTTTACCTGGTCCAAAATATATTTTAGTTGGAGATACAAAATCAAAGTTTTTCATTATTTTTTCTCCAAATTAATGGCTTTTTGCACATTTTTCTTGAAATTTTCCTTATCAATGAAGTTAAAAGAGTTCATCAAACCAATGAGTGTTTTGTTCTTATAGTTAGTCAAATAATAGACTGTGGAATTACCATATCCATAAGCATAAAATCTCGCAATTGATTTTTTAGTATTAGGATGGAGGATATTCTCTTCATCGATCTTTTTGATGAATTTTAAAGCAGATGTATAAAACACGTTATAAACAAACTCTGAGAATAAATCACTGCCTGCACTTTGAAGAGTTGCATCAACAAAAGCTTGGTTATCTTTATAGTATTCAAAAACAAAGACAATCAGTTCTTGGAAAGTGGTCGCATTATTCACTCCCGGAATTCTTTCTTCTAAAAATACCTGGGTAAGTAAATCATAAGTATCGTGATAGTGATAATAAAATGTTTTTCTACTGATGCCACACTTTCTAGACAATTCTAAAACGGAGATGGTTTCAAGAGGTTGATGAGCCATCATGTCTTTTAGAGTAATTGCTAAAGCATGTCCAGTTTTCATATTCTATTTAATCTTACAGTATTCTTTTGCGACTTCACTACCAACCGCCGCATTATTTAACACTAATTTTATGTTGCTCTCTAAAGAGTCTCCACCAGTTAAGTCGGTAATAGTCTTAAGTAGGAATGGGGTACACTCTTTTCCCTTAATACCTTGTTTATTCATTTCTTTTAAAGCTGTATCAATAGCCTTATCTATAACTTCTTTAGGCATTTCATATTGTTCTGGAATAGGGTTGGTAAGTAAAATACCACCTACTAAACCATTTTCACGTTTTGATTTAATAATTTTGGCCATCTCATAAGCCGATTCTACTTTATAATCAACCTTTAATCCTGAATGGGAATTATAAAAAGCAGGAAGTTCCTCGGTTTTATATCCTAAAACCGGAACACCCATGGTTTCTAAATATTCAAGTGTAAGTGGGAGATTTAAGATAGCTTTTGCACCTGCACAAACGACAGTGACATTAGTCTTAGCAAGCTCTTGTAAATCAGCAGAAATATCCATGGTTTCTGTAGCCCCTCTATGGACACCACCAATACCGCCAGTGACAAATACTTCAATACCTGCTTGAGCAGCAATAATCATGGTGGTTGCTACTGTAGTAGCACCCCATAACTTTTTAGCGTATACAACAGGTAAGTCTCTTCTAGAAACTTTTAATACACCTTTTCTTTTACCAAATTGTTCAATTTCTTCTGGAGTCATGCCAACAATTGGTTCTCCATCGATAATTCCAATAGTGGCAGGTACCGCTCCATGACTTCTAATAGTCTCTTCAACTTTTAAAGCTGTTTCAACATTTTTAGGATAAGGCATGCCGTGGGAAATAATAGTGCTCTCAAGAGCAACTACTGGCCTATTTTCTTTTAAAGCCCTTAATACTTCTGGATTAATTTTCATTTTTATTTTCCTTCTTTTTAATAGCCTGTAATGATGTATGAATACTATTTATAGTAACCCCTAGTAAACCTAGTACTGCAACTATCACAATAATTGCAGCCCAGTTCTCTCCGGTCAAACGAGCAAAATTAATATTTAAAACATTGGTTTCTCCACCTGCAAAATTAAAGGCAAGGATAATACCAATTTGTACAGCGGCAAAGCTACCAACAACAATCCCTCTATAAAGGTTTAATGGCTGACAAGTAAGATATAAAACAAACATTGATAAGATAGATACGGAAAGTATGGCGATTGTCGTAGCTCCATATCTTCCTGCTGCAGTATCTAATATAGATACACCATATTCTCTAACTCCAGTATATACCCCATGTTCATTTAACACTAAAAGCATATAGCTTGCTAATACCGCTACTAAAAGTAGAGCAGCATAAGGTATTGCATTTCTCATGATGTTTCTTAAGAAACCAGGTCTAATTGGTTTACTATCTGGTTCTAAAGCAATAAAGAAGGAAACTAATCCAATACCAAAGACTTCCCAAAGAATCATATTGCTTGTGGAGAATGGATAAATGATTTCTTTATTAATTAAAGAAGCAATTAAGAAGAAAATACTAAGAGCGCCTACAAACAAAGTCTTAGTAACGAATAAAGAACCAGTTCTTTGTAAGTTATTAATGACTCTTCTTCCCTCTCCAACAACAGATGGCATAGTAGAGAAATTATCATCTAATAAAACAACGTGAGAGACGTTTCTTGCTCCTAAAGAACCAGAATTCATTGCGATAGAGCAATCCGCTCTTTTAAGAGCGAGCATATCATTAACGCCATCTCCTACCATCGCTACAGTATGTTTAGCTTCTCTTAAAGCAACAACTAAAGCTTCTTTTTGTTCTGGAGTAACTCTACCAAAAACGACATAGTCGTTAGCGATCATCTTCACTTCTTCAATAGGCATGCCTTCTAAAGAAACATATTTCTCCGCTCCATTAATGCCAGCCACTCTAGCGATTTCACTAACAGTTAAAGCATTATCCCCAGAGATAACCTTAACTTGGACATTATTATCTTGGAACCATTTAAATGTTGCTAAAGCATCTTCTTTAACATGGTCCTGTAGCACAATAAAGGCTAAGGCTTCTACTTCATCGGTATATTTATCTCCATCGATTGGAGATCTTCCTTTTGAAAGAATTAATAAACGGAAGCCTTTAGAGGTATATTCTTCACTTTGTTTAATTAAAGCTTCTTTATTTTTAACATTTAAAAATTCAATAGCACCTAATAAATAGGTGGTACCTAATTTTGTGGATACACCAGAATATTTATTATCACTCATAAAAGGCAATACCTTATCACATTCAAAATGTTTTGCTTTTCCAAAGCGTTGTAATAAGGCTTTAGCGGTAGCGTTAGTATCTCCAGTAGCGACTTCAATAGAGTTAATAATTTGGGCGATTTCTTCATCACTCAACACTGATAAATTAACAACTTTAGAAACATTTAAATTCCCATCAGTAATAGTGCCGGTTTTATCCACACATATGACATCACTTCTAGCAAGCATTTCAATTGAATAGAAATCTTGAACATTCGCTCGCTTTCTAAACAAAGAAAGAACACCGCTAGCTAGAGCTAAAGATGTTAATAAAAATAATCCAGCTGGAATCATGCCAACGAATTGACCAGCGATTGGTCTAATCATTCCTGCGAAACTTTCAACAGAATTAAATAAACCTAACGCACCGTAAGTTGCAAAGATAATAACTGCAAAAATGATAATGATGATACCAAGATATCTAAATAAGATTTTTAAAGATCTTAAAATTTGTGATGGATTTCTTTTAAAGGCCTTAGCCTTTTCAGTTAAAGATTCAATATAGTTTTCTTTACCAACTTTTACTACTCTAGCGTAACAACTACCACTAGTTAAATAGCTACCGCTATATAAAGTGTCGCCAACTGACTTACCAACATTAAGACTTTCTCCGGTTAACATTGATTCGTTAACAAAGACGTTACCTTCTAATAAAACACAATCGGATGGAATTTGTTCTCCAGCAGAAATCAGTAAGATATCATCAATAACAATCTCACTTGGTTGAATCTCAATAGTCTCACCGTTTCTCACCACTTTACAACTACTGGTGGTAATAACTTTAAGTTTGCTCATCAAGTGTTTAGCTTTTAAATCTTGATATAAGCCAATAACGATATTAGTTAATAAAACTAATACAAAGAATAAACCTGAATACCAATGGGTTTTTCCAGATGGATCCATAGCGTTAGCAAAGATAATAAATCCTGCAATTACAAAAAGCATGATGTTAAAGAATGATAAAACATCAGTGCGAATAATTTCCCAATATGTTTTACCCGCAATCATTTTGGTTTTATTTACCAAGCCTGCTAATTTTCTAGCTTCGACTTGTTCTTCGTTTAAACCAACTGATACATCCGTAGATACTCTTTCTACTTCAACATTTACTTTTTTCTTTGAAAACATAGCATACATTATACAATAAAAAACTTGGAATTAACCAAGTGTTTTATTTTTTCTCTTATTTGCGAAGTATTGTTTAACAATATTTGAGCATTCATCCTTAAGGATGCCTCCTTCAATATTAGGGTAGTGGTTTAGATTTTTTATTTCACTAAGGTTTAGTGAACTGACTAATCCCCCACCTTTAGGATCTTCGCTTCCATAATAAACATTTCTAATTCGAGATTGAATGATGGCCCCAGTACACATAATACAAGGTTCAATTGTCACATATAAATCGCAGTCAACTAGCTGCCAATCATTAAGCTTTTTACTAGCTTTTCTAATAGCCTCAATTTCTGCGTGACTAGTAACATCATTTTTAACTTCTCTTTTATTAAATCCACGAGAAATAACTTTGTTATCTTTAACAATCACGCAGCCAATCGGAACCTCATCAATGAGGGCAGCTTTTTTGGCTTCTTGTAACGCCAATGACATATATTTTTCTTTTAAATTTTTCATCTTATAAAAACCGTCACACATGGCTAAGTTACTTAAGGCTGCTACATTCCTGTCCTGACCTGGTTCATAGTTAACCATCGCAACGGCATAATTATTATATACAATTCACTAGAAAAAACATACCTCTAATAATAATTAGGATTATGAACGGGAATCCTCGGTTGTTCAACTGCCGAGATGAAAGTGAACCGTTAATCATATAATCAACACTATAAGTAGATAAATATTAATGGAAATAATATAAATATTAAGTGGCAAAATAGCCACTTTTTTGATATACTATATGTAGAGGATAAAGATATGGGTGAATTGAGGCATGGACGTACATGTGTTTTTAACATTAACTACCACATTGTTTGGTCTACTAAATATAGAAGAAAGGTTTTGACCTCAGAAATAGAGACCAGATTAAAAGAAATATTGATTAATGTTGCCCAAGAAAAAGGATTTGAAATCGCCGAAATTGAAGTAGGAACCCAAGACCACATCCATGTATTTGTTTCCGCTATACCGAAAATATCAATCTCGTATATCGCTAAGATGATGAAAGGAATATCTGGAAGATTATTATTAAAAGAATTTCCTGAAATATCTAAAGAGCTATGGAATGGAGAATTATGGAACTCTTCATATTATGTAGAAACGATTGGATCAGTATCAGAAGAAGCAATTAGAGAATATATTCAAAATCAAGAAAAGGAGTAAAGATGTTACTAACTTACCAATTTGAACTAAATGTAGATGAAAAGACATCCATAATTCTGGGTCATCTTTGCTACGCTGCTAGTAAATTGTTTAATGTTGGTAATTATGAAAGAAAGGAATATAAAACTCTTGGCTTTGAGAAGATGCCTGATTGGTATAGTCAAAAGAAAAGACTTAAAGATTCTTTCTGGTATAAATCTCTTCCAAGTCAAACCTCACAAGACGTTCTTGCTAGATTAAATGAATCTTGGAAGAGTTATTTAACGCTTCACTATAAATGGAATAAGAAAAAAGAAAATGGTCTTCTAAAAGAAAAAGATGGAGAACCACAAGCTCCTTATTATAAAAAAGATGGATATCATATGAATATCAAATACTTAAATGGACAATTTAAGATTATTGATAATATGATTCGGCTTTCTATACCAAAAAATCTTAAAGAACATTTATTAGAGAAATATCAAATAGAAGAGCCATATTATTACATTAAATTAAAAAGGAAGTTCGACAATATAAAACAAATTGAATTTTCATACGTGAATAAAAATAGATTCAAGATATATATAATCTATGAAAAACCACAGGCAAACATTAAAAAAGATAATAAGCATTATATAAGTATCGATATTGGTACAAAGAACCTGTTAACAGTCTATGACAATAAGGGATGTTCTTTTATTGTCTCAGGTCAATCTTTGTTAAACACCAATTACTATTTTTCTAAAAAGATTGCTTATTATCAGTCTAAGTTTGATAAATGTTATCCACATCACAAGAAAGGAGAAACCACTAAAAGGATTAAGCATTTATACGAAACTAAAAACAAACGAATCAATCTTATTTTGCATCGCGCAACTAAGAAGATTGTTGATTATTGTTTATCTAACGATATTTCAAGAGTTATTGTTGGAGATCTTTCTGGATTACTTAATGCTAAAAAAGAATTTGTTAATAACAAGGAGAAACACCGCTATAACCAAAATATCCGAGTCGTATGTTTCAATAAGATTTATAGTTTGCTCTTTTATAAGCTTCAATTAAATGGTATTGAACTAATCAAAGTAAGTGAAGCTTATACATCTTCATGCCTTCCAAACAGCAAAAACGTTTCAGAAGAATGCTCAAATAAGAAGTACCGAGTTAAAAGAGGTTTAATGAAGTGTCATAACTATATTTTTAACGCGGATTCGGTTGGAGCTTTTAACATTATGAGAGTATATCGTCAATCAAGCGGAAAGAAATTTGAAATTCCATTAAAAGGATTATCTAATCCAACAAGAGAATATATTCCTGTAACAGACCAGTTTTTAAATGAAGATTATATTAATTGGAATGGCAAAGCTGGAACTGTAGGGATATCAGGCAAGAACTGCCTAACAGGATATGAATTTGTTGATTTAATTAATCAACCCATAACCCAAATGCTTGGTAATTCAATTGCCGAGTAAGTTCACAATAATTGTTGTCACAATAAGAGAAAATAAGTATAATCTTTCTTGCGAGTTGAAAAACTCACATGGGTCTATAGCTCAGTTGGGAGAGCACCTGATTTGCATTCAGGGGGTCGAGAGTTCGAGTCTCTTTAGATCCACCAATATGGCTGAGTAGCTCAGTTGGCTAGAGCAGGAAGTTCATACCTTCAAGGTCGGCGGTTCAAATCCGTCCTCAGCTACCACATGAAAATATCCTCGATTAGTTCGAGGTTTTTTATTGCTCTATATAAAGAAAACTCCATCTAAAAGATGGAGCCTTATGTTATAAGTTATATTTTAATCAACTATTTTGTGGAGAATAAACCATGTAAATTACAGTGTTCTAAAACCGCTACTACTTTCTCTCCTGGGAGTAAAGCAAATTCCACTTCTGGCTTCTCACCTGGCTTTAAAACTTTTCTTTGATTACCAAAATTGGTTTTAATAGCGACCCATTCAATATAGTGATTTTCTAACATTGGATGTTCAACACTTCCTACTTTAACATGGACGACATTGCCTTTAACTTCGTAAACTGGAACGTGTTTTTCAACGACACCATCAGAAGTATTTGGTACCATTTCTTCCATTGGTTGACCACAGCAAATAGTAGGAACTTGGCGTTCATTAACGACTGCGACAATCTTGCCACAGATTTTACATTTTAAAAATTTCATAAAAAAACCTCTTATAACTATTATACTGATATATGGCATTTTAAATAAGTATATTTATTTATTTGAGCCTATAATATACAATACATACTATGAAATTCATTCGAAAAGATGGCTCTATAATTTCGTTCCAAGATCACTTTTCTTTAGTTAATAAAGATATTTCTCCAATTAAAGAAATTATCGCTAGAAATGATCTTTCAGAGTTTTATTATGTCAATGAGGACACAATTTCTTTTAAAGATATTGTACAAATTCAAGTCAACGTCATTGATGTTGGAGTAATGATTTTCTTATTTAAATCTGCTTCTTTTGATAAAGAAACATTTATAGCAGAAGTATCAAAACTAAAAGAAATCCAGATAAATTCTTTTTACGATGTTCTTACAAAAATGAAATCTTTATATGTTGTAACTGAAGCATTTAATCCGTTATGTGTTATCTATGTTCCTAGTGGAAAATATATTATTTACGAAGATTGTTTTAAAACAATCGTTGGTAATATCATCACTTTATATGTCACCCAAGAAAAACAGGAAAACAATATAGAAGAAGGTGTGGTGGCTTTAAAAGAAAAGCCAGTAATTAATAAATCTGACAAAACCAATAACGGGAAGTTCAGCTTTAAAGAAACATTTTCTCAAATAGTTAATATTTTCAAAAAAGAAAAATTCCATTTCTTATTTGCCTTTATCGCTACTTTCTTATTAGGTGTAACACTAGCTATCGGTGTTTTCGATGCATATGCTGGAAAAATGATTTGTATCTTCTTCTTTATCTGCTCTTTAGCAGGATCTTTCCTCAATTTCATGATCTATAAAGATACTTATAAACAAGGCGGATTTAAAACTTTATTTAATCTGTTAACTATTTTCTTATCTCTAATAGGTATAGTTGGTGGCTTTGGTGTTTATATGGCCTTTAAGACAATCACTAAAGATGTACCTGCGGTTATGCCTAACACTTTAATGATTATTGGTTTAATGGTGTTATTGTACGCCATATCAATGTCTTTACCTTTATTAGTAATCTATATAAAAGAAAAGAAGAAGTAATTACTTCTTCCAAATCTCTTTATTCACAACATCAATTTTTGTTTTGATATGATTTATGACTCTAGATGAGACGTCAGTGACATCATAATTTTCTGGTGTCTTAGCGAATTTATATCTCATTAATTCAGCATCAATCGCAAGCATTATTCCTTGACGATCAATTCCGGAAACAACAATACTACCAGCTTCTACTCCTTCTGGTCTTTCAGTAGAAGTTCTTATTAGAACTGCAGGGAAATGTCTCATTGCGCTTTCTTCTGTTAAGGTTCCGCTATCGCTTAAGACGATAAAGGCATTTTCTTGTAGCTTCACATATTCTAAGAAACCTAATGGTTTTAAGTTTCTAACAAGCGGATGCATCTTGAATTTATTTATTTCTAATCTTTTTTTAGTTCTTGGATGAGTGGAGAAGATAACAGGCATTTGATATTTTTCTGCAATTTCATTAATCGAGGGCATTAGTTGATTAAAATTCTTCTCTATATCAATATTTTCTTCTCTATGAGAAGAGACAACGATATATTTTCCTTTTTCTAATCCCATTTCCTCTAAGATTTTACTTGCTTCAATTTTATGATTTTGAGCATTTAAAACTTCTAGCATTGGTGAACCAGTGACAAATGTATATTCAGGTTCAATGCCTTCTTTCATTAAGTTAGCATAAGCGTGATTGGTGTAAGGAAGATTAATATCAGAGATATGATCAACAATCTTTCTATTAATAGTTTCTGGAACGTTCCAGTCGCCACATCTATTACCAGCTTCCATAT
>DGHZ01000055.1 GCA_002392945.1 Caryophanales bacterium UBA3835 | reverse complement strand
CCAAATTTAATATTATGTTTCGCCATATACTTAATGGCTTTTAATTCTGCTAAATGTGAGTATCCATTCATTAAAATGACATCATACTCATGGTGTAACTTTTTAATATATTTCTTTACGTTATTAGAAATAGAACCTTCCCTACCGATATATCCGTCTTTTAGAAAGATATAGTTAAATTGATAATCATTAGAACTATAGAAAGAATCTGGGCGATCTTTAGCTTTTGTTCTTTCAAAAAGAACAGTTAAATCTACAAACTTTGCCAGTTCGTTAAAGGCATTAACTTTATATGGGGCTGGATGATTAAATATAATCAGTACTCGCATATAGACATTATATCTATCGAAGTTTATCTTTGCTATTAAAAATGATAAAATCATTTCATGACTTGGAATAATGTATTTGAACAGATTAGATCAAAAGACTATGCGATTAAATTAAATAAATTTCTAGATGAGGAATATCAAAATCATAAAATCTATCCTCCTAGAGAAATGATGTTTAATGCTTTTAAACTTACTCCATTAGAAGAAGTGAAAGTAGTGATATTTGGTCAAGACCCATATCACGAAGAAGGCCAGGCTATGGGATTATCTTTTTCTGTTCCAGACAATATCAAGGTTCCTCCTTCATTAATTAACATTTATAAAGAGATTGAAAATGAGTATAAAACTCAATTTGTTAATAGAGGTGGCGACTTAACCTATCTTGCCAAGCAAGGAGTGCTACTTTTAAATACGATTTTGACCGTTAGAGAGGCTTTACCTTTATCTCATAACATCAAAGAATACAATTTGTTCATGCAAGATATCATTTCTACTCTTAATAGTCTTAATCAACCAATAGTTTTCCTGCTTTGGGGAGGAAATGCGAAGAGTTTAGCTAAATATTTAACAAATAAAAACCACCTGATTTTAACAGCGACTCACCCAAGTCCGCTTGGCGCTAATCATGGTGGTTGGTTTAATTGCAATCATTTCCGTTTGGCGAATGAATTTCTCGTCAAAAAAGGGTTAAAACCTATTAATTGGCTGAAATAATTGCTGTTTCCATTTTCTTTCTTTTATATAAGTAGATTGCTAAGGATAAGATATTCAAACCCACAATTAATAAAGCAACGAACCAGATCCAGTAAGCATTGTTTATGCGACTTGGATCTTTTCCTTCAATATAGACATCAAAATACATTTTTATGATTCTACTGGCAGCGTAACCGCATACAGCAAGAACTGAAATACTACTAACCAGGGTAAGAACCTCATACTTAATCTTATTTTTAATAGTCATTACAAGATGATTCGCCCCAATTCCGATTAAAGCAAGTCCTGATAACCACTTTACCATACAATCTCCATCAAAATAACTATCGATTTCATAGCCATATATCCAAGTATATTCGTCATATGTGTGAGTTAGTACATATCTTACAAAGAAAACAACAAATAATATTGTTCCAACCGTAAATAATGTGCCCACCAACATAAAATTAACAAATTTTTCTGTGGTTATAGGTTTTTTAGCTTCTTCTTTTACACTTCCTTCATGAACCTCTAATACTTGAGGTGCTCTTTTATATAAAATTACTAAAACCAATGTGCTTAATACTACACATGGACCAACATAGGCCAAGTTATAAACAAAGCTATATAAAGCCGGTGACATATATGATAGATTCCAGGCAAATTTATCTGGAACGTTCCAATAGAATAAGCCAGCGAAATAGTGAGAGAAGAATTTTAAAACTCCGCCAATAATTGTACCAACAATTAACCATAAATATTTATGATTATTTGATTTATCAAATAGTGGTTTGAATAATCCTGCTACACCTACAAGCATATAAGGGAATATGTAATCTAAAAATACTTGTAGAGGATGAAGAATATAAGCTTTAGTAGCGATATCTAACGCCCCCATAATTAAACCAGTTGCTAAAGCTGGGAATAATCCTCTTCTATAGGCCACAATTAGTACTGCAACCATGGCAATACCAATACTTCCTCCACCGGTGAAGGAAACGGAAAACGCTCCTTGAATTTCGTCAAGTACAAATCCAACCGCGGCAAATATTGCTACTTCACAAATTATTCTTGTTAAACTTCTACTTCTCATAATCTATCTCCAATAAAAAACTCCGCAAATAAACGGAGACATATGTAATAAAAACATTTCCTCCGCTAGCATTACCTAGATCAGGTACGGTCGATTCGAATCAGAATCCTCTCAGCCAGGTTCACCTAGCTCCCGGAATTAATTATAGTCTTGTATTTGATTTGAACAACAAAAATATCTCAATTGTATTTGCATAATTATTCTCACTTTGTGAGATATTATGTTATGATAATTAGCGATTATGAGGTTAGCGTAATGGCAAAAAAAGAAAAAGCAAAAGTTGTAGTGGTGGATGAACCATTAACAGAAGAACAAGAAAAAGCAAAATTAGAAGCTAGTTTAGATGTCATTCATTTAGAACAAAATGAGACTCTAGAATCATTTTCTCAAGGAATAGAAAATAGTAGAGATGATTTTTATAAGACATTTAGTAAGCAAAGAAAGATTTCTAACTTATTAATTCCAATCGTGGGATTAATTATGGCTGGATCATTTGTTTTGTTTTTAGCTGTTAAGGAATCTTGGGGAAAGATTGTTGGCGGTGTGATTATTGGTGTCACTTTAGTTGGCATGTTAGCGTTTTATATTTTTACTAGAAATAAATTACCAGGGAAGTCTCAAGATTATTTAAGGAACTTTGCTATTTCATCGAACAAATATTTAGTTAGTAAACAAGAAGTTAGAGAACCACGTTTACTCTTTAAAAAGAGATATGCGGTAAGTGAATTTTTACCTGATAGAGTTTATAAAGATGTAGTGGATATCGCTAGTAGAAATATTGTTGAATTCAACTATAAAGAACATGCTGTTCAAATGGGTGAAGTTGCCTTATATAAAGCAGGAGAAAGAAAACACCAAAAACAATTACTCTTTGTAGGTCGTTATCTCTCTTTTGCTAACGACTTACATTTTGAAGATCGTTATATTATTAATATTCATAAGAAAGAAAAAGTTGATTTACCAACAGATTTTGATGATTTGGTGATACTAAAAGAACAAAATAATTTTGCAGTATATGGTAAAGACGGAGCTAATTTCACTAAGGATTTAGGTAAAGAAGTTGTTAATAATTTATTATCTTTAGATTGCACCGGCGCATTACTTAATATCAATATTGTTATTTGGGCAGGACATACTGCGGTTTATTTATCTTATGATGACTCAATCGTGGCTATTCCTTTAGACAAAAAACTTAATGCTGCTTCTTATCAACAATTAAAGAAAAATATTTACGATATCTTAGATATCTTATTAGAGAAATAATATGGGATTATTTGGTCATTGGTTAGCTATTCAATGTTATAAACACGATGGATCTTTACACCGCTGTTGGGATCGTGGTTTAGTATTGGCTAATAACGATGACTTTATAGTAATCGCGACTAAAAAAGCGAAAGTCGTGGAATATAACGGAAGACGTTGGTTTACCAAAGAACCAGCAGTCACTATCTTCTCTAAAAAAGAATGGTGGAATGTTATCTGTATGCTCAAAGAAGATGGAATTTGTTATTACTGTAACATCGCTTCACCTGCCTTAATTAATTCTAGAATGATTAAATATATCGACTATGATTTAGATGCTAAATTATTTCCTAGTGGAGACATTAAAATCTTGGATGAAAAAGAGTATTTAAGGCACAAAGAAACATATAAATATACCGATGAACTTGATAAGGTTTTAAGATACTCCGTTAAGCTAGTTGTAAGTAAGATGGAAAAAAGAGAATTTCCATTTAATGATGAAAGAATCAGAACTTATTATGATAAGTTCTTAAATCAATTAAACAAGGATAAATAGTTTTAAATATATGGAATTTGATGTTTTTAACTGTGAACAAATGCATGAATTTGGCCTTAAACTAGCCTCTAAACTACCTAGTGGCACCGTGGTAGCGTTATTAGGTGATTTAGGTGCGGGAAAGACTACATTAGTAAGAAGTGTCGCTAAAGGATTGAATATCGATGAAGTGGTTCAATCTCCAACTTTTAATATTATGAAACTATATTTAAAAGGAGATAGACCATTAATCCATATTGATGCTTATCGACTTGCAGATTTAAATACCGATATTGGTTTAGATGAATATATTGGTTATGAAACTGGCCTCACTATGATTGAATGGCCTCAATTTATTTCTAATTTATTACCACTAAACACCTTATATATTGAGATTAGTATTACTGGAGAAAATGCTAGACATATCAAGGTCTATTCGAAAGACTCTAGCTTATTAGAGGTAATTAAATAATATGGCGACATTATTACTTGATAGTTCAAATACATCTTTATCTGTTGGAGTGGAATCTAATGGTGAACTTTTAGGTTATACCTCCTATGAGGCTTGGCAAGTTCAGTCTGAACATATGATTCCAGAAATTGACGCTTTGTTAAAGAAATATTCTTTATCTAGAAAAGATATTACTGGGGTAATGACTTCTATCGGGCCTGGTTCATATACCGGGGTAAGGATTTCTTTAACTATCGCTAAAGTTATCTCTTTGTGTTTAGATGTCCCTATATATCCTGTTTCTTCTTTAAGAGTGCTTAAAGATAATGACAAACCTTCAATTTGCTTAATTAACGCGAGAAGTAATAGAAGTTATTTTGGTGTATATCAAAAAGATAAAGTTTTAGTGAGCGACACTATTAAGACAAACGATGAAGTTATTGAATATATTAAAGAGCATCCTGATTATTCGATTTGTGGGAATGTATCTTATTTAGGTTTTAATAATTTAGATTCAAACATTTGTTTGCAAATGGTGAGTTTATTAAAGCTTATTAAACCTTATGATAACGCTTTAGCGTTAAAACCAGTATATCTAAAGGATTAGTTATGTATTTAGTAGATATTAGAGAACTTAAGGAAATAGACTTAGATAAAGTGATGGAGATTGAAAATCTCTGTTTTGTTGCTCCTTGGAAAAAGGAAGACATTATTAGAGAACTCAATAATAATCAATTTGCGACTTTACTAGTCGCTACAATTAATAACGAGGTAGTTGGTTATGTTGATTATTGGGTGACGTTTGATAGCGCCACAATTTGCCAAATTGCCGTTCATCCAAATTATCAAAGACACTCTATTGGTTCTAAACTATTAGAGGAAGTAATTAAAGATTGTTACGCAAAAAAAGCTTTAACTATTACTTTAGAAGTTAGAGAATCTAATTCCAAAGGAATTAATTTCTACACAAAACATGGATTTAATCAATTTTTAGTTAAACCAAATTATTATTCCAATGGTGAAAACGCAATATATATGATGAAAGGAGTGGAGTTTAATGGCTAAGATACTTGCTATTGAAAGTAGCTGTGATGAAACTGCAGCATCCGTTATTGATAATGGTGTTCTTTTAAGTAATATTGTTTCCACTCAAATAGATGTACATCGTAAATACGGTGGAGTAATGCCGGAAATTGCTTCTAGATTACACGCTGAAAATATATCTATTGTTATTAAAGAAGCTATGGAAGAAGCAAAAACCTCTTTTGAAGAATTAGACGCTATTGCTGTTACTAGAGGACCAGGTTTAATTGGTGCGCTTCATGTTGGATTACAAGCCGCTAAAACGATTTCTATGCTTTATAACATTCCTTTAATTCCGGTTCATCATTTAGCGGGACATATTTACGCTAATGAATATGTATCAGAATTTAAATTCCCAATGTTAGCGGTAGTGGTTTCTGGCGGAAATACTGAATTAGTATTGATGAAAGATCATATGGAATTTGAAATCATTGCTGAAACCGTTGATGATGCGATTGGGGAATGCTATGACAAGGTTGCTAGAGTGTTAGGTCTTCCTTATCCTGGAGGAATTCCTATTGATAAACTTGCTAAAGAAGGAAAACATACATACGATTTACCTACTCCCTTAAAAGGAGTAAAAACGCTAAATCTTTCTTATTCTGGATTAAAAACTAATGTTATTAATTTGGTTCATAACCTAGAACAAAAAGGTGAAAAAGTGAATGTTGCTGATATGTGTAAATCCTTCCAAGATGTCGCGGTAGGACTAGTGATTGATAGAACAATTAAGGCTGTTAAAGAATATAAAGTTAATCAAGTCATCCTAGCGGGTGGAGTATCTGCGAACTCATATCTAAGAGAAGAGATGACTAAAGAAATGAATAAACTTAATGTTGAGATTAAAATACCACCTATGTGGTGTTGTACTGATAATGCAGCGATGATTGCAAAAGTCGCAACCAGATTATACGATTTGAAAGTATTTGCTCCTTTAGATTTAGGAGTTGATCCAAACTGGAAAATCGACGAATGGAATAAATTTTGAAATCTTTATTAAATGATTTCACAAGATTAGATATAATACTTAATACGAGGAAATGATTATGAGCAAAAATATCACAAACTTTGAATTATTCGATATTGTCATAAATGGAGACCAAGAAGAATTAAAAGAACTACTTTCTAGTGAAGTTCAATTAGAGGGCTGGGTTCGCACCAATAGGGCGAATGGCCAAATTGGTTTCATTGAATTTAATGATGGGACATATTTTAAAAATGTGCAATTAGTCTATCTAAAAGAATCTAGTTGCTATGAATTAGCCTCTTCATTTAGAAATGGCTGCGCAATTAAAGTTGTTGGTAAGGTGAAATTAACTCCTGAAAATAAACAACCATTTGAAATCGAATTAGCTTCTACAGAATTATTAGGAGATTGTGATGAAGATTATCCTCTTCAAAAGAAGAGACATTCCTTTGAATTTCTTAGAGAAATTGCTCATATCAGACCAAGAGGAAATACTTTCCAAGCTATTTTTAGAGTGAGAAGCGTATTAAGTTTTGCTATCCATCAATTCTTCCAAGAAAGAGGTTTCTTATATGTTCATACTCCAGAAATTACTACTAATGATGGAGAAGGAGCAGGAAATGTCTTTGACGTTACCACTCATGATACCAAAGACCCATTTGAATTCTATGGTAGAAAAGTTAATTTAACTGTTACTGGTCAATTACACGTTGAACCATTTGCTTTGGCGTTTAGAAATGTCTATACATTTGGTCCTGTTTTTAGAGCAGAACACTCTAACACAGTTAGACACGCCTCTGAATTCTGGATGGTTGAACCAGAAATGGCGTTTTGTGATTTAAGCGGCAACATGTCTGTTATTGAGGACTGCATTAAATACTGCATAAATTATGTGATGCAAGCCTGCCCTGAAGAAATGAAATTCTTTAACACAATGATTGATCCAACTTTGATGGATAGATTAAATCATGTTGTGAATTCTGAGTTTAAGAAGATGACATATACAGAAGGGGTAGAAATCCTTAAAAATGCCGTCAAAAATGGCGTGAAATTCGATAACAGTAATATTGAGTGGGGTATGGATTTACAGTCTGAACACGAACGTTACCTAACTGAAAAAGTGGTAAACGGACCATTATTCTTAATTGATTATCCTGAAGAAATTAAAGCCTTCTATATGAAACTTAATCCTGATAAAAAGACTGTGGCAGCATGTGATTTATTAGTTCCTGCTGTTGGAGAACTTGTTGGTGGATCTCAAAGAGAAGAAAATTATGAATTATTAAAAGCCAAGATGGATAAATTAGGTTTAACTCAAGGCTTAGAGTGGTATCTAGACACTCGTAAATATGGTGGATGTGTCCACTCTGGATTTGGAATTGGCTTTGATAGACTATTAATGTATGTGACTGGTATGCAAAATATTAGAGATGTGCAACCATATCCACGTACAAGCGGTTCGATAAAGTATTAATATGAAGACTTATAAAGTTTCGCCTGAGGAAAAAGAAAAAAGAAAAGAAGTTGCGAGAAGTCGCACCTTCTGGTTCCTTATTGTTTTTAATGTATTATTAATTGCTTATATTTTTATTCAAGTGATAATGTTGATAAACAACAAATAATTAATTATTTGTATTAGTGTTATTTAAAGCTTCGTTTTGGTTATAACCTTCGAGGCTTTTTTCAAATAGAGTTTTGCCTCGTTTATATAACATCACGGTTCTTGCTAATAAGGAACTAACAGCTACTAAATACCATGTGCCTCCCACTAGAATACATGGTCCAAAAATATAGCCGCACCATGCAATAGCGGTGAAGTGAGGAGTGTTATCTAAAACAAGTTTTGCAAATCTAATTAAGGAACCTCCGATATAATCACCAGATAATTTCCAAGTAAAAAACAATGTTCCAAAGCCGTCATATGTAGAGAATGGGTTATAGCCCCAATAATTGTTCACTGAGTTATGGATAATAAGTACAATAAAGCCTACCACAATGATAATCATTGGGATATATGCTTGTTTAAAGAAATAGGCCCAGTTTTTATTACGCCCATACCTGATGAGGTGTTTTTTATCTTTAATTACCTTAGTGACCACTGCATCGTGAACCAATGTATCCATCTTTTTAGATTGGAATTTCATTATTCTCATTAGGATGAATCCTAATAAACCAATAAAAACGAGAATAATAATAAAAATTAAAAGAAGAGTAAAGATTAATCTTTTATCACCATCAGATAATGAAATTAAGATGTTATTCATCTTTATTTTCCTCCTCTAGTGGTGTTGGTTCTTCTTCTATTTTACTTTCTTCAAAAGAAGGAGAAATATATTCATTTGTGTTATACATTTCTTGATCGCTAGGATAAAGATTTAAAGCTGGTTCTTGAGATTGCTCTTCTTCATTAGTGCCCTCTAAGATCTTTTTAACTTCTTCATCTTCAGGAAGCTCATTCTTAAGATTTCTACCTGTGAAGAATAAAATCGCTAGTTTTATTAAGCGATAGACAAAAACAAATACCCCAAAAACTGCGTATAAACAAATCGCTAGTAATCCGAAAGGGAAAAATACGACGTAGAATAAACCTTTTAAAATGCCTTTGATAAATGAAATCATGAATCTATTTTAGATTATTAGATTCTTGAATAAAACAATAATTGTCCAAAAAGTCAATTATTGTAACTAATCCAAGTAATGTGGAAATTAAAATTAATTGATTTGGTGAAGACACATATCTATATAAAAAGGCAAAAATGAAAATAAATGCTAAATGAGCTAATCCAACCAAGATATAGTTTGAAACCTTCCTTTTAAGTATCAATTGAAGTGTTTCATAAATATAAACTGGTAATGGAATCAAAGCAAAGACAATAGACCAATTTGGGAAGAAGAAATAGGCTAATACACTTAGTCCAGTTGAGATAATTGTCAGTGAATACAAAAAATATCTTTGTTGACAATCTAGGTTAACATCTATTCCAAATTTTTTAATCTCGAAATTTATAAAGATATAAGATAAAACAATTTGAATTAAAGAAATTATATAGACAAAAATCAAGATAAATTCATCTAAAAATGGGAAGTCAGACATACCAAATAATTTAATAATGCCATACATGATATCAAAGTTTGCTATTGCTTTTGATAATATAAAATAGGTTAAGTAAGTTAAACCAAATTGAACAATTGTTGCCCCAACAATAATCAAAATGGCTGGTAGTTTTTTTTCAAAACAATATCCAAATACAAAACCCACTATCAATGAAGGAAATACATAAATAAGAGCGTCAAAAATACTAAACGTTCCAGCAACTGCAAAACATAAACCTAATGTGACAATCGCATATATTGGGTAATATCTTTTTTTGCAGTATAAGGTAACGATTGTGCT
>DGHZ01000061.1 GCA_002392945.1 Caryophanales bacterium UBA3835 | reverse complement strand
CAAATATTGAACATAACGCTGTTGCAGAAGCTAGAAAACTTGGTGTCCCAGTGTTTGGTATTATTGATACCAATAGCGACCCAGATTTAGTGGACTATGTCATTCCTGCTAATGATGATGCCATTAGAAGTGTTAGCTTAATTTTAGCGGTTATCGCTGATGCCGTTGTGGAATCTAAAGGTGGTATCCCAGTTGTCGCTTACATTAAAGATGAAGGCGAAGACATTACCATGAAAGAAGTTATTAAACAAACCGATAAAGAAAACGCTGAAAAATTAGCAAGAATTAGAGCTGAAAGAGCAGCTAGACAAGAAGCTTATGAAAAAGAACAAGCTTTAAGACAAGCATCTCATGATAAAGCTGCTGCAGTGGCCAAAGAACAAGCTGAATTAGCTGCTGAAAAGAAAGAAGAAAAACCATCTGAAGAAAAGAAAGCACCAGCCAAAAAGGCTCCTGCTAAAAAACCAGCTGCTAAAAAAGAAGCAAAACCTGAGGAAAAATAATCATGGGTGAAAGTTTAATTGATTTAATCAAAGTATTAAGAGACCGCACTGGTGCTGGATTAATGGACTGTAAAGGTGCATTACTCGCTAATGACTGTGACATTGAAAAAGCAACAGATTGGTTAAGAGAAAAAGGCTTAGCAAAAGCTGCTAAAAAGGCTGACAGAATTGCCGCTGAAGGTTTAGCAATCGTTAAGGTTTGCGGACATTGTGGCAAGGTCGTCGTTTTAGAAGTTAACTGTGAAACTGACTTCGTCGCCAAAGGCGATGCTTTCCGTGAATTAGTGGAAAACGTTGCTGATGTCATCTTAAAGAACGAACCAGAATCAGTAGAAAAAGCTAAAGAATTAACACAAGACTTATTCACTGACGCTACTGTTAAAATGGGTGAGAAATTCGATTTAAGAAGATTCGTTATCATACCAAAAGAAGAAGGCACAACCATTGGTACTTATATCCATATGGGTGGTAAGATTGCTGTTGCTGTGAAAATCAGTGGTGGTAATGAAGAATTAGCTCATGACTTAGCAATGCATATTGCCGCTAATAATCCACAATATTTAACAATGGCGGATGTTCCTAGTGATGCTAAAGAACACGAAATGTCTGTTCAAAAAGAAGCTGCTAAAAACGATGAAAAACTCGCTAATAAGCCAGCCCCTGTCTTAGAGAAAATCTTAGAAGGCAAAATTAATAAATACTTCGCAGAAATGACCTTAGAAGCGCAACCATTCCTAAAGGATGATAGCAAGACTGTTGGTCAATTAGTTTCTGAAAAAGGAGCGAAAGTTTTAGGCTTTGTTCGTTACCAAGTTGGTGAAGGTATCGAAAAGAGAAAAGATGATTTCGCTGCTGAAGTCATGTCACAAGCTAAATAATTTAATTATTTAAAGAAGCACGATTTCGTGTTTCTTTTTTTACAAAAGGAGGCCCAAAATGTATAAAAGAGTCTTACTAAAACTTAGTGGCGAAGCCCTTGGAATTAAATCCTCTGATAACATTATCGATGTCGAATCCTTAAATGCTTTATGTGAAAGAATTAAAGTGCTTCACGACGAAGGTATGGAAGTTGCGATAGTGATTGGAGCGGGTAATATTTGGAGAGGCAAAGTCGCTGATAAAATTGGTATTGAGCGTGTTCCTGCTGATTATATGGGAATGCTTGGTACAGTAATTAATGCAGTGGCGATGAGTAGCGCCCTTAAAAAGATGGGGGTGGATTCTGTTGTCTATAGCGCAATCCCTGCTATTGAAGGAGTAACTATTCCTTATGATGTCGAGAAAGTGAAAAAAGACTTATCTAATGGTAAGATTACTTTCTTAGCGGGAGGTACAGGTAAACCTTTCTTTACCACTGATACTGCTGCTACTTTAAGAGCCATTGAAACCAAATGTGATGCCATTTTAATGGCAAAAAACGGCGTTAAGGGAGTTTATGATAAAGACCCAACCGTTTATAGTGATGCTACTTTCTATCCAGAAATCACTTATCAAAAGATGAGAGAATTAAATGTTCAAATTATGGACCAAACTGCGATAGAATTAATAGAGAATACAAATATCCAAATCTTGGTGTTTTCCATGCAAGATTTAAATAATTTCCACAAAGCTGCTCGTGGAATTAATGTAGGCACTGTCTGCAAAAAAGGAGAATAAAAACTATGGATGCATATGCATTAGAAGCTCAAGAAAAGATGAACAAAAGTATTGATTCATTTCGTGCTACTTTATCAACTTTAAGAACCGGTAGAGCCTCTCCAGCAATGCTTAATGGCATTGAAGTGGACTATTACGGCTCTCCTACTCCACTTAATCAAATCTCTTCAATTTCTGTTCCAGAACCAAGACAACTTTTGATTAAACCATATGATAAAAATGATGTGAAAAATGTTGTCGCTGCTATTAATGCTAGTGATTTAGGATTAAACCCAATTAACGAAGGTGTTTGTGTCCGTTTAATTATCCCAGTTCTAACCGAAGAAAGAAGAAAAGATATTGTTAAACAAGCTCATAAATACGCTGAAGAAGCAAAAGTGGCAATTAGAAATATCAGAAGAGATTATATGGACATTTTAAAGATTGATGATTCCTATTCTGAAGACTTGTTAAAAAGAGCCCAAGACGATGTTCAAAAGGTCACTGATGAGGCCATAAAAAACGTCGATAATATCCTTTCTGAAAAAGAAAAAGAAATCATGGCGATCTAATGTAGCCAGTTTCTAAAAGAAAAAAATTACATTAATAAGTGCGTTTCGGCGCACTTTTTTGTATACTATGAATAATAGTATGGAACAAAGTGAAAATAAATTACTACATGTAGCGTTCATTATGGACGGTAACGGACGATGGGCTAAACGACGCGGATTACCTCGCCATTTAGGCCATAAAGCAGGATGTGATCGCATAATTGATATTTATGAGGAGTGTCTTGCTCAAGGCGTATTAGCGATGTCTTTATACGCTTTTTCTACCGAGAATTGGAATCGACCAAAAAGTGAAATTAATCACTTGTTCAAATATTTAGAGATCTTCTTTAAAAAAGAAATTAAACGAATTATTAATGACGGATCATGTGTCAGAATCTCTGGGGACATCTCGCGATTGCCAGAAAGAACGCAGAAAGTGATTAATGACGCGGTAGAGAAAACTAAAGACTTAAAACGTTTCTATTTCAATATTTGCTTAAATTATGGTGGAAAAGCTGAAATCGTTAGAGCGGCGACATTATTTGCTAAAGAAGTGGAAGCAGGAAAAAGAAAACCAGAAGAATTAAACGAAGAATTATTTGAAACTTATTTATATACAGCAGGTCTTCCTCCGGTGGACTTATTAATTAGAACATCAGGAGAATTAAGAACTAGTAACTTTCTGCCGTGGCAATTAGCTTATTCAGAATTTATCTTCCCTGAGACCACATGGCCAGATTTTACAAAAGAAGAATTTAGAAAATGTATCAATATTTATTACGAAAGGAACAGGAGGTTTGGAACAATCAATGAAAAAGAAAGATGATGTTATTGAAGTAGTTTCTGTAGCGGAAAAAGACGTTGAAACTATGCCTATTAACTCTAATGATGTTGAAACCCCTGTGAGAAGAGGTTTCTTCTCTAAAAAAGAAAAAAACCAAGGCTTCTTCAAAAAGAATGAATTATCTAGTGGCGCCAAGAAATCTATGCTCACTAGAATTATCTCCGCGATTGTCGGCTTAATAATTGTAGTCCCAGCCATATTCTTAGGTGACTGGATTTATTTTGCAATTATTACTTTTGCAATGATTATTGCATGTTATGAGATTTTAGGTTGCACTAATAGAAGAACATTTTTTACTGTTATTGTCTATTTCCTGTTTGTGGCTTCAATCGCGTATTGGCCATTATTTAAAACAATGCTTAATGAAGGTACGTTTGTTAGTAAAATCGACCATTATTATCAGCAAATTATTCTTCCGATTTTAGTTACTATTATTGGAACATTTTTTGCCTTCCTTCTTACGGTTATTTATAAAGACTTCACAGTTCATGATGCTTGCTTTATGATCGCTATGGCGATTTTAGTGGGATTTGGTTTCCAATGCTTATTTTATTTAAGATATTTCCCAATTACCAAATTCTCTGACGCTTCTGTTGATGCTTGGAAGTTTACCTTTAGTAATACAGTTAAACCTTCTATGCTTCTTGTATTTGTGATTATTTCTACATTTATGACCGATACTGGCGCATATTTCGTTGGTGTCTTCTTTGGTAAAAACAAGATGAATGAAAGAATCTCTCCTAAGAAAACTTGGGAAGGATTTGTTGGCGGAGTGGTGATTTCCTTTGTTTTATCTACGACAATGGGAATTGTTGCTACTGTATTTGGGTGTCCATTATTTGGTGAAACATATAATTTAGAAAACAACTGGTATTTGATTTTAATCTTATCTCTTTTAGTTCCATTATTTGCCACTCTTGGTGACTTCGTTTTCTCCTCCATTAAAAGATATTGGGGGATTAAAGATTACGGCAAACTCATTCCTGGACATGGTGGAGTTTTAGATAGATTAGATTCCATATTCTTCAGTGTTATTGTTGCCTCTATCTTTGTCTTTATGCTTTCAAAGATCTCTGATGGCGAATTTGATTGGGCAGGTTTCTTGATTTAGTTTTATGAAAGTGTGTTTACTTGGGGCATCTGGATCAATTGGTAAACAAACCATTGATGTAATAAATAAGTTCCCTAAAGATTTTTCTTTAGCGGCCTTTTCGGTTGGAAAAAGAACTAGATGTATTTCTTATATTTTAAGAAAACGCCCAGAAGTTAAACACATTTGTATTTCTGATAAATCTATAGCAAGAAAATATTCTAGAAAATATCCCGATATTACTTTTTATAGTGGAGATAACGGTTTACTAGAATTAATTAGAAATAGCGATTCAGAAATGGTGGTTAACGCTTTGGTAGGATTTGTGGGTTTACTTCCTTCTATTGAAACCATCAAATGCCATAAGAAATTAGCTTTAGCAAATAAAGAGTCTTTAGTGGTGGGAGGAGATTTAATTAATTCTTTATTAAAAGAATATAACGGGGAATTATATCCTATCGATAGTGAACATTCTGCTTTATGGAAGTGTTTAAAAGTTGATTCTTTAGATGTTAATAAATTAATTCTCACTGCTTCTGGAGGATCTTTTAGAAAACTAACTAGAGAAGAGTTAAAAGATGTTACTCCTGAAGACGCATTAAAACATCCTACCTGGAAAATGGGAAATAAAATCACCATTGATAGCGCAACAATGGTGAATAAAGCTTTTGAAATTATCGAGGCCGGTTATTTATTTAATTACCCATATTCAAAAGTGGGAGTTACGCTTCACGATGAATCTTATTTACATAGTTATGTTTCTTTAAATAGTGGAGGGTATCGCGGAGAAATCTCTAAACCGGATATGAGAAATCCAATTAGATTTGCCTTATATCAAGGAAATATTCCTTTTAAGACATCTTATTTTAAGTCGTTAGATGATTTAAAAGGTCTACATTTCCACACTTTTGATATTGCTCGATTCCCTGCAATTAAATTCGCCAAAGTAGTCTTAGATAAAAAAGGGACTATGGGGACGATATTAAATCGTAGCAATGAAGAAGCAGTATACGCTTTTTTAAGTCATAAGATTAGCTTCTTAGACATTGAAAGAATTATCGAGCTCAGTTTAAAAAATATGAAATATATCGCTAAACCGACTTTAGAAGATATCCTTGAAGTTGATAGATTAACTAAAGAATATTCTCATAAACTCATTAATGAGTTAGGAGGACATAGATAATGACGTTTCTATATATCCTTCTTTTCTTAGTTTGTTTATCTACTCTTATCATGGTCCACGAAGCCGGACACTTAATTACCGCGAAGATTTTTAAGGTGTATTGTTTTGAATACGCTTTAGGATTTGGCCCTCGACTATTATCTTTTAAACGTAAAAATGGAGAAACTAGATTCTCTTTAAGAGCGATTCCATTTGGTGGATTTGTTTCAATGTATGGAGAGGCTGACGCTGTTCCACCAGAATTTGAAGGAGTACAAATCGACCCTAGTAGATCAATAAATAACATCAAGCACTGGAAGCGGGCCATTATTATGACCGCTGGCATTTTGATGAACTTTGTTTTAGCAATGGTGGTCTTCTTTATTGTGAATATTGCTTTCCCAACTTATACCGCTAGAACCGCCCATATTACAGTTAGACCAGATTCTATTGCCGCTAAAGCAGGACTTAAGAGTCATGACTTTGTCTATGCTCCTAGATTAAGTTATGGAGATAGTTTTTACATTTTCTATGACGATAATGCAGATATGAATTATGTATCTAGCCCAAGCGATAAGGCTTTTATGGGCTTTGATTATTCTAAAATGACGATTAAGAACTCTGATATCGCTGATAAAGCAGTTGTCTTTAAAAAGGTGCAATTAGGTGATATCACTACTAGCGCCACAATATTAACTTTTGAGCAATTCTTTAATAAAGAATACGTCTTAGATAGCGAAGACTATTTGTTAAATGGATATTTCCATTGGGCCGGATATAAAGATAAGACAGTCTATTTCTACATTGTAGAAAATTATTTAGATACTGATCAATATATGGTTCCTTTAGAAGATAAATCAATTCTCGTTTCTGTTACTTTAACCGATGAAGAGCTTAAGAAATTTGTTCTTGTTCCTGATGGAACTAAGATTTACATCATGGGTAATGTGGTTAACGAGAAAATTATTGAAGGAGAAGATGCAACCATCTACTTCAAATCTAAAGAATATCGTTCTTATTATCCAAATGTTGAAGAAAACCTTATTAAGCGAACCAATTTAAGTCCAACATCTGTGGATTTCGCTGTTGATGTTTTTGATGAAAAAAGTAAAACGGTCGCAGGACATCACCCATTAAATGTTTCTGTTATTAATAATAATCTAGATAGTAATCTTGGCATTGCTATGCAATTAGATGAATATCGAAATAGTTATGGCGAGTCAGTCACTAAGAGTTTTAAAGATTTTGGTAATTCCACAACCTTAATCTTTAGAGGACTTGGTTCCTTATTTACTAAAGATGGTTGGAAAAATGTTGGAGGAATTATCGCTATTGGGGTGGTCACTACTCAAACTTTAGAACAAAACGGCTTTGGTAATTTCTTATTTATGTGGGCGATGATTTCCGTTAACTTAGGAATTGTTAATTTACTCCCATTCCCAGGATTAGATGGATGGCAGTTCTTAGTGACAATTGTAGAAGGTGTAGCTCATAAAGAGATACCTCCTAAAGTTAAAAATACAGTTTCCGCGATTGGAATTATGTTACTTTTCGCTTTGATGATTATGATTGTTATCAAGGACATTATTATGGTGGTTTAATATGCAAGAAAAAATGAAAAGCTTTTTAAACTCTATCCATATCGAGAATATCGATGATTTTGACCTTGATTTTGAAATGGTGGGTCGTAATCGTTTTAATTATCAACAAATTGATATGATTATCTCTAAGCAAGTGCCTTGGACTTATGAACTTCTTAGACAATTTCAAGACGGGCTAAACACCATTACTTATCCATATACATTACATTTCTCTTATAAGAGTAGACCAACCACCAAAGATGCGATTAATTTATTTGATGACTGGTTTAGATATTTGTATCGTAGCGATAGTGATATTGAACTTATCCCTGTTAGTGATTCTCTTATTCAAATTAATTATCTCGACGAATCTTTTAAGAAAAGAAACCAATTTATTGTTAATGACTTTAAAGATTTCTTAAGCTTCATAAGTTATGATTTTATCGATATTGAAGAAAATGTCTTACCTCCTAAAGAAGTAGGAGCAATCGCTGATGAAGAGACCAGAAAAGAAACGGTGGAGAATGCTTCTGAAACCGCGGTTGAAGATATCGAGCAGGCTAAAGAAGAACCAGAAATCTTAGATAGAAATGATGTTTCCGCTTTAGTAGAAAAAGAACAAAGCGAGAAAAATGCTTTAGTAGAAGATCAACTCTTAAAAGAAATGAAGAAAAACCGCGAAATCATGCTTAAAGAGCGTGAAAGAGCAAGATTAAATAGACGCGGTAAATACGTATATATAGAGAAAATCGAAGATATTACTTCAGAAAGCGATCACGTTGATTTTAACGGCAAAGTATTCGCTAAAGAAGTAATTGAAAGAGGCGATAGAAAACGTCTTAATTTTGAAGTAGTCGATGAATTTGGTGGGGCGATTGCCTGTAATATGTATCAAAATAGTCAAGTTGATGATGATTTTGTGAGCCAAATGTTAAACGCTAACGTTAGAGTTAGAGGGGTGGCCTATGTTGATGATTATTCTCATCAATTAGTGGTTAAGGCCCACTATATCGATTTACTTCCACCTAAAGAAATTGTTCCTGACGCTACTCCAATAAAAAGAGTGGAACTCCATTTACATTCTAATATGTCTACTCAAGACGGTATTGGAACAATGAATGATTATTGTGCTTACGCTAAAAAACTTGGTCATACCGCAATGGCGATAACTGACCATGGCTGTGTACAAGGATTCCCTGATGCTCAAGCTGCTGGTAAGAAATATGATATTAAAATGCTTTATGGCTGCGAATTTTATATGGTTGATGACCAGATTAAATACGTTTTTAATCCAAAACCAGTCGAGTTAAACAAAGCAAGCTATGTCGTATTCGACTTTGAAACTACAGGATTAAGTGCGAGATATGACAAGATTATTCAATTTGGCGCCGTGAAGATTGACCATGGCTCGATTTGTGCTCGTTCAAGTATTTTTGTTAATCCAGAAAGAAAGATTCCACAAAAAATTGTGAACATCACTCATATCACAGATGAAATGGTGAAGAATGCTCCAACAATTAAAGAGGCAATGCCTAAAATTTTAGAGTTTATTGGCGATTCTATCTTGGTTACTCATAACGCGTCATTTGATATCGCCTTCTTAAATGAAGCATTACTTTCTCTTGGGCAAGAAAAGATTTCTAATGGAGTAGTGGACACCTTGGCACTATCTCAATATGCCTATCCTGATGCTCGAAGTCACACTCTTGGATCATTATGTCGAAGATTAGAAGTTAAATATAACGAAGATGAAGCCCACTTAGCGGACTACGACGCTGAAGTTTTAGGTGAGGTATGGCAATCTCTTTTAGTGCAATTAACTAAAGATAACATTCATCTAAAACACGAAGAACTTCAAAATCTCGTAATTAAAAAAGAAGGTATTGTTCATTTAAGACCACGTCATGTTATCGCTTTAGCGAAAAACTTAGATGGTTTAAAAGATTTATATCGTTTAGTGTCTATTTCTAATATTGATTATTTTGCTGACCAGCCTCGTATTCCAAGAAGAATTATCGAAGAATATCGTCAGAATTTGTTAATTGGTTCTGCTTGTTTAAATGGAGAAGTTTATAACACTGCTAGATATTACAACAAAGAAACACTTAAACAAGTTTGTTCTTTTTATGACTATATTGAAGTGCAACCACCAGAAAACTATTCCTTCTTAGTGAATATGGGAGACATCGAGAAAGATGATGTAAATAAGTATATTTTGGATATCATCGAAGCTGGTAAAGAATCAGGAAAAATAGTCGTGGCTACTGGAGACGTCCATTATGTCACTAAAGAGCAAAAAGTCTTTAGAGATGTTTATATTTCCGCTCCTCAAGTTGGTAAAAAGAATCATCCACTTAATCCATATAGCAGAAATAAAGTTCCTCCTTTTGAAAATCCAGATCAACATTATCGTTCTACCGAAGAGATGCTTGAGTGTTTTTCATTCTTGCCAAAAGAGTTAGCGGAAGAAATAGTGATCACTAACACTAATAAAATTGCGGATATGATTGATCCTATTTTACCTGTTCCTAATGACCACTTATATACTCCTCAAATTGAAAACGTTGAAAATAAGCTTAAAGATTTATGTTTCTCTAACGCTCATAAATTATATGGAGACCCACTTCCTGAATTTATTCAAAATCGTTTAGACACTGAACTTAATGGTATTATTTCTAATGGTTATTCGGTTATTTATTATATCGCTCATGAATTAGTGAAAAAATCTAATGAAGATGGCTATATTGTTGGAAGCCGTGGCTCTGTTGGTAGCTCTTTTGTCGCTACTATGAGCGGGATTACCGAAGTTAATCCGCTTCCACCTCATTATATTTGCCCACACTGTCACCACTTAGAATGGGGCAAAGAAACTTATCCTGATATTAAAAGTGGATTTGATTTACCTCCTAAAAAGTGCCCAGTATGTGGAGAAGAATTAATTAGAGATGGACAAGACATTCCTTTTGAAACCTTCTTAGGCTTCCATGCTGAAAAGGTCCCTGATATCGATTTAAACTTCCCAGGAGATTATCAAGCAACCGCTCATGAATATACAAAAGTCCTATTAGGTAAAGACAATGTCTTTAGAGCAGGCACTATTGAAACAGTTGCCGATAAGACTGCTTTTGGATTTGCTCGAGGTTATATCGAAAGAAAATTTATCGCTAATGGGATGAGTGAAGAAGACGCTAAAGAAGCGGCGATGAAATATCCTAAGGCGAAATTAGATTATTTAGCTAGTGGATGTGTTGGTGTTAAACGTACTACTGGACAACATCCTGGTGGCATTGTTGTTATTCCTAGCGACCATACAGTTTATGATTTCACCCCAATTCAATGGCCTGCAGATGAAGTTGATAGCGCCTGGAAAACCACTCACTTTGATTTCCATTCTATTCACGACACTATTTTAAAGCTTGATATGCTTGGTCACGTTGACCCAGTCGCTTTAAAGATGATGTGTGATTTAACACATATTGATATTAAAGATATTCCAATGAATGATCCTGATGTTTTAGCCTTGTTCTCTAAGACTGATTCTTTAAAATTAAATAATAATTATTTAAATCAGTCTACTGGAGCAATGGCCATTCCAGAATTTGGTACAGACTTTGTTAGAGGTATATTAGAGAAAACTAAACCAACAACCTTCTCTGATTTGGTGATTATTTCCGGATTATCACACGGTACTAATGTATGGAACGGCAATGCTGAAACTTTAATTGATAATAAAACGACAACCTTACAAGAAGTGATTGGATGTCGTGATGATATTATGGGCTATTTACGTGATAAAGGATTACCTCCTTCTGTCGCTTTTGCCATTATGGAAGATGTTCGTAAGGGAAGAGGTTTAAAACCTGAATATGAAGAAGCAATGTTAGCGCACGGTGTCCCTTCTTGGTATATTGCCTCTTGTAAGAAAATTAAATATATGTTCCCTAAAGGCCATGCGGTGGCTTATGTTACTATGGCTATAAGAGTGGGCTATTTTAAAGTTCATTATCCTTTAGAATTTTATGCGACTTTCTTCTCAGTTAGATCAAAACAATATGACATCATTCCAATGATTAAAGGAGAAGATGCGATAATTAATCGACTTGAGCAACTTCGAGTCAAAGAAAAGACCACAGGAGAAAAATTAACTCCAAAAGAAGAAGAACAATATAAGACTCTTCAAATCGCTGTAGAAATGACAGAAAGAGGCTATAAATTTGAAAATATTGATCTATATCGAAGTGATGCGACTAAATTTGTAGTGGATCATGAAAACAAGGCTCTTATTCCTCCATTCATCACTATTGATGGCTTAGGAGAAAATAACGCGATTACCGTTATCGAAGAGAGAGCAAAAAAACCATTTACTTCTAAAGAAGATTTACTTAGAAGAACTAAATTAACTTCCACGAATGTCAAAGACCTTTCTGACATGGGTGTTTTAGATAATTTAAATGAAAGCGACCAGCTTTCCTTATTTGACTTTGGAGGTTTCTAATTCGGGAAGTAGCGCAACTTGGTAGCGCGCAAGTTTCGGGTACTTGAGGTTACGGGTTCAAATCCCGCCTTCCCGACCAATTAATTAACGATTATGGGAAAATTAAAACAACTTTACAATTCTAGATTCGAATCTCGTATCCATGAGATTGATTTGATGCGAGGATTTTTAATCTTGCTTGTGGTGTTTGATCATCTCATGTGGTTTATTAACTACTACATTTTCCATTATAGTAGTGGATTCCTTACTTGGTATTGGACGAGCAATTTAAGATTTGTTGTTCGCCAAATTGTTTTAATGCTTTTCATGTTTACTTGTGGAGTGTCTTGTCACTTATCTAGAAATAATAAAAAGCGAGGCTTATTACTTTTAGGGGTATCGATATTTATTATGGTTGGTACCCATATCTTACAATTAACATCTTTATTTGGTTCTAGAGTGGTGATCGTGGATATTAATATTTTAGGGGTTATTGCCTTATCAATATTACTATACGCTTTATGTCAAAGACTAAGTTCAAAGAATTTATTCTTTGTGGTGGGGTTATTAATTCTATTTTATGTATTAATCACTGTTACTTACAATCAATATAATGATGGAACTTATAATCCTTTAACAGCGATGTTATATTGTCCTTTTAATCCAATTAAAGCGGGATATGTTGGTGATTATCTTCCTTTATTCCCTTATGTCATTTTCTTATTCTTAGGAGTAATATTCGCTAGATTTGTCTATAAAGAAAAAAAGAGCGTCATTTCTAAAAAAGGAAGATGGGAAAAACCAATTTGTTTACTTGGTCGACATACCTTAGTAATTTATATTGCTCATGAAGTAATATTTACTGGTCTATTTATGCTGATAGGAGTGTTTATCTAATATGGTAGAAGAATTAACTTTATATCAAGCATATAAATATGGAGCGGAAAAAGCTCCTAAAGAAACAGCGATTTATTATTTTAACGGTAAATTGTCTTTTGCTAAACTCTTAGAAAAAATTGATGAGATGGCCGCTATTTTACAAAATCAATTTTTAATTAAAAAAGGAGAGTCGGTTTTAGTATCTCTTCCTAATATCCCACAAACAATTATTTTGTTCTATGCGATTAATAAAATTGGTGCGATTTGTAATATGGTTCATCCAAATTCACCTTGTGAAGTGATGCAACATTATTACGATGACTCTAACTGTAAGTTAGCGTTCCTATTTGATCAAAAAGTTTATAAAGAATTAATCGATTACCGTAAATTTAACGGTCACATTGTTGTTTGTCAGGCAGGAAGTTTTTTACCTCGCTATCAAAAGCGTGCTTATGAGATCCATAATTCCTGGGCTACTAAGATGCTTAGAAAAGAAAAGAAGTTCTTCTTCTATGATGATTTAAAACGTATCAAGATTGATGGAGTGGAAGTTCCTTTACTTAAAGAAGAGACTTGTGTCTTGCTTCATAGTGCCTCTACAACTGGTGAAGCAAAAACTATTTGTTTAAGTTCTCGTAGCTTTAATTTTACCGCCAGTAGGATTAGTGAAATTATGTGTATGAGTCCTAGCGAATTTATTGGTAAATCTCTTGTTTCGGTTCTTCCTAGTTTCCATGGGTTTGGTTTATGTATGACCATGCACGCGCCACTTGTGAATTCTTTTGGAGTAGTTCTTATTCCTAAATTCTCTGCTAAAGCAGTTTCTAAGATGATGAATAAATGTAAAAATGTCATCTGTATATGTGGAGTACCAACTGTCTTTAAAGCTTTATTAAACGAGAAGTCATTTATTAAAAATAAACACTTAAAAGAATTATGTAGTTGTTTCTCTGGAGGCGATAGCCTTAATAGCAAAATTAAAGAAGTCTTCGATGCGGTGATGATTAAAAGAAAATCAAATTGCCGTTTATTTGAGGGATATGGCTTAACCGAAGCTTTATCAGTGTGTTCTGTTAACACCCATAGACATCATAAATATGGTTCAATTGGTTATCCTATTTCTGGAGTAAAATTCCGAATTTTAGATGATAACGACAAACCATTAAAACCAGGGCAAATTGGAGAGATTTCTATTAAAAGTGATAACAATATGCTTGGTTATTATAAAGATGAGGAAGCGTCTAAAAATGTCTACACTAGTGATGGTTATTTAAAAACTGGAGATCTTGGCTATATTGATGAAGACGGATTCTTATATTTTAAAGCTCGTAAAAAGCGTGTTATTAAAGTATCGGGAGTAGCGGTTTTCCCTAGTGAAATTGAAGAAGTCATTTCTCGTATGTCAGGAATTACAGCGGTTTGTGTTATTCAAATCCCTGATGAGAAATTAATTAATGCAGTTAAAGCGGTAATAGTGGGCAAAAATAAAAACAAAGAACGTATTGTTTCTGAATGCCAAAAGAAATTAATTTCTTGGGCTGTTCCAAAAGAAATCGAGTTTGTTGATTCTTTGCCATACACTAAATATCACAAAATCAACTATATGAAAGTTCAAGAGGAGGAGAACAAGAAACGTCAAATCCCTGAATCATAAATTTTATGTGGCTATGGCGGAATTGGTAGACGCGCTAGTTTCAGACGCTAGTGGAGAAGTCCATGGAGGTTCAAGTCCTCTTAGCCACACCAATTATTCATTACGGGTATACCCCGTTTTCTTATAAAATATGAGCAAAATCCATTTATCAGACCATTTTACTTATAAGAAAATACTGAGATTTACCATCTCTCCAATTTTAATGATGTTTATCACTTCAATATATTGGATAGTGGACGGTTTCTTTTTATCTAATTATGCTTCTAGTAGTGCTTTTGCGGGTGTTAATTTGATCTTTCCAATCATTATGATTATCGCTTGTGTTGGCTTTATGTTTGGAGCTGGTGGAGCGGCCTTAGTATCTAAATATCTTGGAGAAAAGAAAAAAGAAAAAGCTAATAAAACATTTTCTTTAATTACATATACCACTCTTATTTCTGGATTAGTCTTAGGATTAATTTTCTTTTTTACTATTCGACCAATTGCTCAAGGGTTTGCAGGAATTAACTCAATTAACACTTCTAAAGAGATGATTGATAACGCGGAAATTTATGGCCGCATTATGATGGCAGGTGTTGTTTTGTTTATGATGCAGGGTTATTTTCACTGTTTCTTTTCAGTAAATGAAACTAGCTCTCTTGGCTTTGTTTTTTCTTTATCTTCTGGATTAGTGAATATGTTTTTAGATTATATTTTAGTTGACTTATGTGGATTTGGCTCTGCTGGAGCGGCTTTTGCCTCTTTAGCAGGGATGTTTATTTCTACTGTTGGGCCAATGTTATATTTCTTTTTTAGAAAGAAGAATTTAATTAGATTAGGGAAAGCTGAATTTGATATTAAAGACATTTTTAAAAGTATCACTAATGGGAGTAGCGAATTTGTTGGTAATGTCTCTAGTAGTCTTATCTCCATATTATTTAATATGCAGTTATTAAAATATATTGGTGAAGTTGGCGTTTCAGCATATGGCATTATCGGATATGTTTGCTTCATATTTTTCTCTGTTTATTCAGGATTTTCCATGGGAATATCTCCTGTTATTGCCTATAATTTTGGGGCAAAAAATAAACCTGAATTATCTAATGTAATTAAACGGAGTTTTGATATAGTCGCAGTTTCTGGGATATTGATGACTACTTTATCAATTGTCTTAGCTAGACCATTATCAATGATATTCGCTAATAACTACCCAGAATTATTAGATTTATCAACTAGAGCAATGATGATTTATTCTATCTGTTACTTTGTTGCAGGATTTTCCATGTTTGGTAGTGCTTTATTTACTGCTCTTAATAATGGGGTTATATCCGCTATTATTTCTGTTTGTAGAACTTTAGTATATCAAGTTGTCGCGGTCATGACTTTGCCATTAATCATGGGAGTGGATGGGATTTGGTTATCTATTGTTATTGCTGAGACTTTATCCGCTATACAAACTTTAATAATCACGTTTAAGAATCAAAAAAAGTATGGATATTCATTAGTTCCAAAGTGGAGAGAACAATCAAATTAAGTCTTTATCTTAATATCATATAAGTAATATAATATTACCAATGCCCGAGTGGTGAAATTGGTAGACGCAATGGACTCAAAATCCATCGGTTAACAGCCATGTCGGTTCGAGTCCGACCCCGGGCACCAAATTAAATAGTAAAGTAATTAATTACTTTAGATATAGAATATTATATAAGTTAATTGGAGGGGAACAATCATGTCAAAAGCGGATCAAATCTTTGTTCAAAATATGAAAGACATTTTAGAGAATGGCTTTTCTGATGAAAAATTAGATGTTAGACCACATTGGGAAGATGGAACCCCTGCTCATACGATTAAGAAATTTTGTATTGTTAATAGATATAATTTACAAGAAGAACTACCAATTTTAACAATTAGAAGAACAGCCTTTAAATCTTGCTTAGACGAACTTCTTTGGATTTGGCAAAAGAAATCAAATAATATTCATGACTTGAAAAGTCATATTTGGGATTCTTGGGCTGATGAAACTGGCTCCATTGGTAAAGCCTATGGATATCAATTAGGCATTAAACATCAATATAAAGAAGGAATGTTTGATCAAGTCGATAGAGTCTTATACGACTTAAAACATAATCCTCAATCTAGAAGAATCTTAACTAATATCTATAATTTTCAAGACTTGCATGAGATGAATTTATATCCTTGTGCCTACTCTATGACTTTTAATGTCAGTGGTGACACGCTTAACGGTATTTTAAATCAAAGAAGTAATGATATGTTAACCGCGAATAACTGGAATGTTTTACAGTATTCATTATTATTAATAATGTTTGCTCAAGTTTCTGGACTTAAAGCTGGTGAATTAGTCCATGTTATCGCTGATGCACATATCTATGATAGACATGTCGATATTGTTAAAGAAGTCATTGCTAAACCACAACATAAAGCCCCTAAGCTTTGGGTTGATCCAAGTATTAAAAACTTTTATGATTTCACTGTTGATTCCTTCAAGTTAATCGACTATGAATTTGAACCTTTAGATAAGAAAATTCCGGTAGCAATATAATTATGATTATAACTATTTTATGTGTTGATAAAGCCTGGGGTATTGGAAGACGTAACGGTCTATTATTTTCTCTTCCTAAAGATATGAAGTTTTTTAAAGAAACTACTTTAAATCATGTAGTAGCTTTAGGAGAAAATACTTTATTGTCCTTCCCTAATTCTAAGCCGCTTAAAAATAGACATCACATCGTTATTAGCCAAGACGAATCTCATAACTATGAAGGAGTGGAAAATGTCCATGACTTCCAAGAGTTTTTAAAAGCGATTGCTAAACACGCGGAAAACGAAGATGTCTATATCATTGGAGGAGCCTCAATTTATAGACAAACTCTTCCTTATGTTAATAAAGTTTTATTAACAAAAGTTGATGCGATTGGAGGAGCAGAGCTTTTCTTCCCTAACTTAGATAAAGACCCTTATTTCGAATTAAAAGAACAATCTGAAGTTATTGAAGATAATGGATATAATATTCGATTCTGCACGTATATTAATAAGCATCCTATAAAGATTAAGTAAGACGATATTTGCCGTCTTAGCTCAATCTGGCAGAGCAACTGAATCGTAATCAGTAGGTTGTAGGTTCAATTCCTATAGACGGCACCAATTAGTTAATTTAGCCCCTTAAAAGGGGTTTTATTATTTTTATAAATATTTGTTCTTAACAAATTAATATAAAACCCATAAAATAGTTACAGTTATTATATGTGAAGAATATTATGCTTTTAGTAAGATTTAAACGATTTGAATCGTTAATATTTTCTAAGAGTGTCAATATCTTCTATATAGTTCGAATTTAAGAAAGGAGAGCTTATGTTCAAACTATTATTCAAAAACATGAGGCCAAGACAATGGGTTGCAGTAGTGTTTATTTTCTTGCTCACCTTAGCCCAAGTCTACTTCATGATGACAATTGTTGCCTATATTGGTATGTTGACCGCTGCTGTTGGTGATGTTGGCAAAACTGGTACTACTGCTGTGTGGTTAAACGGATTAGGAATGATTGTTTGTGCTGTAGCGATGGTGGTCGTTGATATTATTATCAAATTCATTGCTAGTGCGACTGCTAGTGGTACAGTTACTCTATTAAGACAAAAGTTATATGAAAGGGTTAATGAATTCGCAATTGCGGATTTCGCATCTTTCTCAACTGAATCTTTAATTACCAGAACCACTAACGACATGCAAAATGTCCACTTAGCATGGTTAACATTCTTAAAGACCGCATTTGTGGCTCCTGTCACTATGGTTTGGTCAGTTATTTTACTCGCAACTCAAGCTAATGCAAAACTTACAGTTGTTACTGTTGTTTGGGTAGTCTTATTAGTTGCCGCTGTTGCAGTTTTATTATTTATGGTAACCCCTAAATTTAGAATTGTACAAAAATTAACCGATGCTCTTAACGTTTCAAGTAGAGAAAATCTTACTGGCGTTAGAGTGGTTAGAGCCTTTAACGCTGAAACATATCAAGAAGAAAAATTTGAAAAAGTTAACGCTCCATATACAAAGGTCCAAATCTTTATTGGTCGTGTATTGGCCTTCTTCACACCATTTGTGATGATGGTTATGATGGGCTTATCCTTATCTATTCTTTGGGTTAGTGCCTATATTATTAATGGCTTAAGCGCCGAAGCTGCTACTATTGCCTTTACTTCTACTAACTCATTCGTCATGCTTGCTAGCCAAATCGTTATGTCGTTCATTTTAGTGATCACATTAATTGTTATCTGGCCAAGAGCCTCTGTCAGTGCTAAACGTATTCATGAAGTTATTACTCACTCAGTTTCTGTTTTGGATACTGATCATCCTGTCGAATTCAAAGAAAAAGGTACTATCGAATTTAAAAATGTCGGTTTCGCTTATCCTGGTAGTGATAAAGAAGCAGTTTCAAACATTTCCTTTAAAGTGAAAAAAGGTGAAACTATTGCCTTTATCGGTGCTACTGGTAGTGGTAAGACCACAATTATTAATTTAATTCCACGTATGGCAGACTGTACGAGTGGAGAAGTCTTAGTAGACGGGGTTAACGTCAAAGACGTTTTACAGTCTGATTTAAGAGATCGTATTGGGTATGCTCCTCAAAGAGGATTCTTATTCAAAGGTAACATTAAAGATAATATTGCCTTAAAAAATCCAAATATGACTTTAGCCGATGTTAAGTGGGCTGCTGAAATCGCTGATGCGGATGGCTTTGTTATGAACAAACGTAACGGCTATGATTCTGAAGTTGCTCAAGGCGGGACTAACTTCTCAGGCGGACAAAAACAAAGACTTTGTATCGCTAGAGCAATTGCCCCTAAACCAGAAATTTTAATCTTTGATGATTCTTTCTCGGCCTTAGACTATCGTACTGATAAAGTTGTTAGAGGAAGAATTGCCGAAAGACTTCCTGAAGCCACTAGAGTGATTATTGCTCAACGTGTTGGCACCATCATGGATGCTGATCAAATCGTTGTTTTAGATCACGGACAAATGGTGGGCATAGGCAAACATAAAGACTTAGTGAGAAATTGCCCAGTCTATCAAGAAATTGCCTTATCTCAATTAAGTAAGGAGGAATTAGGATTATGAGTAAACTAACTAAAAAAGCAAGCTCTAATAAATTAGGTAGCCTAGTAAAGGCATTCCGTAGATACTACATTCCTTTTGTAATTTCTATTATCTTACTTATTGCTTCTGTTGTTCTTACTATTCTTACTCCAGGCACAATTAGAGAATTAACTAACGCAATTAATCCAAAAGATAAGCCAATAGTTGATGGTCTTGTCGTTTTAGATTTAGCTTTAGTGTTAAAGTTAGCCATTAGATTAGTGATTTATATCTCTTTATCTTTTATCACTGGTTTTGTTTCTGGATTTATCCTTAACACGATTATTCAAAAGTTCTCTAAAGATTTAAGAAGAGATATTGCTGCTAAAATTAACAAGATGCCTTTAAACTATTTTGATACAACTCAATTTGGTGACATCTTATCTGTTATTACTAACGATGTTGATACTTTATCAACCTCATTGCAAAACTCTATTTCATTACTTGTTAACTCCGTGGTAATGTTAATTGGCGTTATTATTGCGATGTTTATCGCAAGTTGGCAAATGGCCCTTGTTGTCCTTTGCTCACTTCCAATCATGTTAATTATCATTCTATTAACATTTAAGAAAGCGTTACCTCTATTTAATGAAAACCAAAAAGTTCTTGGTGAAGTTAACGCGACAGTTGAAGAGAATTACGCTGGTCAACTTGTTATTAAAGCCTTTAACGCTGAAAAACTTAAAATCTCCGAATTTAAGAAAAAGAACGATTTACTTGGCTCAATTTTATATAAATCCCAAGCTTGGGGTGGATTAATTGAACCTGCAATGCAGTTCGTTTCCTATTTAACTTATGCAGCAGTATTAATTACCGCTGGCTTATTAATCGCTAAAGATCCAGTGAAATTCGATATGGGTATTATTACTGGATTTATCGTTTATGTTTCTTTATTCCAAGAACCACTTGCTCAAATCGGTCAAGCCAGCTCAACCATTCAACTTGGTACTGCGGCTTGTAACCGTGTCTTTGATTTCTTAGAAAAAGAAGAGTTACCTGTTGAAGAACAAAAAGAATTCTTACTTGATCACTCTAAAATTAGAGGAGAAGTGGAATTCAAAGATGTGTGCTTTGGTTATGATCCAAATAAACTCACTATTAAACATTTCTCTGGCAAGATTAAGCCAGGTATGAAAGTCGCTATTATCGGACCTACTGGTGCTGGCAAAACCACTTTAGTTAACTTATTAATGAGATTCTATGAACTTACTAGTGGTGACATTTTAGTGGATGGAGTATCCATCAAAGATATGACTAGAGCAGAGCTCCGCGATATCTTTGGTATGATCTTACAAGAAACATGGGTTATTAACGGCTCTTTAAGAGAAAATATTGTCTATAATCTCAAAAACGTTGACGAAAATAGACTTAATGAAATCTTAGAAGAAACTAACTTATCTCACTTTGTGAGTACTCTCCCACAAGGTATTGACACAGTCATTCAAAAGGAAAGTGCGTTGTCTGCTGGTCAAAAACAATTAGTAACTATCGCTAGAGCGATGACTGAAAACGCTCCAATGCTTATTCTAGATGAAGCAACTAGTAACGTTGATACTAGAACTGAAATCTTAATTCAAAAGGCGATGGATTCTCTTACTAAAGGTAGAACTAGCTTCGTTATCGCTCATAGATTATCCACCATTAAGAACGCTGATTTAATCTTCGTTATGAAAGATGGTAATATCGTTGAGACCGGTAACCATGATTCCTTAATGAAGCTTGGTGGATTATACTCTGAAATCTATAATTCACAATTCAATTAAGTTTTAACTTAATAGATTTAAGGCCTAGAAACATCAGTTTCTGGGCTTTTTTCTTGTTATACGATAAAAAATATTTGCTTTTATTTATAATAACTATATATAATATGTATCGCTGCTTATATAGAAGTAGTGGGTTGGGTATTTAGCTCAGCTGGGAGAGCATCTGTTTGACGTACAGAAGGTCGGCGGTTCGATCCCGTCAGTACCCACCAAATCGTCTATTAAATCCCCAAATAATGGGGATTTTTATATGCTATAATAGTATAGTTATGACTTATAAAGAATTATTAGATTATTTATATTCTATTAGAGATAACAAACACGCAGAATTTTCGGGAAATTTATCTAATAGTGGTTATATCACTATCGGAGTGAAGAACCCTATTTTAAGAAGCATAATTAAAGAGCATGTCCTAGATAATAAACTAAAGCTAGATGAATTCGTCTTATCAAAACACTTAGAAATTGATTTTATATATTTTGGGATTGGTCTTAAAAGGTGTAAAACCATTGAGGAACAATTAGATTTTTTAAATAAAAATATTAAATACGCTCAGTCGTGGGCAATAACAGATACGATTAATAATAGCCTTAAAAAATGTAGTTTTGATTTATATTGGGATTTCTTTTTATCTCACTACAATAACAAGCATTTATATACAAGAAGGTTTTCTTATGTATTTGGATTAAAGTTTTATAATGATCCAAAAATATTAAATGTATTTAAACATTTAAGAGAGAATGATGAATATATGGTGATGATGTCAGAAGCGTGGTTACTTCAAAGCATTGCGATTAATTATCCAGAAGAGGTATTTAATTTATTAACTACTTTAGACGATAAAAAATTAAAACTGAAAACCATTTCTAAAATATGCGATTCATTTAGATTTAGTGTAGAAGCAAAAGAAAAGTTTAAATCTTTACGTTTGAATTCGTAATCTATTTATTATATAAATATTAAGCACGCACCTGTGATTCAATGGTAGAATGTTAGCTTCCCAAGCTGAACACGCGGGTCCGATTCCCGTCAGGTGCTCCAATAAACCTAGAATTGGCAGTTAACAAAAACTGCCTTTTTATTTAAAATAAAAGAAACAATGAATATTAAAAAAGAAACAGTACTTGCTTATATTGAAAATGATAACTCTTACCTCATGCTTTTAAGAAACAAAAAGAAACATGATATTAATGCAAATAAATGGATTGGGGTTGGAGGTCATTTAGAAAATGATGAAACTCCAGAATTGGCGTTATTTAGAGAAATCAAGGAAGAAACAGGATTAGATGTTATTTCCTATAGTAAAAAAGGATTAATTTATTTTAATTACGACGATATATCTGAATTAATGCATTTATACGTTGTTAATGACTTTAAAGGCGAACTCATCGAATGTGATGAAGGGACATTAAAATGGATTAAAAAGAGTGATTTATTCTCCTTGGATTTATGGGAAGGAGACAAAATTTTCCTTAAGAAGCTACTTAATAACGAACCATATTTTGAACTAGAATTAAATTATCTAAAAGATAAATTAATATCATACAGATTTATATAGAAAAAAGTGGACAATCAGAGAAATATGAATGATTGTTCATTTTTATTGTTGCAAATATGAATAGATGTTCATATAATATACTCGAGGTAAGCAATTATGTATATCAATGAACATGTAATAAATAAGATGCAAGATACCTTAAAGTTAGCAGGGGATGCGACTAGACTTAAAATTTTATTTTGTCTATTAGATGAATTAGATACTTCTAGTAGTGATCCACATCACTTAATTGAAAAATGCGTTAATGATATTGCTTTACAAGTGGGATGTAGTCAATCTTTAGTTTCTCATCAATTAAAAGATTTAAAAGATGGAGACTTTGTGAAAGCAAGAAAAGAAGGCACAAAGATTTATTATTCTTTAAAAGATGAACATGTAAAACAAATCATGCAAATTACTTATGAACATGTTTTAGAAGGAGAACATCATGATTAAGAAGAGTTACCATATCACTGGTTTTGATTGCGCGCACTGCGCACTTAAAAGTGAAAAACATTTAAATAAACATCCTGCCATTAATAGTGCAGTGATCGATTTCGCTAAAGATAAATTATTTATTGAATATAAAGATAAAGAATTAACAATTGATGATATTTTAAAATCAATCGCAGAAGTTGAATCTGATCCAATTGAAATTGAAGATGCTTCTAAACAAAAAAAGAGATACAAAATCTTTAATAAAGATTTCTGGTATACATTAGCTAGAGTTTTAATTGGTGTCACAATCATCTTAGTGTGCTCTATTGCTTTAACTCATGAGCAATTTTATATTCAACTAGGTTTATACGCTTTTGGAATCGTTTTATTAACTTATGATGTAACTTGGAAAGTAATTCTTCACATTATTCATAAAGAAAACCCAATTGATGAATCTCTTTTAATTACTTTATGTACGGTAGGTGCCTTTATTGTGGCGATTATCGCTCATGAACCTCACTTCTTTATGGAAGCTTTGATGGTTGTTACTTTATATCAAGTTGGTAAAATCATTGAAGGTATTGCCACTAATAAGTCTAAAGAAGCTGTTGCTAGAGCAGTCAATTTAAGAATTGAACACGCTGCTAGATTAGTTAATGGAGAAATTCAAGAAGTCTCTCCAGATATGCTTAATGTAAATGATGTGGTGGTTGTTACTGCAGGAGAATATATCCCTGTTGACGCTGTTGTTATTTCTGGAGAAGGACAAGTTGATACTTCTAGTTTAACTGGAGAATTTGTTCCAGTAAGCGCGAAAGAGGATATGGAACTATATTCTGGATATCTTTTAAAAGAAGGAACTTTAAATTTAAAAGTTATTAGAACTTATCAAAATTCCGCGGTTAGTAAGATTATTGATTTAATCTCTAATAGTGGCGCTAAAAAATCTAAAGCTGATGAATTTGTTTCTAGATTTGCTAAATGGTATACCCCAATTGTTTTTATTGTTTCTTTACTTGTTGCAGTTATTGGAGGAGCAATTACCAGCAACTGGAAAGATTGGGTCATCTTAGGACTTAAGATGATGGTTGTAGCTTGCCCATGCGCGATTGTTATTTCTGTTCCACTTGCCTATTTTGCGGCTTTAGGATTAGCCAGTAAAAATGGTATTGTCTTTAAAGGCACTAACTATATCGATGAGCTTAACCGCATGAAAAAATTAGTGACCGACAAGACCGGAACTTTAACTAAAGGCGTCTTTGAAATTAGCAAGATTGTCCCTATTGGAGTTGAGCAAGATTTCTTACTTGATGTGATGTCCAGCGTTGAATCTTTAAGTAACCATCCGATTGGAAAAACTATCGCAAAACTTAAAAAAAGCAGTGTTTTGAGCGAAAATTTTGAAGAATTAGCAGGATTAGGCGTATGTGCAGAATATAAAGGTGATATGGTCTTAATCGGTAATTCTAAGCTCTTGAATGAATATGAAATCGAGTTTGAAGAAGTCGATGAAAATGGAGTGGTTGTCTATTGTGTGTATGACGGTAAATACATTGGCTACTTAGTGATTTCTGATGAAGTTAGAGAAAGTAGTAAAGAGTTAGTTTCTTCGCTTCAAAATAGTGGCGTTGATGTTGTCCTTCTTACTGGAGATAAAGAACATAATACTCAAAAATTATGTAGTGAACTTGGAATTAAAAAATATTATTCTTCTTTACTCCCAGATCAAAAGATTGAATGTTTAGAAAAAGAGCTTTCTACTAAATACGCGACTGGCTTTATTGGAGATGGTATCAATGATGCAGCCTCCATCAAAAGAGCGGATATTGGCTTTGCAATGGGGGCTATTGGAAGTGATGCTGCTATTGAAAGCGCAGATGTCGTGATTATGAATGATGAGCCAATGAAGGTCTATGATTCAATTAGAATTGCTAAGATTGCTAGACATACCTCTATCTTTAATATCATCTTTGCTTTAAGTGTGAAAATTGGAGTAGAGTTAGCCGCTTTTATTACCAGCCTATTAGGAAATGGCGAACTTATTCCAATGTGGTTAGCTGTATTAGCAGATACTGGACTAACTGTATTAATGGTCATTAATTCTTTATTAATCTTATATAGAAAAATCAAACGTAAAAGTGTTTAATATAGTGGTATGCGCCATTAACTCAACTGGATAGAGTGTCAGACTTCGAATCTGGAAGTTGAGGGTTCGAGTCCTTCATGGCGCGCCACATATTTGATTAGGCCACATAAAAGTGTGGTCTTTTTATTTTTTTAACTTTTTTTCGCAAGTTTTTGAAAATTACCACTCTTATATATATGAGAGGTATTTTTATGAATTCAATTATCGACACTAAGTTCTTAGGTGAAATTAAAGAACTGATAAACTCAGCCAAACAAAGAGTAGTGACATCAATTAATATCGCTATGGTGTATACCTATTATGAGATAGGAAAACGTATAGTGGAGCAAGAACAAAAAGGATCTTATAAGGCAAACTATGGTGAAGAATTGTTAATCCAATTATCTAGTGAGTTGACAAAAGAATTCGGGAAAGGGTATTCATTGACTAATTTAAAATTGATCAGAAAGTTCTATTTGGTGTATAGCAGTCAAAAAAGTCAAACAGTGTTTGACCAATCTAAAATTATAAATAATTTTAATAATTATCCAATCACAAGTGATGGACATCGATTCTTTCTAAATTGGGCATCATATATGTTGCTTATGAGAATAAAGGATCCAAATGAAAGATCGTTCTATGAAATTGAGTGTTATAACTCTAATTGGAGTTTTAGAGAGTTAAAACGGCAAATTGATTCATGCTTATATGAAAGGCTTTGTTTATCTAGAGACAAACAGGGAGTATTAAATTTGTCTAGGCATGGACAAATAATTGAAAAACCAGCAGATGTATTAAAAGAGCCAGTTGTATTGGAGTTCCTTGATTTAGAGGAAAATGAAAAATATTCTGAAAGCGATTTAGAAAGCGCAATAATTAGCAAGATTAAGTTATTCCTATTAGAACTTGGTAAAGGATTTATATTTGTGCAAAGGCAAATGCGTTTGTCGTTTAATGGAAGGCATTACCACGCGGACTTAGTGTTTTATAATCGCTTTTTAAGATGTTTTGTGATTATCGATTTAAAAATAGGGGAAATAACGCATCAAGATATTGGACAAATGCAGATGTATGTAAATTACTATGATCGTTTTGTGAAATCTGATGAAGAAAATAAAACTATAGGCATTTTACTATGTAAAGAAAAAGATGATGCATTTGTAAGATTAACATTACCAGAAGATAATAATCAGATATTTGCCGCTAAATATGAGACCATTCTTCCAACTAAAGAAGAGCTAATTGGCTTACTGAAGGATGGTGACTAAGATGTGCATTAAAAGACGTAATGAGTTTAGAATAAACAACAGTAAGAAATCTAAAGGGCATCCTGCATATATTTATAAAAAAGATGGTAATAATTACTTTTTTATCGGAATTACTCATTCGGAGATAACTCAAAAAACAAAGAATATTAAACTTGATAAGAATCCAAACAAAGAAGATTATAGAACAAGCTTTGCAAGACCTTTTGCTACAAAAGAAGACATTTCCAAATTTGGGCCTAAAAAGAAACGTTGGAAACTTTCACGAAAAGATAAAAAGAAAATGAAAAAAATCAGAAAAAACTTTAGATAAAAAAAGAACGGCGACTCGAAACTTAATTCGCACATAGCCGTTCTTCTATTAATAAAGTAGCATAGCTTATTGTTGTTATCAATGTTATTTATAAAAAAG
>DGHZ01000062.1 GCA_002392945.1 Caryophanales bacterium UBA3835 | reverse complement strand
GGGATTGGGGATTGGGGATTGGGCCCAAACCCCAATCCCCAATCCCCAATCCCCAATCCCCAATCCCCATCCCCTATGTGATATTAATTAATAAAAAATATTTTTTTATTTAATTTAATTTAAATTTGAAATAATTTATTATTAATTTATTCTTAATTAATTATTTATCTTATGAATATTTTTTAAATATAATAAATTACTAAGAGTGATTGATATACCCATCATAATTTAAGAGTACAAATCCAATTCATCGTCATTATTAGAAGGTTTATTTAAGGCTTTATTGTCATCAGGCCATTGAATTTTATTAGATCCAGATCCTCCTTTTTTATCAAAGGAGAAATTGGGGTCATATTTAGCTTTGAAGTCTTCATATCTTTGTAAGTCGACATCATGAACTGATTTAACGCAGTGAGTTAACCCATATTCGAAATGTCTTTTCATTAACATTGGTACAGGGTCATCATTCATAATAACATCTTGTCCAGGACGTTCTTTCTGTAAAGCTTTTTTTTCTTCCTCGAATTGAATAGCTTCTTTAATAGCGCATTTACATACCTGATTACATAATTCTTTCAAGTCTGCACCGGAAAATCCCTCGGTTAATTTAGCCACAAAGTCCAAAGGAATTTTAGGATCAACTGGGGTTTTTCTTAATATGGCTTTAATGATACTTAATCTGCTCTTTAAATCAGGCAAAGGAATATAAATTAATTGATCTAATCTTCCCGGTCTTAAAAGTGCTTCATCCAAAATATCAGGTCTGTTAGTAGCACCGACTATGAAGACATTCTTTTTAACACCGATACCATCCATCTCAGTTAAAAGTTGATTAATAACTCTATCAGCGGCTTCTCCACCACCACCATGTCCTGAACCTCTGCTAATACCAATTGAATCTAATTCATCAAAGAATAAAACACAAGGAGCACTTTGTCTTGCCTTATCAAAGATTTCTCTTACATTAGCTTCGGATTCTCCAAACCACATTGTGAGTAATTCAGGCCCTTTAACTGATATGAAATTACTAGAGCATTCAGTCGCAATGGCTTTAGCCATTAATGTTTTACCGCATCCAGGTGGTCCATAGAATAACACACCATGACTTGGATTAAGACCGAATTTGACATATTTATCTGGATGATCTAAAGGATATAAGATCATTTCTTGTAAACTCTTTTTGACTTCTTCTAAACCACCGATATCTTCCCATTGAACATTTGGCACTTCGACTACAGTTTCTCTTAAAGATGAAGGATTCGTTTGACCTAAAGCAGCCTGGAAATGTTCATTAGTTACTGCCATTGAATCCAATATAGCTGCATCAATTGTTTCATCTTCGATATCAATTACGTCCATTTTTTCTCTTAAACATTGGAGACCTGCTTCGGTAGCTAACTGGGCTAAATCTGCTCCAACATAACCATGAGTATCATGTGCGACTTTTTGTAAATCGACATCTTCGGCTAATTTCATATTTTTTGTATGAATTCTTAAAATTTCTAAACGACCAGTTTCATCAGGGACTCCGATATCAATTTCTCTATCGAATCTTCCGAATCTTCTCAAAGCAGCATCTAACGCATTTGGCCTATTGGTAGCTCCCATTACTATTACTTGTCCTCTGGCTTTAAGACCATCCATAAGAGTTAATAATTGACTTACAATTCTTCTTTCGACTTCTCCTTGGACTTTGTCTCTCTTAGGTGCAATTGAGTCGATTTCATCTATGAAAATAATTGCAGGTGAATTTTTCTCGGCTTCTTCAAAGGCTTTACGAAGATTTCCTTCGGCTTCTCCGGCCATTTTTGACATAATTTCAGGTCCATTGATTAAAAAGAAGAAAGCTCCTGTTTCATTAGCAATTGCTCTTGCTAATAATGTTTTACCACTACCTGGTGGTCCATATAATAAAACTCCTCTTGGTGGTTTAATACCTAAAGTCTTGAATAATTGTGGATGCCTCAAAGGTAATTCAATCATTTCTCTTATCGAAGCAAGTTGCTTTCTGCATCCACCAATATCATCATATCCGACTCCGTCTGCTCTTTCTTCGTCTTCTCTTTTTATCGGTTCCCCTTCATCGAATATAACCGTTTGAGGTCCGACAATGCAGCATTTTTCTGGATCGGTTTCTACTACTTTGAATTCGACACTTTTGAAACCACCTCTGCAAATGAAAGTGTCACCTTTATGCACTGGACGATATGCGTCTTTGAAATAAGGGATTAAATAAGTTTGAGTTAAATTTCCGGAAATTCCTTCGATGGTGTCTTCGAAAGGAAGAATATGAACACGATTTCCGACTGGGATTGTTTGGTATTTATGCACACTGACTATATCACCAAGTCTTATACGTAAATTATTTCTTACGACTTTCCCCATCCTGATTTTATCGTCGGTTAATGTACCAGTGTCATCTGGTAAACATATACATATTGTTTCTTTCCTTTTTTTTCCTTTTAATAAAACCGTTTCTGATTTGAATATTTTTAATTCGTCCATTTTCTTTTGTGTGAGTTGAATTACGGAAGCATCTTCACTGGGGCCTTTGCCATCCTCGGCAATTAAACGATAGGGCGCTTTTTTTCGGTCTAAAATTGCTGTGGAAAAATCCTTCGGTTTAGACTCGGGAACTTTGGGTCCTGGAGCTGATTTGTTGGATTTGTTATCTTTTGGTCCTCCTTTGTTCTGCATTTTTATATAAATTATTAAATTTGATTTTCTTTATATTAATTAAATATTTAATATATTTTATTAATTTATTTACTGAATATTATTTATTTATAGTATTTTTTTCATAAATAATAAATAATAAATGGGGATTGG
>DGHZ01000011.1 GCA_002392945.1 Caryophanales bacterium UBA3835 | reverse complement strand
CAAGAATGTGTTAACCTATTAATTGAATCAGCAGGCGGTAATATTGATATCAAATTTGGTATCACAATTAACGACCAATTAACTGATGAAATTTTAGTTAGTGTCATCGCTAGTGATTTTGAAAATGATGTTGATTTCACCGCTCAAAGTGTGATCGAACCAATTAAACCAGTGGAATCAGAAGAGAAACTTGATCAACTTGAAGACACCGCTGAAAGAGAAAAAGAAAGATATCTCGAAGAAGATAGCATCATTCCTAACTTCTTAAAGAGTTAATTTTAATTAAAAATTCACAAAAAGAGCGATTTCGCTCTTTTTTTATACCTGTGCATATGTAATAATTGTTTTAGGTACGAGTTTATGAATAAAAGAAAAGTAAAGATCACTCTTACATCATTAATAGCTTCTATGTTTTTAGTTGTAACTAGCTGTGGAAACTCTCCTAGCGGACACACTCATTCATGGTCTACCTCTTGGAGTAATGATAAAACATATCATTGGCATAAATGTACAGGATGTGACGCGATTAGTGATAAAGCGGAACATGAATTTGTAACTACAATTATTGAGCCTGACTATGAACACCAAGGATATACACATCACGAATGTTCTATTTGTAAATATTCTTATGATGACACTTATGTCGATCCATTAGAACATCATTATTCTTCTACTTGGTCAAAGGATGAATTTGCTCACTGGCATGCTTGTATCGATGAAGGATATGAAACATTAACTAAAGATTATGCATCCCATGATTTTGGTGAGTGGATTATTGATGACCCTGCGACTGAAGAACATGATGGAACTAGACATCATGTATGCAATACATGTTCTTACTCTCATAGTGAGACCTATAAATATAAAACTCCAGTACTAGCAGAAAGAGTATATTTACCTAATCCTGCAATATCATTATTTAAAGGCTATACCTATTCTTTATCTCCAATAGTAATACCTAACGACGCTACTAAAAATGTGAAATATGAAATTGGTGATAATAACGTTTTATCCATAGAAAATAATTATGTATTAGGTAAAAACACTGGTAGTTCTTTAATTTATGCTTATAACGATAATGATGACGATGATATTAGAGATGCTGATGAACCATTTGCAGTAATGTCTTTTACTATTAAAGAACCCGAAGAAGGAAAATCTGTTACCGTTCAAGATAGTGTTACTATTAAAGTTGGCGAATCTAAAAAACTCACTTACTCTCAAACCGGAATTGATTCATTTGGTATGGAATACGGCTTTTATTCTGAAGATGAATCAATTTGTACGATTGCTAGTGGTGTAGTTAAAGGCCATAAAGCTGGGACAACAAGAGTATCTGTTTCCTTAAAAGGCTATAGAGCTTATTGCGTTGTCACTGTTATAAATAATGAAGATGAACACGGTCTAAGAGCTTGTGAAATTAAATCAGTTGATAACTTAGTTTTAAATAAAGGCGATAGCCAAACATTAGCATATGAAATTTTACCACTAGGTAGTGTTGATAAATTAAGTTCTATTACCAGCAATAATGAAAGAGTTATTAAAGTTAATAATGATAAATCAATTACTGCATTAAACGGTGGATCTGCTGTAGTTACCTTAACAACCGAAAATAATAAATTTACTAGAGTGTTTGTAACAGTCAAAGATAACGCTTATGCTGAGAATAGTTATTATAATAACTATTACGGTAATTTAACTTGGAAAAATGGCGAAGATTTAAAAGCCAAACTACACGCCATTATTTCTAAAGATGTGCACCCACTTAAATATAACACCCCAAACTGGGAAACTAATCAAGTAGCAGATCAAGATTTATATGATTATTCTTTCGTAAATGCTATTTATAACGATTCGACAATTAGTAAAATCGCTACTGATTCAGGCTGGCAAAGAGAACACGCTTTTGCAGCTAGCTTAATGACTGGTTTTAGTACCGGTAGTGCTGTAAAAGCTTTAGGAAGAGCAACTGACTTCCATAATTTATTTGCAGCCAGCGCTGGAGCTAATGGAAGCCGTGGCAATAAAAATCTTGGTTATGTTAATCCTGAAAGTGCTGAATATTCCACAAAAGAGAATTGTGCTTTTACTAGAAACGCTTTTGAACCAAACGATGTAGATAAAGGGCGACTTGCAAGATCCATTTTCTATATGAGTGTGATGTATAACATCCCTAATACAGTCGATATAGCTGAAACTTGGACTTATCGAGGAGAAGATGCTAGCGCTCATAGTGGCAAAACTAAATCACTTCATATCAATTCTAATCAGCAAGCCTTACAAATAGTGGACGGTTATGTTGATTATAATCGCATTAGCATCAATGAATTTATGTATCCTGAAGATGAAATTAATGTTCCTTATGTTAATTATTATCGAGATATCATTAGAGCCGAGGATCCTTCTTTAGAAACAGATGATTATGATTTATTTAGAGAATTAGCCTATGAAAGATATCTAACAACTGCAATGCCATATACCATCGGTTATTTCTCTGACTTGCTTAGATGGAACAGCTTTGCTGTTGACCTTCAAGAAGTACAACACAATGAATCTGTTTATTCTTATGAATGTACTGCTGGAGCAGGAAAACAAAACAATAGAAACCCATTTGTTGATTATCCTCAATTAGTGGATTATATCTTTGGTGATTTAAAAGATGTAGCTGGTTCTATTAACGAACTCACTCCATCTTATTTAGCTTTAAATATGGATAAAGATGAAATCCATCATTATGCAGTTGAAAGTGAAACAATTCCTGCTTTTAAATCATGTAGTAAACCATCTGTTGATGATTTTAACATCAAAGCTATTAAGAACGACTTAAGTCTTGGAACTTTAGATACATCTAAAATCAGTGTCGAAGATTATACTTTTGCTGATGAAGATGTCGCTAATGGAAAAGTCATTACAATAACAACTGATAAAAACACTTTATTAGTTCCATGCAAGGTTGTTAGTGAAACAGTTATTACATTTGATTCATGTAAATATTCATTCACCCCTACTAGTGGTAATGCTAGCGATTATACCAGAGACCCTAGCGATAAGACAAAAGCAGTCGCTACTTTGGGCGGAGTAACATTTGATGTCACCATTGGTAACGCTAATGCTGATTTAAAGACAAAAAATACAAATCCACCAGGCATTAGCTTAGGTTCTGGAACTTCTGGAAAAGAAGCAATCTCATTTACATTAGTATCAAGAGATTCCTTTAGTGATGTTAACGCTGTTTTCTTCTATGCAGGAAATACAACTCAAGCTGGTTCGTTTAATTATAAGATTTATGTTGGAGAAACTGAGGTTTGCAGTGGTAGTCATTCTGGAAATACAGTAGTGAATACTTTAGGTGGAACATTTAATAAAGTTAGTGGAAAGATTAAAGTAGAAATTACCGGATTAAAAGGACTAGTTTTCTGCGGTATAGCTTTTAATTATTAATAATTATTATCGACATAGAAAGGATTAGTTATGGATTATAAAGATACGTTACTAATGTTTAAATCCAACTTTGAAATGAGAGGTAATCTTAACCAAAAAGAACCTATCTTAGTCGAAGAATGGAAAAAAGAAAATGTTTATGAACAAATGAACCTCAATAGAAAAGAGGCTAAAGAATTTGTTCTTCATGATGGCCCGCCATATGCTAACGGCAATATGCACTGCGGCCATATGCTTAATAGAATCTTAAAGGATTTTGTTGTCCGCTATAAGAATATGTGCGGATATAAAACACCTTTTGTTTTTGGCTGGGATACACACGGCCTTCCTATTGAAAATCAAGTTACTAAAAGTGGAGTTAATAGAAAAACTACTCCAATTGTGGAATTTAGAAAGAAATGTGAAGAATATGCTTTAAAGCAAGTGTCTAATCAAAAAGAACAAATTAGAAGACTTGGCTTAGTTGGTGATTTTGATAATCCTTATCTAACTCTTAAAAAAGAATATGAAGCTAGACAAATTGAAGCTTTTGCGAAGATGGCCCTTTCTGGACTGATCTATAAAGGCCTTAAACCTGTATATTGGTCTCCTAGTAGTGAATCCGCTTTAGCGGAAGCAGAAATTGAATACGCAGATGTCTTATCTAATTCCATTTATGTTGCTTTTAAAGTAAAAGACGGTAAAGGTTTATTGGATAACGATACATCTTTAATTATTTGGACAACTACTCCATGGACTTTACCTGCTAACTTAGCAATATCTGCTCATCCTGATTTTGTGTATGGTTTATATCAAACAAACAAAGGTAAATTTGTTTTCTTAAAAGAATTTGAAAAATCATTGTCTGAAGAATTAGGTTTTGAAGATGTAAAACTCTTAAAAGAGTTTACTGGTAAAGAATTAGAATTTGTAGTTTGTAAACACCCATTCTATGACCGAGATTCTTTAGTGATTGTGGGCACCCATGTTACTAATGACGCTGGTACTGGTTTAGTTCATACCGCTCCAGGACATGGTGTAGAAGACTATCAAGTCTGTTTAAATTATCCAGGACATGGCTTAGAACCATATTGTCCAGTTGATGAAAAAGGCTATATGATGCCAGGAACTGGAAGTAGAATTGAAGGCTTATTCTATGAAAAGGCTAACGATGTTGTTTTAGAGATTTTAAAAGAAAATGGTGCTCTACTTAAACACACCACCTTTACCCATAGTTATCCACATGATTGGAGAACCGGTAAACCATTAATCTTTAGAGCGACCGCCCAATGGTTCTGCTCAATTGAGCCAATTAGAGAAGAATTATTAAAAATAATTCATGAAGTAAAATGGTACCCTAGTTGGGGTGAAAACAGAATGGTCAACATGATTAAGGATCGTGGCGACTGGTGTATATCCAGACAAAGAGCATGGGGAGTACCAATTCCGATTTTTTATGCGGAAGATGAAACTCCAATTATTGATGAAGTGGTCTTTAAACATATCGAAGATTTATTTAGAGAACACGGTAGTAATATTTGGTATGAATTAGACGCTAAAGATTTATTGCCTAAAGGATACAGCAATCCTCATTCTCCTAACGGCAAATTCACCAAAGAAAAAGACATCATGGATGTCTGGTTTGATAGTGGATCTAGCTGGAACGGGGTATTAGTAGAAAGAGGAACTACATATCCTAGCGATTTATATTTAGAAGGAAGCGACCAATATCGAGGTTGGTTTAACTCTTCTTTAATTGTTTCTGTTGCTACTAACCATAAAGCCCCATATAAGAGCGTTGTCTCTCACGGTTGGGTTTTAGATGAACACGGCGAACAAATGCATAAATCTAAAGGAAATGGCGTTGATCCTATTAAAATCGCTAATGTTTATGGTAGTGATATTTTAAGACTATGGACTGCCTCTATTGATTATCAACAAGATGTTAGAATTGGTGATAATCTCATTAAACAAGTCGCAGAACAATATCGTAAAATTAGAAATACTCTTAAATTTATCTCTTGGAATTTAGTGGATTATGATCCAAATAGTGATGTAAAAGAATTTGCTAGAGTTGATCAATATATTTTAGCGAAACTAAATCGATTAGTTAGAGTCTGCAAAACTAGCTTTGATAAATATGATTTTAGTAGCGCTACAAGTGAGATTTTTAATTTCTGTAGTAGTGATTTAAGTAGTTTCTACTTAGATATTTCTAAAGATGTATTATATTGTGAAGCTAAAGATTCAATTAGAAGAAAACAAACTCAAACTGTCTTATATAAAGTTGGTGAGACTCTATTAAGAATCTTAAATCCAATTCTTCCATTTACTATGGATGAATTTAATAAGAATCTTCCTGGGGTTAGAGTTAAAAACGTTCAATATCTAGATTATCCATCCTTTAAAGAAGAAGATGACTCATCTTTATTAGAAGAATATGAAAATATGCTTCGTTTAAGAAGCGATGTTTTAAAAGCTCTTGAAGAAAGTAGGAACTTAAAAGTTATTGGCTCCGCTCAAGAAGCATTTGTTTCTATTGCTATCAAAGATAGCAAGGTAAAAGAAGTTGCCTCTAAATTTTCTTTAGAAGAACTAGCAAACTTATTTGTTGTTTCTGAAGTTGAATTAAAAGAGACTAATGAACAAAAGGAATATGAAGTTTCTAAAGTAGAAGTGAAGCATCATGAAGGAAAATTCTGTGAAAGATGTTGGAATTATTCTAGATTAGCAATTATGCAAGATGATGGCACATATCTATGTCCAAGATGCCAGAAAGTGATTCATAAATAATGAAAGAGAAGATTTTACCTAAACTTAAATGGTTCTTTGCTTCCTTTATTTGGCTAGGAATTCTCTTTTTAGTCATGGACATTGTCAGTAAAAACGTTGTTGTAAGCGCCTATAAAAACGGTTCTTTAGGAAATGATGGAGCAGTATTAATACCTAACTTCTTAAGAGTTCAATACATCATAAATAGCAATTTTGTATTTGGATTGGACTTATTTAAAAATGAAGTAGCGACTCGCATTGTCTTTGTGATTGTAGCTTTAGGAATTACCGCCGGAATCATTATCTTCTTAATAAAAAGGTGGGGTAAAGTTCATAAGTTTTATAAAGCCTGCTTAATGATGATTATGTCAGGAGCTATAGGTAACTCTATTGACCGTATTTTTTATAGTTCGTCTTATTTGGCTTCTCCTAAAACAGGAGTTGTAGACTGGATTGATTTTTATGGAGTATGGGGATTCCACTTTAATGTCGCAGATATTGCCGTAGTAGTGGCTGCGATTATGATGATTATCTTTATGATTGTTACAGAGATTATCGATTATCGTAGAAAAGTGAAATTACAACCAAAAACACAAGAAGACAACGTCAAAGTTGTTTCTAAAACAGAACAAGAAAAGAACAAATTCTTAGAAAAGAAAGATAACAAAGATGAATAAAATTGTGGTGGATGAATCTAACTCTAATCGAAGATTAGATAAGTTTTTATCTACTTATTTTAGTGATTTTTCACGTTCTCATATTGCTAAGCTTATTGATGAAGAGAACTGCATAGTTAACGGCAAAGTCGCTAAAGCATCTTTAAAATTAAAAGCTGGTGATGTTATCAAGATTAATATCCCAGAAGCTAAGGAATTAGAAATTTCTAAAGAAGACATTCCTTTAGATATAGTTTATGAAGACAAAGATATTTTAATAATTAATAAACCTCAAGGAATGGTAGTTCATCCTGCAAA
>DGHZ01000010.1:53774-71795 GCA_002392945.1 Caryophanales bacterium UBA3835 | reverse complement strand
ATTACCTTAGTGGCTGCGGCTGGTAATTATAACACCAGTGAACCATCGTATCCTGCTAGTAACAATCACGTTATTTCTGTTGGTTCTTTAGCAGAATCATCAACTACCACTAAAGCAGCTTATTCTAATACTTATGGTATTGATTTAGTGGCCCCTGGCACAGTCTATGTTGCAGATAAAGGCACTAGTAGTGCTTATAAGAAAACTCAAGGAACATCTTTTTCTGCTCCGATTGTTACCGCTGCTATCGCATTATATAAACAACAAAATCCAACGGCTACTCCAGCTGAAATCGAATCTGCTTTATACGCATCTTGCGATTCAATAAATGGTAATCCTTCTTGGGCTGGTAACGGACGATTAAACATCGATAAATTCTTAGGCGTAGATGTCCAGGATGCTCCAGTAGAAATTGTTATAAACAATCCTGAAGTCGTGAATGAAGAATTAGAACTCGAAATTGGTGATTATCTAGATTTAGATTACACTGTTAACGGAGTTGGTACATTTGATGACTCTGTTAATTTCTATACATTAAGTGGAGAAGATAGTGTTGTCAGTGTGAACTCTAATGGCAGAATCACCGCTACTGGAGTAGGAAGTGACTATGTTGTTATTGAAAGTAACGCTGATAGTAGTGTTTATGCTTCTGTTTATGTAACAGTCACCTCTAGTGGAGGCGCATCAACTGTTACTTCGGTATCAGTATCCCCGTCATCATTATCATTAGATTTAAACGGCACTAAAACTGGTAGTTTAACCGCCACAGTTGAAGGCGATAATAATCCAAGCCAGGCTGTTACTTGGTCTAGCAGTAATACAAGTGTTGCTACAGTTAGTGCTTCAGGTGTTGTTACCGCTAAAGCTACAGGTAATGCGACAATTACTGCTACATCTCAACAAGACGAAACTAAATCTGGAACTTGTACTGTGACAGTTAGTGATTCCACAGTTCATGTTACTGGTGTTTCTTTAAATAAAGATTCAACCACAATTACTGTTGGTGGTAATGAAACATTAACCGCAACAGTATCTCCTAATAACGCAACTAATAAGAGTGTCAATTGGTCTAGTAGCAACAGTAGTGTTGCTACAGTATCTAATGGTACAGTCACTGCAGTTGCTACTGGTAATACAACTATCACAGTTACCACAGTGGATGGTAGTCGTACCGCTACCTGTACAGTTACAGTAACAGCAGCTCAAACTCAAACATTAATCATCACTAGAAGTAGTTTTTCCACTTCTGGTGGTTACGCATGGTACGATTGGACACAAGTTACATCTGATAGCACTTCTATAAGTGGTAAAGGTGAATTATACACAACTACAACTACTTCAATGCAATTTAATATGAGCAAAGGCAATAAAGTAGCTGCTATCTTTAATACAACTGCAATTCCTGGTTCAATTACCAAAATTGAAGCCACTTCACAGCAAACTACAATTCGTTCTTGGACGGCTTATGTGACTTTGACAGCATGTTCTGGCAGTGGGTCAACACTGACCTTTGGTAGTAATAAGACTACTGTTGGAACTTGTTCTCCTGCAGTTGGCACATCAACATCTTTTGGTACATCTAGTGCTGGATATTCTTATTTCTGCATTCAAGAAAATGATTCTAGTGCATCCTATATTTCTCAATTTAAAATCACCTATATTCCTAAGAGTATTAGCAGTATTGCTGTTAAAACAGCACCTACTAAAACAACATATGAGGCAGATGAGACATTTGATCCTACTGGATTAGTGATTACTGCAACTTATAGCGATAAAAGCACTAATGATATAGCTTATTCTGATGCAACAAGTAGTAGCTTTAGTTTTGATCCAGCTACTTCAACTGCGTTAACCACTAGCCACACTAGTGTTACTATTACCTATGGTGGTAAATCTTGTAGTCAAACAATCACTGTTAGTGCTGCTAAAACATTATCTTCTATATCGATAAGTGGGTATACGACCTCATTTGTGGAAGGTGACACTTTTGCTTATGGAGGAACAGTGACCGCTCACTATAGTGATTCAAGTTCTTCTAATGTCACAACTTCCGCAACATTTACTGGATATAATATGACTACAGTTAGTAATCAAACTGTCACTGTTAGTTATACCTATAAAGGAGTAACAAAAACTCAAACATATGGTATAACCATATCTAAAGGAACATTACAGTCTATTTCTGTTAGTAGCATGACAACGACATTCCTTAAAAATCATCCATTTAGTTTTGATGGAACTTGCACTGCAACTTTCGCGAATGGATATCAAAAAGTAGTTATTCCTACTAGTGTTACTTCTCCAGATATGTCAACTGCAGGTAATAAAACCATTACTGTGAGTTATACATATAATGGAAATACTAGAACTACTACATATGACATCACTGTTAATTCGGATAGAGTGGTCATTGAAGAAACAACATCAACTGGTTACAGTCTTATTGGTACAATAACTTATCCAAGTAACACTCAAACTATTAGCGTTAATACGCTTTCAGTCAGTACTAGTGGTTCTACCACTATTGAGAGCAACGCTATTAAACTTGGATCTGGTTCAAATACTGGAACAGTGACAGTCACCTCTACTAGCTCAAATATTACAAAAGTAGTGGTTAGTGCGAAAACTTATGGATCAGATACAGGTGTAACTTTAACTGTCGGCGGAACTAGTAACACAATCACATCATCTTATGCTGAGTATGTTAAAGAATATACAACCGCAACTAATTCTGTAGTTATAGCTACCACAACAAACAAAAAACGTGCATATATTGAATCAATCACTGTTTATGAAACAAAGTCTATAACTGTTGAAACCGATATTTCTGCTTCTGAAGATTGTATTGGCCTTGAATCCTTTATAGACACATATATGCATATGGATTACACAGATAACCTCGGTTATTGTAATGATTCTGAACATAATTATTATGCAACTGCTAAAGCAGCGTTTAATAATAATCTAAATGAACATCAAAGAACTTTGTTTACAGGTAATTCTGCTTATTTAGTAGAATGGAATAGATTATCTGCATGGGCTAGAGCGTCTGGAGATTCTTTAAATAGTTCATCATTATTAGTTTCTGGGAAAAATATGTTAAATATTGCTATTGAAAATAAAGGATCAGCCTTGATTATCATTATTTTAGGTTCCTCAACATTAGCCTTAGCAGTAACCTATTTGATATTTAGAAAGAAAAAACGCGAACAATAAAAAAGTTCGATAAGATGAAAAGAAATGTTTTAACGAAAAAACACTAACGTAAAAAAAGAAAATGATGTAATATAAAACCTTCAATAAATTGAAGAGAATTAGCGGTAACATATGAAATTATTTAAAAAACTATTTGTTGTCTTATTTGCAGTAACTCTTGGAAGTTGTTCTTTTCCTGGACGTCAGAAAATTGTTGATGTAACTGGAGTAGAACTTAACTATTCTTCTTATACCATGGAGGCTAATTCTACTTTACAACTTGAAGCTTATATTAAGCCAACAAATGCTACTAATAAAAATGTAATCTGGAAAGTTCAAAGAGGACAAACCGGTTTTGCTTCTGTTAATAGTGATGGCTTAGTAACCGCTAAAGCGGTTGGTACTGCTAGAGTTGTGGTTACCACTGAAGAAAGTGGATTTACCGCTACTTGCTCTATTACTGTTGTAGAAAAAATTGTTCCTGTCACAAGTGTTTCATTAAATAAATCGTCTTTATCTATTAAACAAGGCAAATCATCAACATTAGTTGCTACAGTTTTACCAAGTAATGCTTCTAATAAAGCGGTTACATGGTCGAGTAGTGATGAAAGTGTAGCTATAGTCTCTAACGGGGTGATTACTGGTGTTAAAGAAGGATTTGCTACTATTACTGCAACATCTGTTGATGGTGAATTTACCGCTTCTTGTGATATCACTATTACTGAACCTACTAGAGTTACAGGTGTTTCACTTAACGAAGCATCTATATCTTTAAAAGCTGAAAGAACTGCGACTTTAACCGCTAATATATTACCAAGTGACGCCTATGATAAGAGTGTTATTTGGTCAAGTAGTAATAACAATATCGCTCAAGTATCTTCTGAAGGTGTTATTACTGCTAAATCAGTTGGTACTGCCACAATTACCGCTACTACTAATGATGGTGGCTTTAAAGCCAGCTGTACTGTAGTGGTAGAAGAAAAAGGCGCTACTGATGATTGGACTGTTTTAATCTATATGTGTGGATCTAACTTAGAAAGTAGTATGACTAACGAAGAAGATGGATATGGCTTTGCTGTTAGTGATATTAAAGAGATTTTAAATGTGAATAATCAACCAGAAGATGTGAATATTATTATCGAAACTGGTGGATGCACTAAGTGGACTACTAACTCGAAAGCGAAATATAGCGCTAATTATGATATTAGTACTTCATTCAACCAAATTCATAGAGTGGAAAACAATAAAATTGTTTTAGATAAACAACTAACTTCTAAACCTAATATGGGTGATCCAAATACTTTACAAGATTTCCTTGAATATGGTTTAACCACTTATCCTGCTGATAAAACCGCTTTAATTCTTTGGAATCATGGTGGTGGATTGCAAGGTGTTTGTTTTGGAGAAACTAGTAAAAATAATTTAAGCAATGATGGCTTGGAGGCTACTGAAGTTATTGAAGCAGTTTCTGGAGCGTTAAATAAATGTGGGATGACTGGTCAAAAACTTGAATGGATTGGTTATGACGCTTGTTTAATGGCGGTTCAAGATATCGCAGAAATGAATAGTCCGTATTTTAAATATATGGTTGCTTCTGAAGAATCTGAGGCTGGTGCTGGATGGGACTACGATACTTGGATTGATGATTTATATTCTGGAAAAGATACTGAAACCATTTTAAAGGCTATTGTTGATGGCTTTATCGCTGATAATGGTGGTGTTTCTTCTAGATATAACGACCAAACCCTAGCGTACTATAAACTCCAATACGCAACTGAATATATGAATGCTTGGGAAAATATGGCTTCTACTTTAAAGAATAAAATTACAAAATCTAATAAATCATCATTTAATAATTTAGTCGATGAAACAAAACATTACGCGGATAGCGATTATGATTATTATGGATTATTTGATGCGATGGATTTTGTAAACATTCTCTCAAATAGCTCAACATTTAATCCTGGTGATTCTATTATTAATGCCGTTAAAAGTTCTTTTAAGAACTTAATTGGATATGCTAGTTGCGGTAAAGGAGCGGGTAACTCTAATGGATTATGTATGTTCTGGTGTATTGATAGCTCCTATAAAAGAGTTAATCCATATACTGCAGGAGTTGATACTCATTTCTCTAACTGGGCTTATTTATCTAACACTTACGGCGGATAATTCCTTTTATATAAATGAATAAAATTAATGCCATTAATTTGGCATTATTTTTTTATATATGTATAATTACTATATGATGAAACATCGTTCCTTATTATTTATTGGTTTAATCACTGCTGGATTAAGTTTATCTAGCTGTAATTTTGCTGATATTCTTGCTGATAAATTAAAACTTATTGAAATCTCACAAGAATCAATTCCTAATTATGTCGTTGGAGAATCATTTTTTGATAAATGTGAATTAGTTATTACAGGAATTTACTATAGTGGTGATACAAAGAAACTAAATAGGAATGAAGTAACTTTTAATTTAACTCTTAATGGGTCTACAAAAAATATTTATACTCCTTTCACTAGTGAAGGTAGTTATAAGTTAACTGTCAGCAAAGATAATATTAAAAGCAAAACCTTAACAGTGTCTGTATATGAGACCACTAAATACGTTAGTGATATCGATATTAAGGGCCAAAACACTATCGAAGAAAATAGAACGGTTCCTTTATCCTTAAGCGTTACCCCAACTAATTTTACTGTTCCTATTACTTATACCTATACCAATTCCAATGTTATTTCTGTTAGTAAAGTTAGCGAAACTTCTTACGAAGTTAAAGGATTATCTCTTGGTGGGGCTGATATTACTTTTAAGGCTTTAAAGGATGAATCTAATTATTTTGAAAAAGTATTCCATGTTTCTGTTATTGAAAGTCAAAAAGTGAAAATTGAACAAACTTATAGCGATTTTGTTCATAATAACTATTACAATACATCTAATTGCCCAACTGTTGGCGATGTTAATTTATTAGTTATCCCAGTCTGGTTTAAAGATAGTCAGTCTTATTTCCCTATTTCCTATCAAAATAATGTTAAAGATGACATTAATAAAGTCTTCTTTGGCACTAAAGAACAAACTGGTTGGCATAGTGTGAAGTCTTTCTACGAAGAAGAAAGCGATGGTTTATTAACCCTTAACGGCAAGATCAGCGAATGGTACACGCCTGATGTAACTTCCTTACAAGCTAATGCCTTCTCTAATAAGGAACAGGCTACTTTTATTAAAACTGCCACAAATTGGTACTTCAATAATCATGAGGATAGTAGAAAAAAATATGACTCTGATGAGGATGGCTATTTAGATGGCGTGATGTTTATTTACGCCGCTCCTGATTACCAGGTTTATAGTTCATTTTCTGGTAATATGTGGGCTTATTGCTATTATGTACAAGATACAAGTTTAAAAAATAAGGATAATCCTGGCGTAAACGGATTCTTCTGGGCTAGCTATGATTTTATGTATGGCTCAAATAAAGCTTATGAGAGATCCGGAGGTGGATATTGTAACGGCGATACCAGTCACTGTTTATTAGATTCTCATACATATACCCATGAAATGGGACATATGTTTGGACTTGAAGATTATTATGATTATTCTAAAACTACTTCTCCAACCGCTGGATTTTCTATGCAAGATAATAACGTTGGTGGGCATGATCCATATTCCACAATGGCGTTTGGTTGGTCTGATCCATATATCCCAACTGGTAGTTGTGAAATTACAATAAATGATTTCCAATCCAGCCACGATATCATCTTATTATCTCCAAGTTGGAATAAGAATAATTCTCCATTTGATGAATATTTATTGCTCGAATTATATACTCCAACCGAATTAAACAAATTCGATTCAGATCATCAATATGACGGTAATTATCCTCGTGGGCCTAAAAAGGCTGGTATTAGAGTGTGGCACGTTGATGCTAGATTAATGACTGCCACTGGTAGATTTATTAATGACGCTAAATCATCAACTAAATTCTATACAGCGTTTAATAATACTTATAAGACAGCCGCAGAAGATGAAAATGGACGTAATGCTTTCTCATATGACATCACTTATAAAGATGATTATCAAAGATTTAATTTACTCCATTTGATTAGACAAGCTAAAAGCGGACAATCTTATATGTCTACTGCAGATTTATCTGAAACTGATTTATTTGTCGCAAATAGCACATTCGATATGGAGAGTTATAAGTCTCAGTTCTATAAGAATAATGGCTTACTTGATAGTGGCATAGAATTAGGATGGAGTTTTAAAGTTAAAAATATCGTTACTGATACTGATGAATCATATGCGACAATTGAACTAACTAAAGCCTAATATATTATTTATTTATAAATAAAAGGAGATCTTGATTTTATTCAACGATCTCCTTTTGATTTTGCTCTATTTTTCTTTTATATTTCACTAGCATATATGAGACAATTGTGATTCCAATTAATAAGACAATTCCAATAGGGATTTCAATATATAAAGGTGTGACCATCTTAGCTTGCCACTTTCCATAATATTCATAGATTTTATAATTAAAGAATAAAGCAGGAACACTTCCTAAGACAAATCCTAAAATTGAATAGAAAGTATAATCATGATACTTACTTAGTAAGTAATTCATTAGTTTTGAAACAAAATAGAAGCCAATTAAAGCGCCTATTAAGAAGCAACCTAATATACCGGCTAAATTACCAAAATTTGACCAGTTATGTCCTTGAATACATTCTTTTATAGTGTCGGTTGTATAGTTAATTAATGGAGCATAAAAGCCCATTAAAAGTAATAGCATTCCTCCAGATAATCCTGGAATTACTAATGCTATAGAGGCAACTACTCCAACTGGAATCATTGCAAAATAAAACCAAATCGGTGTTTGACCATAAAAATAGATAGAAACATCCGCTTTAGCAATTACACTTGCAACGCCTAGACTAATGGCCACTAAAGCGCTTATTATTAATATAATAATATGTTTCTTATTAGGCTTAACATCTTTAACTTCATCTTTAATTCCAGGAATAGAGCCGATGATAAATCCGGCAAATATACAAACTACTCCAAAGACAAAACTATCTAGCGCTTTATCCATTAAATATATAGTTGGAATTATAGCAAGTACTACACCTAATAAAGTTGGAAGCAACACTCTAAAAGCCTCTTTAAAGTGCTTTAAAATATTACTTACAGCCCAAATAATTTTATTATAGACACCAAATATAACAGCGATAGTGCCACCGCTTACTCCAGGAACTGCACTGCCAAAGCCAATCGCCATTCCTGATAATAAAGTCTTTAACCAGTTTTTCATACCTTGATAGTATATAACATTTTTCAAATTAACATATATGTTTATTTGATAATTTGATATTATATTAAGCGATTATGAAATTAATTGTTGGATTAGGTAATCCTGGAAAAAAATACGAGCACACTCGTCATAATATGGGTTTTGATGTCGTCGACTTATTTTCAGAACTAGCAAAAATCGATATTGATAAAGAAGCTTTTAAAGGTTTAGTTGGAAGAGGCAAGGTATTTGAAGAGGATATCTATTTATTAAAACCTCAAACCTATATGAATTTAAGTGGTGAATCTGTTAGAGAATTAGTGTCTTACTTTAAAATTCCAACCGAAGATATTATTGTCATCTATGATGATCTTGATTTAGAACCTGGAAAGATTAGATTACGTCTATCAGGATCTAGTGGGGGTCATAAAGGAATCCAAAACATTATCGATAATCTAGGAACAGAAGAGATTAAACGCATCCGTATTGGTATTGGCAAGCCAACATTTGATACGATTGATTATGTTTTAGGTAAGCCTCTTAAAGAAGAAAGGCCGTTAATTGATGAAGCGATAAATAAAGCTGTAGACGCACTTAAAGAAATATTAAAGAATAATTTTGATAGCGCGATGAATAAATATAATCATTAAGGAGGAAGTTAGACGAACCTATTTGATAAGTTAAAACTCAATAAAGCGATACCCCCCTACTTAGCAAAAAGTGGGCATTTTGTCGTGGACGATTTAGTTGGAATTTCCTTATTAACTGCGGCTTCTATTAAAGAAGAAAAAGGCAAATATCTTCTTATAACTTCTAATTTATATAAGGCCCAAAAACTTTATACTTTCTTAACTAGCTTATTACCAAATAGCAATATTTCATTATATGCATCTGACGAATTAATTCGAGCGGAAACCCTTGCAATGTCTAAGGAAATGAGTGCGAATCGTATCTATGCTCTAGATAATATTCTTAAAGGAAAAATAGATGTCGTTATCGCAAATATCTCCGCAATTAGCAGGTTTTTGCCTGAAAAATCGCTATTTTTAGATAGTTGTTTTGATTTTAAGGTTGGTCAATCTCTCGATTTAAAACTATTAAAAAATAAACTTGTTCGAGCTGGTTACAGCCAAGTTAATAAAGTTGATCAATCACTTCAATTTGCGTCTCGTGGAGACATATTAGATATTTATTCAGTTAATTATGATGACCCGATTAGAATCGAACTTTTCGATAATGAAATTGAGTCTATTAGATTTTTTGATTTAGCAAGCCAATCATCAAAAGAAAAAGTAGAGAAAGTAAGTGTTTTACCTGCAAGTGATTTTATTCTTTCTGATGATGACCTTAAAGTCATTACTAATCGAATTTATGAACAATTAGAAAAAGATAAGGAAATACTTAATCCAAGCGACTTTTCTAATTTAAGAAATTTAGTGGATAATGATGTTTCTGAATTAATTGAATTTCAATATTCTCCAAGATTATATCGATATTACTCCCTTCTAGATGATAGACTTTGCTCACTTTTAGATTACACAAAAGAATATACAACTGTTTTAGTGGATGAGGCTTCTATTAAAGCAAGCTCTCAAATGTTAGAAGAAGAGGCATTCTCATTCTTAGAGGAATTATTTGAAAACGGGAAAACTATCTCTCATCTTAAGATGTGCTACTCTTTTGATGAACTAAAATTTAATAGGGCTAATTTAGTTCACACTTCTTTATTGCAGTCTAACGATAAAGATGTTGTCTTTAACTGTAAGAATATTCCTTTTGAAGTGTCTAAAGATAGTGATGTTATAAATATTATTCATAATTATATTAATCAAAATTATTTATTAAATATTTCTTTATCTTCCAAACAGCATCTAAATTCGATAATTGATTTATTAAACGCTTCTCATATTCCTTTTGAGATGGTTAAAGAATATGGATTACCTAGTAAACATTTAGTGGGATTATCTATTTCTAACATCCCTTGTGGATTTGCTTTAGAAGATGAAAAGATAGTTTTTTTAACATCTAAAGAATTATTTAATGAGAAAATCAGAATTACTCGCTTTGATAATCGATTTAAAGAGGCAACGATTCTTAAAAGTTATGAAGATTTAATTCCTGGAGATTATGTTGTTCATGAATATCAAGGTATTGGTCAATTCTTAGAATTGCAGACTCTAGAAGTAGAAGGCAAACATCAAGATTATTTAAAACTTGCATATCATGGAGGAGAGATTTTATATGTCCCTTTATCGCAGTTTCAACTAATTAGAAAATATTTAGGTAAAGAAGGGGCTAGACCTAAATTATCTAGATTACACACGAAAGATTGGGAAAGAACAAAAGCGAAAATTAAAGAACGAATTCATGATTTAGCGGAGCGGCTTTTTAATCTATATGTTGAAAGAAGTCATATTGAAGGATATGCCTTTTCCAAAGATGATGAATTCCAAAAAGCATTCGAAGATAGTTGCGAATTCCAATTAACTAAAGATCAGATGAGGTCTTTAGATGAAATTAAAGGCGATATGGAATCGATTCACCCAATGGATAGACTACTTTGCGGGGATGTGGGATTTGGTAAAACGGAAGTGGCTTTTAGAGCAATTTTTAAATGTATTAATTCAGGAAAACAAGCTGTTTTACTTTGTCCAACCACTTTACTTGCTAGACAACATTATGAAGTGGCTTTAGAAAGATTCTCTAAATTTGATATTAAGATTGCAATATTTTCTAGATTAATTCCTGAGAAAAAACAAAAAGAATATATCAAAGATATAGCCGATGGAAAGATTCATTTAATTATTGGCACTCATCGACTATTATCTAACGATATCGTTTATAACGATTTAGGTTTATTAGTAGTGGATGAAGAACAACGATTTGGCGTTGAGCAAAAAGAAAGACTAAAAGAATTAAAATCTAATATCGATGTCTTGACTTTAAGTGCGACCCCTATTCCTAGAACATTACAGATTTCTTTATTAGGAGTTAGAAGTATGTCACAAATTACTACTCCTCCAGGAGAAAGAATGCCGATACAAACTTATGTCACTCCTTTTAATACTCAAGTGATTAAAGAATTAATTCAAAGAGAACTGGGTAGAGACGGACAAGTATTTTATTTACATAATGATATAGAAACAATTTATGAGATTGCTTCTAGATTAAAAAGAGCAATTCCTTCAGCAAATATTGCAGTAGCACATGGAAAAATGACAAGAAATGATATCGAAGATACGATGATTAAATTTTATTCTGGAGATATCCAAGTTTTAGTTTGCACATCAATTATAGAAAACGGCATTGATGTTCCTAATGCAAATATGATTATTGTTGATGATTCTGAAAGATATGGACTTGCCCAGTTATATCAAATTAAAGGTCGGGTAGGTAGAGGAAATAGAATTGCTTATGCTTATTTGATGTATAACGGAAATAAGGCGTTAAAAGAAGACACACAAAAACGTCTTAGAGCTTTACAAGATTTTACCGCTTTAGGTAGCGGATATAAGATTGCTCAAAGAGATTTAATGATTAGAGGAGCAGGAGATATTTTAGGACCAGAACAGGCAGGTTTCATTGACTCAATAGGTTTAGATATGTACATCAAACTTTTGAATGAGGCTGTTAAAGAAAAACTTGATGGTGTAGATCATAAAGAAGAGCAATATAATAAGACTTTATCCTTAGCGTTTGATGCTTATATTCCAAAGGAATATGCATCTGATAGCGATAAGATTGAACTATATCATGATATTTTAGCTGCTTCTTCTATAGATACCCTTACTGAGATTAAAAATAAAGTTAGAGATGTTTATGGTAGACTACCTGATGAAGTCAAACAACTCTTTTATAAAAGATCGATCGATTTAATGGTTAAGCAATGTGAAATTAATGATATCAAAGAGAACAAATTAAATGTTGAATTATATTTAGGTGATAATTTTATAAATATTAAAGGAATTGGAAATATTCTTTTTGAAGCTTTAATTCCATATTTATCTATAATAAAGATTAGTTATCTCAACCATAAATTCAAAATTGTAATGAGCAAAAAAGGAAATTGGTTAATAGATTTAGAAAATATATTAAAATCATTAGTAAATATCATTAAGACTAATGAGATAATAGTAAAAGCATGAGATTAGATTTATTTTTAAAAGATTCCCGCATTATTAAAAGAAGAACTATCGCTAAAGAGTTCTGCGAAAGAGGTTTAGTTAAAGTAAATGATAAAGTCGCTAAACCATCTTTTGATATTAAAGGCGGAGAAGTCATTATAATTAAGTTTGGTGAAAACGAATTCTCGATTATTGCTAAAATTGAAAAAGTAGGTAAAAAAGAGAGAGCAAGCTATGACTCTAAATAATCTAGATAAAAGTAAAAAATATTTATTAGCGTGCTCCTTTGGACCAGACTCCATGGCTCTTTTTCATTTACTCAAGGAAAATCATTATAATTTTGCCTGCGCGATCGTTAATTATCATTTAAGAGAAGAAAGTGATTCTGAAGTAAGTGGCTTACTTAAATATGCAACTGAGTCTAATGTTAAAGTATACGTATATGATGTAAAAGAAAAAATCCAAAAAAATGTTGAAGCGACATGTAGAGAAATTAGATACAAATTCTTTAAAGACTTATGTGAACAATTTGGATTTGATGCGGTACTTGTTGCCCATCATCAGGATGATTTGATCGAGACTTATTTGATGCAAAAAGAGCGACAAAATAGCCCAATTTTTTATGGAATATCGCCAGAAACAATGATTTATCGAATTAAAGTTATTCGACCATTATTAGGTTATAAGAAGACTGATCTGGTTGAATATTGTGATAAAAATAATGTGCCATACGCTATAGATAAAACTAACTTTGATATCTCTATTATGAGAAATAAAATTCGTCATAATATTGTTTCAAAAATGCTTGAAAGTGAACGTGAACAAATTTTAAAAGAAATCAAGGAAGCTAATTTGAAATTGGAGAATATGTTTAGTTTGATCGATAATACCAAATTATGCGATGTCAACTATGTGCTAAAACTTGATTTCATATCACAGTGTTATGTATTAAATTATCTAGTAAAGAATATAAATCAATCACTAAGTTTGTCAAAGAAAAATGTAGGACAAATAATTAATATTTTAAAGTCCTCTAAACCTAATGGTCAGTTTATAATCTTTAGAGGGCTATACTTATTTAAAGAATATGACTTCTTTGAATTTGGCGTTAATAAAGCCGAACCTCAGGAATTTAAATATTCGCTTATGTGTCCAGGAGTTTTAGACACTCCATTTTTCTATTTAAATTTTAAAATGGATACTTCTGATCGTAATGTTGATTTTAACGATTATCCTTTAACTATTCGAAACATTAAAAAGAATGATTTTATAATAATTAATGGATATAAGGCTAAAGCGCAAAGACTATTAATTGATTGGAAAGTTCCTTTCAGAAAAAGAATGATTTGGCCAGTAATTTTAAATAAAAACGATGAAGTGATTTATATCCCTCGCTATCGAAAAGATTTCAAGATGTCTGATGATCTAAGTTTTTATGTTAAATAGAAACTTCGGTTTTACTTTTCAAAATATATAAAAACTAATATAATCTATATATCTTTTTAAGATATCGTATCAATATTGATATGGAGGTCAATTTTTATGCCAGAAAATAATGAAAATCCTAATATGATGCCTAGACGTAGAATTCCGTTTGGCTTTATTTTTTCTATATTATTAGTCGCAGGTTTAATTGCGATTTTTGCTTATCGTATATTTGGAAATAGAGACAACTCCACACCTCTTACTTCTACTGCATATGTTCAAGCTCTTGTAAATAAGCAAGTTAAAACCACAATAATTACTCATCACTTTGAAGGTAGCTATGTTACTTTAACCGGTCAATTCAATGACACAGCTTATTCATGTACCATTGATGAGTCGACTTATAATAGTGTGGAAATTACTTACACTGTTAAAGTTGTAGAAGAAAAAATTTATGTTCCTGAATTAGCTACTGCGGAAAATCCTAAAGGAGAATTTGCTAAAGGGGCTGTTCTTGAATTAAAGGAAAAAAGCATAAATTATTGGGTCAATAAATATACAACTGAAAAGATTAGTATTAATGATGCCTATCAAACTAGCTGGTGGGATAGTTGGGGACCAACTATCATCATGCTTGCTGGTTCTGCTATTATTGTTATCTTCTTATTCTCTAGATTATCTGGATCTATTGGTGGAGCTAATAGACAAGCTATGGACTTTAATAAGTCACGCGCTAGAAGAATTCAAGATTCTAAAGTTAGATTTAAAGATGTCGCTGGATGTGATGAAGAAAAAGCAGAGATGGAAGAAATTGTTGAATATCTTAAAGATCCACAAAAATTCACCAGGTTTGGTGCTAAGTTACCTAAAGGTATTTTATTAGTCGGTTCACCTGGTACAGGTAAAACTTTGCTTGCAAAAGCTGTTGCTGGAGAAGCAGGTGTTCCATTCTTCTCAATTTCTGGTTCCGACTTCGTTGAAATGTTTGTTGGTGTTGGTGCTGGTAGAGTTAGAGATATGTTTAGAACCGCTAAGGCAAATGCTCCATGTTTAGTCTTCATCGATGAAATCGATGCTGTTGGTAGACAAAGGGGTGCTGGCTTAGGCGGTGGTAACGACGAAAGAGAACAAACCCTCAATCAACTTTTAGTTGAAATGGATGGTTTCTCTGATAACTCTGGAATTATCGTTATGGCTGCAACTAATAGAGACGACGTTCTTGATCCAGCTCTTTTAAGAGCAGGTCGTTTTGATAGAAAGATTACTGTTTCATTACCAGATAGAGAAGGTAGAGAAGCAATCTTTAAAGTTCATTCTAGAAATAAGAAACTCGCTAAAGATGTTGATTTCACCGCTATTGCTAAAAGAACCGTTGGCTTCTCTGGTGCTGATATTGAGAATATCATGAATGAAGCTGCTATATTAGCAGTTAGAAGAAGAAAGAATGAAATTACTACTGCTGAAATTGATGAGGCAATTGATAGAAGAATTGCTGGACCAGCCAAATCTTCGCGCTCACTTAACGCACATGAACGTGATGTGGTCGCGCACCATGAAGCAGGACATGCAATTATTGGATTAAAACTCGAACACTCAGATAAAGTCCAAAAAATTACCATTATTCCACGAGGTAACACAGGTGGACATGTACGTATGACACCTGAAGAAGATAGATTCTTATTAACACGTAAAGAATTAATTGCACGTATTGTGGGTTATCTTGGAGGACGTTCATCTGAGGAAGTTTTCTTTGATGATATTTCTTCTGGAGCACAAAATGATATCGAAATGGCCACCAGAATTGCTCGTATGATGGTCACTGAATTAGGTATGTCTTCATTAGGTCCAATTCAGTATGAAAGAGATACCGGAAGTGTTTTCTTAGGACGTGATTATACATCAAGTCAAAAGAATTTCTCCTTAGCTACTGCCGAGAAAATTGATGCTGAAGTCCAAAAAATTATTAACGAAGCACATGATGAAGCTAAGAGCATCATTATGAAATATAAAGATGATGTTGAATTAATCGCAAAAACTCTTCTTGAATATGAACAAATCACTGCAGAAGAGATTGATTATTTGCTCGAACATCGTCATCTCAAAAAATCTGAAATCGCTAAGGTTGAGGAAGCTGCTCAACCTGAAGCGCAACCAGTCGAAGGAGAAGAGAAGGGGGAATAATCCCCTCTTTTTCTTATATGTTTAAAATCGGAAATATTGAAATTAAATCTAATGTTGTTTTAGCCCCAATGGCAGGAATAACTTCAGAGGCATATCGTCATTTTTATGCCAATTTTAATGTTGGATATGTTGTAACCGAAATGGTTTCTGACATGGGGTTAATATATGGAAATAAAGAAACTAAATCGTATATTTCATTTGATCGTTTAAATGTTCCAACCGGAGTACAATTATTTGGTAATTCTGCAGAAAATTTGGCAAAAGCGGCCTTAATTTGTGAAAAAATGAATCCAAATATTGATTTTTACGATATTAATATGGGATGCCCTGTTCCTAAAGTCACTAAGACAGGAGCAGGTTCAAACTTAATGAATAATCCTAAGTTATGTGGTGACATTGTTAGAGCAATTAAAGTTGCTACCAATAAACCTGTTACTGTGAAAATTCGACTTGGAGCTAATAACAATAAAGATCAATTTAAAGAGGTCATAAAAGAAGTTATTGACGCCGGAGTTGATCTAATTGCTATTCATCCAAGAACTGCAAAAGAAATGTATGGTGGTCAACCTCATTGGGAATTAGTTAAAGATTTAAAAAAGAGCATAAATGTCCCTTTGATTGTTAGTGGTAATATTTATACAGTTGAAGACGCTGTTAAAGCAATGGAAATTACAGGTGCTGATGGGGTTATGGTTGCTCGTGGGGCGGTTGGAAATCCTCTTTTAATTACCAATATAAATAATTACTTTAATAAAAAAGAATTAGTACTATCTGATTTAGATACTCAAATTAGATATTGCTTAGAATTAGGTAGTCTTTTAATCGAGGAAAAAGGTGAAAAAATGGCCATGAGAGTCTATAGAGGAATAGCGACCAAGTTTTTCGATGGCTTTCCTAAGTCAAAACAACTAAAGTGTAGGTTATCAACTGAACTAAATTCATACTCTGATTTAACTAGAATTATTGAAGAGTACAAAAAAGAAATTGCGATATAATTCAATTTTGACTACAAAGTGGTCAAATATTCTTATATACTATTTGCGGTGTGGAGGCATTATCTATGGATAATCAAAATCTTAATGATCAAGAACTAGTAAGAAGAGAAAAACTTAAGAAATATGAATCTTTTAAAGTTGATCCATTTGGAAAAGCTTTTAAAGTAACTCACTTAACAAGCGAAGTTCATTCTTTATTCGACAAGAAAAGTCCTAATTCTTTAGAGAAAAATAAACCTTATGTGACTGTTGCTGGTCGTATTAAAAATTTAAGAAGAATGGGCAAAGCCTCGTTTATGAATATCCAAGATAAAAGTGGGAATATTCAAGTTTACATGGGTATCGACGTTGTTGGTAAGAAAGCTTATGAGTTATTTAAACTTGCTGATATCGGAGATATCGTTGGTGTTCATGGCCGCGTTATGAAAACTCGTAGTGGCGAATTAACCATTAGAGCAGAAAAATATACTCACTTAACTAAATGCTTGCATCCACTCCCAGAAAAATTCCATGGTTTAGTCGATGTAGAAGAAAGAAGTAGACGTAGATATTTAGACCTCATCGTTAACGATGAATCTAGAAAAGTAGCTTTTGCTAGACCAAAACTTATTAGAAGTATTCAATCATATTTAGACCAACAAGGATTTGTGGAAGTTGAGACTGCAGTTTTATCTCCTATTCTTGGTGGCGCTAATGCGCGTCCATTTGTTACACATATGAATGCCTTAGATAGAGATTTCTATTTAAGAATTGCCACTGAACTTAATCTTAAGAGATTATTGGTTGGCGGAATGGAAAGAGTATATGAAATTG
>DGHZ01000010.1:0-53599 GCA_002392945.1 Caryophanales bacterium UBA3835 | reverse complement strand
CTAAAGATGTTACTGGTAGCGATATAGTCACTTATCAAGATAAAGTTATTAATTTCCATAAACCATTTAGATGGGTTTCTATGGCAGACCTTATTTTAGAAAAAACCGGTGTTGATTTTAGAAAGATTTATAATTTCGAAGAAGCTAAAAAACTTGCGGAATCTAAAGGTATTAAACTTGAAAAGCATAAAAACACAGTTGGTCATGTGATGAATGAATTTTTTGAAGAATTTTGCGAAGCAGAACTTATTCAACCAACATTTGTTTATTCTTATCCAATCGAAGTATCTCCTTTAACTAAAAAAGGGAAAGATCCTCGTTATACTGAAAGATTTGAATTATTTGTTAATGGAAAAGAATTAGCGAATGCTTATACAGAACTTAATGATCCATTTGATCAAAAAGAGAGATTCTTAGCTCAACTTAAGGCTAAAGAACTTGGTGATGATGAGGCTAATGAAATGGATAACGACTTCATTGAGGCTCTAGAATACGGCATGCCACCTGCAGGTGGAATTGGAATGGGTATCGATAGACTTGTGATGTTACTCACTAACCAAGAAAACATTAGAGAAGTCATCTTATTCCCAATGATGAAAGATAGATAATCATAGATTATGGCAGGGACACGAATTGAGAAATATCGCAAATATCGTCAAGCTATTGCCGCTAGAAGTGACAATATCCCTGTTTTAAAAACCCCTTCTACTCACGAAAATTTCGCTGACGAAGCGGGTTTTTTTAAGAAAATCACTATTAAAAATAGAGTAATTAATTTATCGATAGCATTAGCTATTGTTAGCATTATTGCTCTACTTGTTATATTTGGAGTAATTGTCTTTTAGGAGGACATAATTATGAAAATTGCTGTTGCTATTGATGGTCCGGCCGCTGCTGGAAAATCTACTGTTGCTAAGGAAGTTGCTAAGCGCTTAGGCTACACCTATATTGATACCGGTGCGATGTATCGTGCATTTACATGGTATTGTATGGAAAAAGGAGTAGACTGCCAAAACGAAGCAGAATGTTGCGCTTTAATTCCTGAAGTTACTATTCAATTAAGACCAAGCGGACAAGTTCTTTGTAATGAATTTGATGTCACAAAAGAAATTAGAGAACCTCGTGTTTCTGGTAACGTTAGTTACATTGCTTCTTATAAAGACATTAGATTATTTTTAGTTGATCAACAAAGAGCAATGGCGGCTAAAGATTCTGTGATTATGGATGGAAGAGACATAGGAACATATGTTCTTCCTAACGCAGATGTGAAAATCTTCCAAATTGCCTCTGTAGAAACTAGAGCGGTTAGAAGATATGATGAGAATATCGCTAAAGGTATTCCTTGCACTTTAGAAGAAATTGAAAATGATGTCCGTAAAAGAGACTATATCGATTCTCATAGAGAATTCGCACCTTTAAAATGCGCTCCTGATGCTTTAACTTTAGATACATCTTTCATGACTGTTGAAGAAGTTGTTAATAAAGTCATCGAGATTATTAATGCAAAATTAGAAGAGAAAGGTATTAATGGCTAGAGCGGTTGTTGCAATTGTCGGAAGTCCTAACGTTGGTAAATCAACGATTTTTAATCGTATCATTGGTGATAGAAGAGCAATTGTTGATGATGAGGCTGGTATTACTAGAGACCGCTTATATGGTACCGCTAGTTGGTTAGGTAAGAGTTTTACTCTTATTGATACAGGTGGAATTGAAGTCGCTAATCGCCCATTTCAAGAACAAATTCGTGTCCAGGCTAACATAGCAATCGAGGAAGCTGACATTATTTTATTTGTGGTAGACGGTAAGGTTGGAATTACCACAGATGACCATATGGTTGCTAAACTTCTAAGAAAAGTTAAAAAGCCAATTTTATTATTAGTAAACAAGATCGACGAAGGCTTACAAGCTGCAAATGCCGCAGAGTTTTATGCTCTTGGTTTAGGTGAGCCAATTCCAGTGTCTGGAAGTCATGGTGTAGGTATAGGCGATGTTTTAAACCGCATCATTGATAAGATTCCTGATGATAAAGAAAAAAATGATGAAGACACTGTAACTTTTTGTTTGATTGGTAGACCGAATGTTGGAAAATCTTCTTTGACAAACGCTATTTTATCTCAAGAAAGAGTTATCGTAAGTGATATCTCGGGTACGACTAGAGATTCTATTGATACACCTTTTACTAAAGATGGCGTTAATTATATAGTTATTGATACTGCAGGCTTGAAGAAAAAAGGAAAAATTTATGAAGCCATCGATAGATATTCTGCTATTAGAGCCTTAAAAGCTATTGAAAGAAGTGAAATTGTTTTACTAGTTTTAGATGGAAAAGCTGGTATCACCGAACAAGATAAACATGTCATTCAATACGCCACTGATTTACATAAAGCCATTATCATCGTTGTTAATAAATGGGATCTTGTTGATAAAGATACAAACACAATGTCATCATATGAAAAAACAATTAGAAATGAATACAAATTTTTGGATTATGCACCGGTTGTGTTTCTATCTGCTCTTACAAAAAGAAGGATAAATTCACTTTTTGATTCTTTAACGCTTGTACATCAGGCGTATCACACTCGTATAAAGACATCAATTTTAAATAATGTCATCCAAGAAGCACAGGTCATGAACCAGGCTCCAGATTTCAATGGAGGGCGTTTAAAGATATACTATTCGACACAAATACTCACCGCGCCACCTACTATATCTCTTGTTGTCAATGACCCTGAATTCATGCATTTCTCCTATCAACGATATTTGGAAAATCGATTAAGGGAAACATTTAATTTCGAAGGAACGCCTATAAAGATTAGTTTAAAAAAACATAGAAAGTAGTTCAAAATCATTATATAATTTATATACTTAACAAGGAGATAAGGGGATGAAAAAGCTCAATAAGAATGAGATCATCGAGCTTGTTGCTGAGAAAGCACACTTATCAAAGGTAGATGCTAAGACATCAGTTGATATGACGTTCGACCTCATCATGGAAGCTTTGCTAAAAGGGGAATCAGTCAACATCAAGAATTTCTGTGTGTTCGAGCCTAAAACAAAAGCTGGCAGAAAAGGTACACATCCTAAGAAACATACAGCGATTGAAATCAAACCAAAGAAGACTGTAACAGTGCATATAGCCAAAGAATTTAAAGCAAAGCTAAACAAATAATCATCATATAAAAAATTGACCTTCGGGTCTTTTTTTTAACACTAAATAAATATAATATTTATATATGGATAATAAGATTAGTTTATTTGTTGAGTTAGTTAACTTATTTAATAAACATGGTTATCAGCTTTATTTAGTGGGGGGTTCTACTAGAGATTATTTGTTAAGTATTCCTTTAGTAGATATGGATTTAGTAACTGATGCCACTCCAATAGAAGTGAAATCGTTTTTAGAAAACGCTGATTATACTTTTGCTAAATATGGAAGTGTGAAGTTTATTTATAAAGATGTTAAGTTTGACCTTACTACATTTAGAAAAGAAAGTGGATATTTAGATTCTAGACATCCTAATCTTGTTGAGTTTACTAAAGATATTAAAGAAGATTATCCTCGTAGAGATATCACTATTAATGCTTTATATTTAGATAAAGATTTACATGTAATTGATTTTGTTAATGGACAAAAGGATTTAAAAAATAAAATTATCAGGATGATAGGAGAAGCTAAAATCAGAATAAAAGAAGATCCACTTAGGATTGTTCGAATATATCGCTTTAAATTAGATTTAGGTTTTTCTATTGAAAAAGAATTAGAAATAGAGATAAACAAAAACAAGGAATTACTTCTTGAGCTACGTAAAGAAAAGATATTAGAAGAAATCCGTAAATGCCATCATCAAAATGAGCTAAAGAGCATCTTAGAAAAATTCGGTATAAATAATTTATAATTATTATCGAATTGTGCTATATTACATATACATGATTACTGAAGCTATAGATTTTAGATACTTATTAATAGAGAATTATCGTAAACTCAAACTCAACGAAAATGAGTTAGCGACTATTTTTGTTATTGATCATCTAATTAGCCAAGGTAACCCTTTTGTGACCGCGGATTTATTATCTTTAAAAATGACTTTAGATTTAAAAGAAATCGATAAGATTTTAGCTAAACTCATTACTAAAGGCATGTTTGAATATAAAACAGTTGGTAAAAACACTGTTGCTACTTTAGAACCATTAAAACAAAAACTATATAGAGAGTTCCAATTATTCTTATCTAAAGAAGAAGAGGAAAAGAGCTCTACTCGTATTAAAGAAGAATTAGAAAATGTTTACACTAATTTTGAAAAACTTTTAGGACGTTCTTTGTCTCCTGTGGAAGTTGCTAAAATCCATGAGTGGATTTCCTTCGGTTATAGCGATAAGACAATTATCGATGCGCTTAAAGAAGCGCTTTCAAAAGGTAAGAAAACTTTGCGTAGTGTTGATAAGATTCTTCTCAGTTGGTCTCAAAGAGATGACTTACAAGCTGAAGGACACACCCCACTTAGCGAAGAATGGGACAAGAATTTAGAAGAAACAATTCGTATCGCTAAGATACCGTGGATTAACAAAGATTAATGTTAACTAAAGAACAATTTAAAGAAGTATCAAACTATTTAGACTCACTTTTTCCAAATGCAAAATGTGAGCTTTTTTATTCCAAAGATTATGAACTTGTGATCGCAGTGATGTTATCCGCTCAAACCACTGATAAATCAGTCAATGCTGTCACAACTCACTTATTTAAAAAATATCCAACAATCAAATCTTTTGTGGATGCCGATATCAAAGATATCGAAAAAGAGATTCAATCTCTTGGCTTATATAAAAATAAAGCCAGAAATATAAAAGGTATTGCAGAAGTTTTATATCATAACTTTCACTCTATTCTTCCAAGTGATAAAAATGAACTTCAAAAATTACCAGGTATTGGAAATAAGTCTGCTGGTGTTATTCGATGTGAAGTTTTTAAAATCCCTGATTTACCAGTAGACACTCACATTATTCGTATATCAAATCGTTTAGGTATAGCTAAAAGTGGGGATGAGCCAATCGATATAGAAAGAAAGCTTAAAAAAATAATCCCAGAAGAATCTTGGATTAAATCTCATCACCAGCTCATTCATTTTGGTCGATATTTTTGTACCGCTAGAAATCCAAAATGTAGTGAGTGTAAAATCAAAAAGTTTTGTAAGAACTAAAAATATAATTTATCGATAGCGTCTATATATTTTAGACGTGGATTATAGCTTCTTTCTACTTCAACCCCAGATTCTAAAAAGCATGAATATGGGATTGATTTTCTTTCTCCATTTTCATAAAAATGGATAACAAAACTTGCGTCTAAAATAAATACTTTATCTAATAATTCGAATTGAATAATAAAGAAAGCAATTCCTCCATGAAGGATGACTCTTTTTAAATGTTCTATCTGATGTTTAGTAATGTTGTTTAATGGAAAAGAAGTTTTGTTCTTTGTGTTTTTAGCTTCAAAATCTATATAGCGGCCTTTATACACTCCGTTATAGTCAGTAGTGGATTGCTCTTCAAAATATGCATGAGTGATTTTTGCACCTTTTGTGTAATCAACTTTTACAACATTAATTGGCGTTGGTCTTTTAGTAATTAGGCAAATATTTTTATCCCTATAATATTCATTAGAAATATTAATGTCACTTTCAAAATTCATTCCGCGGTTAGCGCTAGAAATGGATAATTCAGTTGAGGATTTTTTTATTTTTTTAGGCTCCTCTTTTTTATATATTTGACCATTAGGGTATCTAATCATTAGTCGATATATTCTTTAACGAATTCTTTAAATTCTTCTGGAGTTACGCCTTCGCCATTTAATAATTTTTTGATTGCTTTATTAACTGGTTCTGGGCCAATATTGCTTCTATTTAAAACTTTATAGTACTGCTCTAATACGATATTTTTTTCCTTAAGGAAAACACTATAGAGTCTAGCTAAATTAACAGCGTCATACATTGGATCATGAGCCGTGCCATCAAACTCAACTCCAAAGACTTCTAAATAATGTGATAAAGATAATGGATTACCATTATCATCTTTAACAAATTCAGAAATCACTGATTGAAAATCAAAATAGTTCTTTTTGATGATGTCACATAATTCTTTTGGAGCGTCTAAATTATAGGAACATGATTGATTTAATATACGCATATCGTGGTTACCAAAGGTGACAAAAACAGTTTTTTTAAACGCCAACCCACAATACTTTTTAATTTCATGAATTGCTTTTGAAAATGGAACTCCATATGTTTCTAAATCTTTTTCAGTGATTCCTGTTAATTCTTTAACGAATCTGCCAATAGAGTTTTTACTCTTCACATAATTTCTTATTGGGTTTTTAGCCTTAACAATTTGGCCTTCTTTATTTAAATATGTGAAATAGGCTCCATAGGCAATCATTTCATGAGAAAACTGTGTTCCTTCGAAATCTAAGAAACAAATATATTTTCTTCCTTTTAAAATGCGATTAATTTTTTTCATCGTTTTCTATATTAACGATAGAAAATGTTCTTTTCAAGAAAAAGGAAAATCAAGTTGACTCAAAAAATGATTATATTTATAAATTTTTCATAGAAAAATGTCTAGATATAAGAGATAATAGTAGAGTATATGAACAAAGACCTAACTTTTTCTTCTCATTCCCTTCTTAATAAGAAATTTAAATCTGCGGAACGCGGATATGATCCTGATGAAGTTGACGCAGTTCTAGATGAAATTATTGAAGATTATAGAAAAGTAGAGGCTTCTTCATCGGTTGATATTAAAGCTATACTTAATGAACTTAGCGAACTAAAAAAAGAAAATGCTAGATTAAGTGAAGAATTAGCCAAGCAGAAAGATAAAACCAAATATCTTCCAAAAGATAAGGCTGTTCATATCGATAATTATGAATTGCTCCATCGTATCGGGAAGTTGGAGCTATATATTAAAGACCATATCGGTTCTATTCCCGATGAACTAAAATAAAAACCTTCGGCCTAGATGATTGCTGACTACTAGTTAGTTAGAGGAAAGTCCATGCTCGCACAATCTGTGATGGTTGTAGTGATTACGCTAACGGAAAAAATAACGTTAGGCATGTAGGAGTACATGACGGCGGAAATTAACCTAAAGGGCAACCCATGGTAAAATTCCTGAAAGTGCCACAGTGACGGAGCTTATTTGAAAGAATAAGGTGGAACGCGGCAAACCCCTTAAGCGAGAAACCCAAATTTGGTAGGGGAGACTTGATAGAGAAACGAATCGATTCAAGTAAGATTATTCTTAGATAAATTATCATCCTAGACAAAACATGGCTTATAGGGTCGAAGACTCACTATTAAAAAGGAGAGAGATTATGAATCTTCCAACAAAAATCACCTTCTCAAGAATTATTGCAACTATTCTTCTGATTGTTACTTTATTTGTGCTATCACTTATTCCTGATTTAACAACACCAAAACTCGGAAATTCCCGTATAAACTTAATCTTTTTAATTGTTTTTGTATTTTTCGTGATAGCTAGTTATACCGATCATCTTGATGGCAAACTTGCAAGAAAAAATAACCAAGTGACTGACCTAGGAAAATTCTTAGATCCTGTTGCAGATAAGCTCTTGGTTAACTCAATGTTAATCTTCTTGTGTGCCTATCACCTTATTGCTCCTTACGCTATAGAACAAACCGCTTTTATTCCTGTTTGGTGCGTTATTATTATGGTGGCTAGAGATATAGTTGTTGATGCCTTAAGATTTATTGCCGCTCAAAAAGGAGTGGTTATCGCTGCTAATATTTTTGGCAAGCTAAAAACTGTCCTACAAATGGTAGCGATTGGTGCGGTATTATTAAACGATTTCCCATTCCATTATATGTACTCAAATAATACAAATCCTTATTTAACTGTAACTGCTTTTTTAGTATATGCCGCTACACTTGTTTCTTTATTAAGCGGTGTCATCTATGTTTGGCAAAATCGTAAAGCGTTTATTGAAAGTAAATAATCATGGATAGTCTCGGTATTAATAAGTTATTTAGAGAAAAAGGTCGAACATTAGGATCTGTTGAATCTTTTACTGGTGGTTTATTTGCAAAAGAGATTACCTCTATTAGTGGTGCGTCCCATTTTTTCAAAGGGGCTTTGGTAACTTACGCTACTGAAGAGAAAAATAGACTTTTAGGAATATCATATAAAGATATTGATGAATTTGGCGTTGTTTCTAAAGAAGTAGCGGCCCAAATGGCTAGTAACGGCAAGAAATTATTAAACGTTGATTACTGTGTTTCTTTTACTGGCAATGCTGGACCAACTGCAATGGAAGGTAAGCCAGTAGGCGAAGTTCATATTGGAATTGCCTTTTTAGATACCGCTCAAGTGCATTCATATACCTTAGAAGGTTCTAGAGAAGAAATTCAAAATAAAGCAATTAATATTGCTTTTGAGCTTTTGGAGACATTAATTTTAGAAAATAATTAATTTTTTTTCACAATTTTTGAAAAAAATCCACTCTGTATATAGTGAGGAGGCCATAATAAATGGACAAAGAAAACAAACTAAATGAAAAAGAACTCGATGAAGTTCTAAAACAAATTCAAAAGCAATTTGGTAAAGGCGCCGTTATGAAACTCGGCGATAGGCCAAGTGTTGAGGTTTCCGTCATTCCGAGTGGATCATTACTTTTAGATGAGGCTCTTGGAGTTGGTGGATATCCAAAAGGAAGGATTATTGAGATATATGGTCCTGAAAGTAGTGGTAAAACCACTCTTGCCTTACATGCAATTGCAGAATGTCAAAAACAAGGTGGTAGAGCTGCCTTTATTGATGCTGAGCATGCTATTGACCCTGAATATTCTAAAAACTTAGGTGTTAATGTTGACGAGTTAATCTTATCGCAACCTGATAGTGGTGAGCAGGCTCTTGAAATTGCAGAGATGCTTGCTAGTAGTGGCGCTATTGATTTATTAATCGTCGATAGTGTTGCTGCTTTAGTTCCACAAGCTGAACTTGATGGAGAAATGGGTGATAACTCTGTTGGCATGCAAGCTAGACTTATGTCTAAAGCGATGCGTAAACTTGCTGGTACTTTAAACAAGAATAACTGTACTATTATCTTTATTAACCAATTAAGAGAAAAAGTTGGTGTGATGTACGGTAATCCTGAAACTACTTCCGGAGGAAGAGCATTAAAATTCTATGCTTCTATTAGATTAGATATTAGAAGAACTGAGGCTATTAAAACCGGTAGTGATGTTACTGGAAATACTTGTCGTATTAAAGTGGTTAAAAATAAAGTTGCGCCACCATTTAGACAATGTGAAATTGATATAGTTTATGGTAAAGGTATTTCTAAGGATAGCGAAATCTTAGACCGTGCTGTCGAACTTGGCATCATTAAAAAGAGCGGAGCCTGGTTTGAATATAACGGTAGCAAGATTGCTCAAGGTAGAGAAACCGCTAAAGAATACATCCATAGTAATGAAGATGTTAAAGAGGAATTATTAAAAGCGATTAAAGAAGCTAAATAATGAAAAGACTAAGACGTTTATTTTCTTCTGGATTTATATTCACTATTGTATTTTTATTAATTGAAATATTAATAGTCGTCTTTTTTGAACTAGGTATTGATACATATATTTTCTCTTCGCTTATATCGAAGTCGCCAAAATATGCACAAGCCTTAGTTATTGTTAACCAGATATTTACAGCGATTAGAATTATTTCTTTTGTCGCTGCTGTAATTATCTTTTTTAGAGTTATCAATAAATATGAAGATCCAGAATTTAAAATACCGTGGTTAGTGTTCTTGTTTGTTTTTCCGTTTGTAACTGTGTTTTTCTTTTTGATATTTAAAAACCATGGATTGCCTAGAAAAGAAACAAAATATATTAAAGGTTTCTTAAAGGAATTAGAGCCGTATTATCAAAGAAACAAAATAGAGTTCGCAAAGATTGAAGATGAATTAGGTAGAGCTAGAGGCGCTTTTTCCTATTTATTAAATACCGCGAGAGTGGGTGCGTTTAAAAATAATAGAGTGACTTATTATCCGATCGGAGATAAATTCTTCCCTGACTTGATTGAGGGATTAAAGAAAGCTCAAAAATTCATTTTTATTGAATTCTTTATTATTACAGACGGAAAACTCTGGAGTGAAGTGAAAGATATTCTTATTCAAAAAGCTCAAGAAGGTGTGGATATTAGAATTGTTTATGATGATTTAGGAAGTAATGGCACAATTTCTTATCGCACTCCAAAAAGATTAAGAAAGTACGGCATTAAATGTTATAAATTCCATCCATTAAGACCGATTCTATCTGGCGTTTATAATAACCGTGACCACCGTAAGATTGTTGTTATCGATCATCAAATGGCGTTTACCGGTGGTAATAACCTCGCAGATGAATACGCTAATATCATTACTAGATTTGGTCATTGGAAGGATACAATGGTGAAAATTGAAGGAACTGCTATTTCTGATTTAATTACCACATTTATCGAAAACTATAGTATTGCTAGCAAGGATATAGTTCCTTTATCACCTTATTTAGATTTTGAATATCCTGAATTCGAAGACAAAGGCTTTGTTATGCCGTTTGGTGATGGTCCTGGATTTTATACTAACGACCATCTAATTGGAGAACAAAATTACATTAACATTATTAACTACGCAGCAAAAAAAGTATTTATTTCTACTCCATATTTAATTCCTACATTTGGATTAATGAATGCATTAAGAAACGCTGCGTTACGTGGAGTGGATGTTCATTTAATTGTTCCAGGAATTCCTGATAAGAAATTAGTGTATAAAGTTGCAAAATCGAATTTTAGAGTTTTATTAAATGCTGGAGTCCATATTTATACATATACACCAGGATTTAACCATATGAAAACCGCTTTAGCGGATGATGAATTAGGGTTTGTGGGGACCATTAATTTAGACTTTAGAAGTTTAGTTCATCACTTTGAATGCGGCACCTTGTTATATAAGACTCCATGTATAAAAGATATTAGTAAAGATTTCCAAGAGATGATTAACCAAAGCGCCTTAGTGTCAATTGATTTTAAACTTGGCATATTTTCCAGATCCTTCTGTGGATTAATAAAAATAATTACCCCGTTATTATAATTTTTAAAAATTATTCTTTCCTATAAATAGATATTTCCTTTATAATGGTTTCGTACCTGCGGAAGGTACTTACCTATAGATTCTCTATTGAGAAAAGATTTATCAGGGTTTACCCTGTTACATAATAAAAGTCATACTTATAGCAATATTTTAAGTTGATTTAGGTAAATAGTCTTTTGACTATATATTTATATTAGAAAGGATTTATCCCATGCACATTTTAAGTGGATTCATGGAAATTGGTTTACCAATTATCTGTGTCTTTGCAGGTTTACTTGTCGGTATGGCGGTCATTTATTTTGTTCCCTTTTTCAAGAACAAAAGAGATCAAAATAAAGCAGGCAAAATTGTTCGTGAAGCTGAAATTAAAGCAGAACATATTGTAAAAAACGCTCAATTAGACGGTAAGCAAGTAGTTAATGAAATGAAAATTGAAGCGGACAAAGAAATTAAAGAAAGAAAGTTGGAATTATCCGCTCAAGAAAAACAATTATTCCAACGTGAACAAAATATCGATAGAAGAGACGCTGCTCTTATTCAAAAAGAAAATACTCTTGATGAAAAGAACGAAACTCTTAATCGTCGATTAAAAGATGTTGATAAGAAAGAAGCCACCTTGCAAGAGAAGATTGATTCTATCATTGTCGAACTTGAAAAGGTTGCTCAAATGTCAACTCAAGAAGCTAAAGATGAACTCTTTAAAAGAGTGGAATCTAAGGTTTCTAGAGAAATCGCCTCTTACATTAAAAACAAAGAAGAAGAAGCCAAAGATCAAGTGGTTGCTAAAGCCCAAGAAATGCTTGCTCAAGCAATGTCTAAATACGCTCAAGAAACCACCATTGAAAAGACTGTCTCTGTCGTTGCTCTTCCTAACGATGAAATGAAAGGAAGAATCATTGGTAGAGAAGGTCGTAATATTCGTACCTTAGAAACTCTTTTAGGTGTTGATTTAATTATTGATGACACTCCTGAAGTTATTACCGTTTCTTGTTTTAACCCTGTTAGAAGAGAAATCGCTAGAATGTCTTTAGAGATGTTAATTAAAGACGGTAGAATTCAACCAGGAAGAATTGAAGAAATTGTTGAAAAATGTAAACAAGAAGTCGAAGAAAATATTCATAAGACCGGTCAAGATGTGGCCTTTAAACTTGGCTTACCAAGAATTAATAAAGAACTCTTAGATTATGTTGGTCGATTAAAATACCGTACATCATATGGACAAAACGCCTTAGAGCACTCTATTGAAGTTGCTTATTTAGCAGGGTCAATGGCCGCAGAACTTGGTTTAGATCAAAATCTTGCTAAGCGTGCTGGTTTACTTCACGATATCGGTAAAGCTATCGACTATGAAACTGATGGTAGCCATGTTGAAGTTGGTTCTAGACTCGCAAAGAAATATGGTGAAGGTGATGTTGTTATTAACGCCATTGAATCTCACCATGGAGACGTTCCTGCTAAATATGTTATTTCTCACTTAGTTCAAGCTGCTGATACTTTAAGTGCGGCTAGACCAGGTGCTAGAAGTGAAATGCTTGAAAACTATATTCAAAGAATTGAAAAACTCGAAGAGATTTGTAAATCATATGATGGAGTTTATCAATCATACGCGATGCAATCCGGTAGAGAACTAAGAGTTATGGTTATCCCTGATAAGATTGATGATATTGGTGCTTTTAAACTCGCAAGAGAAATTAAAGAACGTATCGAAAACGAAATGACTTATCCTGGACAAATTAAAGTTTCCGTCATTAGAGAATATCGTGCGATTGAAACTGCGAAGTAATTACTTCTAGAAAGAGTTAATTTGAAAATTTTATTTATTGGTGACATCGTCGGCAAAATTGGCCGACGTGTCATTAAAGATCATTTACAAACATTTGTGGATAAATATCACATTGATTTCGTTATTGCTAACGGAGAAAATGTGACTCATGGTAAAGGCTTATTAAGACATCATTATTTAGAATTAATTGATAACGGCATTGATGCGATTACCTTAGGTAATCACTATGATAGCAAGAATGATCTACGTAAATATATCGATTCTACTGATTGCTTAATTAGGCCGCTTAATTTACTACATCCTTATCCGGGAGAAGGTAGTATTGTTTATGAGCTTAATGGAGTCAGTATTAGGGTCACTAATGTTCTTGGTTCAGTATTTATGAATGAAGAAGTAAATAATCCTTATTATTCGTTAATTGAACTCATTAATAATGAGGAGAAAACGGATATTCATATCGTTGACTTCCACGCTGAGGCAACTGGAGAAAAACTTTGCTTAGCGTATGCTTTAGACGGTAAAGTTTCTGCGGTTTTAGGCACACACACCCATGTTCAAACAAAAGATTATAAAATTTTAGAAGGTGGAACTGCCTATATCTCTGATGTAGGTATGACAGGTTTCGCTGATGGAGCATTAGGGTTTTCTAAAGAAACCGTGGTTAATAAAATTATTTATGGAGAACAATCTAGATTTGACTTACCAAGCGAAGGTAGAGGCTTATTATCTGCAGTTGTACTTGATGTTGATGAATCAACAGGAAAGTGTAAAGAAATATTTCCAATTTATTATTTAGAAGAAAAATAAAATGAAAACGAAAATTATTAATTACCCAAATTTAAATGATGCCAAGTCGAGAGTTAAATCTGAGACTGAGTTTTCATTATATTCTCCTACTCATCTCAAAGAGATGAAAGAATTAGGTAAAGGAAAGAAATATTATATTCATACATTTGGTTGCCAGGCTAATATTCGTGATGAAGAAACAATGAAAGGGATGCTTGAATCATCTAATTTCATTCAAACAAGTGATCCTAGCGAAGCAGATGTTATTATTATTAACACCTGTGCGGTTAGAGAAAATGCTGAAGATAAAGTTTATGGCGATATCGGTAATTTAAAGAAATATCGTAAAATCAACAAAAAGCTTGTTCTTGGTATTTGTGGATGTATGGTGGAACAACCAGAAATATTAGATATTTTAATAAGCAAATTCCCTGAAGTTAATCTATATTTTGGCACTCATGAAATTGACCAATTATTAGATTTAATTTATGAAGTATATCATAACGATATTAGGTTAATAGCGATTAAGTCAAAACAAGGCGAAGTTATCGAAAATAAAAATGTTTCTCGAAATAACGAATTTAAAGCATATGTGAATATTATTTATGGATGTAATAAGTTCTGTACTTACTGCATTGTTCCATATACCAGAGGCAAAGAAAGAAGTAGACATTTTAATGATATCATGGACGAAGTTAGAGATCTTAAAAAACAAGGATATCAAGAGATCACTTTCCTTGGCCAAAATGTTAATGCATATGGCAAAGATTTAAATGAAGGACATGACTTTGCTGATGTACTTGAAGAAGCCGCTAAAATGGGCATCCCTAGAATTAGGTTTACAACATCTCATCCGTGGGATTTCTCCAGCAAAATGATAGAAATTATTGCGAAATACGATAATATCATGAAGTGTATCCATCTTCCTGTTCAGTCTGGAAGTAGTGAAGTTTTACGCCTTATGGGTAGACGTTATACTAGAGAGCATTACCTTAATTTAGTTAAAGAGATGAGAAGCAAGATTAAGGGTTTATCTTTATCGACCGATATTATTGTTGGTTTCCCTAATGAAACAGAAGAACAATTTAACGAGACTCTTACTTTGGTTGATGAAGTAAAATATGAGTCAGCATTTACCTTTATTTATTCCCCTAGACGTGGTACCCCTGCTGCTAAAATTAATGACAATGTTACCTACGCTGAAAAGAGTAGAAGATTCAAAGAACTTGTTAAGCATTTGGAGGTTAATATTGAAAAGGATTCAAATTCCTATATTGGTGGAGTTTATAAAGTCTTAGTGGATGGAGTTAGCAAAACTGATAAGAATATGCTTTCAGGATATACAGAATCTAATAAATTAGTCCACTTTAAAGGCGATGAATCTTTAATGGGTAAGATTATCAAAGTGAAGATTATTGAAAGTCATACCTATTCTTTGATTGGAGAAATAGTGGATGAATGATGCTATTGAACTTGCTAAAGAACTAAAAGAAGAGATTTTTAAAGAGCCACTTATAGTTGAATATTTTAGAATCAAGATTTTAGTTGAATCTAACGAAGAGATTAACGCTTTAAAAAGAGACATTGCTTTAGCAAAAGCACATCACGAAGATGAGCTTCATAAAGAGTTATTAGCTAAATATAATTCTCATCCATTGGTGGTTAATTACAACACTCTTAAAGAAGAAGTTAACGAATATCTATCTGAAATTAGTAAAATAGTAAACAAGAAGTGATTGAATTCACTTCTTTTTTATTTATAATAATGTCAATGATTTACGTAGTAATGGGTCCTACTTGTTCTGGAAAGACTGAACTCGCTAATTATCTTATAGATAAACTTAATTGTGAGGCGATTAATTTTGATGCTTTTCAAATCTATAAGGATATGAATATTGGTACAGCTAAATTAGAAAAGAGCGATCCGCATTATAAAAAATATCATTTGCTAGATATTAAATCGCCAGCAGAAACTTTCTCGGTTATGGAATATCAAGAATTATGTCGAAAAGAATTAGCTTCACTACTAGAAAAATATAAAGACGTTGTTCTTGTCGGTGGCACTGGCTTATACGTCAGAGCAGCCTTATTCGATTATAACTTCGCAAAAGAAGAAGTTTCAGTTGATGATGATTTGTTAGAACTTAGTAACGAAGAATTACATAAGCTATTAGAAGAGTTAGATTTTGAGGAAAGCAAGAAGATCCATGTTAATAACAGAAAGCGACTATTAAGAGCGATATCTCTTATTAAACATTCTAGTAAAAAGAAAACCGAAATACTTAATGAGCAATCACATAAGCCAATATATAAAAACGTTAAATTTATCTACATTTCACCTGATAGAGATGAACTATATCAAAAGATTGATAAAAGAGTGTTATCAATGATGGAAAATGGTCTAGTTGATGAAGTAAAATATTTGCTAGATAATTACAATTTATCGCTTACAGCAAGACAAGGAATCGGATATAAAGAAGTCATCGATTTCCTTGAAAATAAAATAAATTACGCGAGTTGTGTCGAGTTAATTCAAAAAAGAACACGAAATTATGCAAAAAGACAAGTGACATTTTTCAAGAATCAATTTGAGTCAGATACTTATAAAAATATTATAGAAGCAAAGCAAGGACTGGGGGTTTAATTATGAGAAATATTTATGATGTTGCAAGCGAAGCTGGAATTAAAAAAGATTATGTTATTCCATATGGCTTAGACAAAGCAAAAATCGATTTAAAAATTAATGAGGAATTAAAAGACAAATCTAATGGTAAGTTAGTGTTAGTTACTGCGATTACTCCTACTAAAGCCGGAGAAGGAAAAACTACAACTTCAATTGCTTTAACAGATGGATTACATAAGATTGGTGTTAATTCTTTACTTTGTTTAAGAGAGCCATCTCTTGGCCCTGTATTTGGTTTAAAAGGTGGGGCGACTGGTGGAGGACTTGCTAGTGTCGTTCCTTCTGAAGACATTAATCTTCATTTTACTGGAGACATGCACGCTTTAACGAGTTCCATTAACTTAATTTCCGCTGTTATTGATAATCATATCTTCCAAGGCAATGAATTAAGAATTGATCCTTCTAGAATCTTATGGAAAAGAGCCTTAGATATGAATGATCGTGCTTTAAGAAGCGTAACTGTTAATCAAGATGAGAAAAAAAGCGCTCCTAGACACGATGAATTTGTTATTACCGTTGCTAGCGAAATGATGGCTATTCTTTGTTTATCACGTGATGAGCAAGATTTTATTAACCGTATTAAACAAATAGTTGTGGCGTATGATTTAGATGGTAAACCAGTCAAATTAGAGGCTTTAAGAATTTCTAATGCGATTTATAAGCTAATGAAAAACGCTTTCAATCCTAATTTAGTACAAACATTAGAAGGCAATCCATGTATTATACATGGAGGACCATTTGCAAATATTGCTCATGGATGTAACTCAATCATCGCTACTAAGTTAGCGTTAAAACTTGCCCCAATCGTAGTTACTGAAGCAGGCTTCGGTGCTGATTTAGGCGCTGAGAAATTCTTAGATATTAAATGTCGTGTTGCTAATATTAAACCTGATGCGGTGGTTATGGTTGCCACAATTAGAGCTCTTAAACTTCATGGTGGAGTAAAATTTGAAGAATTAGATAATGAGAACATCGAAGCACTTAGAATTGGCTTTGCTAATTTAAAACGTCACATGGAAAACATTGCTAAATACGATGTTCCAACTGTTATTTGTGTTAATCACTTCTCTAGCGATACTGAAAGGGAAACAGAAGAACTTATAAAATTCTGTTCTGATAATCACTATGAAGTTGCGTTCTGTGATGCATTCTCTAGAGGGGGAATGGGTGCTGTTGATCTTGCTAATAAAGTATTAGAAACCTTAGCAACAAAAGAAAGTTATTATCATCCTTTGTATGAATTAAATAATTCATTACAAGATAAGATTAACTCTATATGTAAAGAGATTTATAGAGCTAAGGACGTTATTTATTCTGAAGAAGCGCTTAAACAAATTGCAGAGTTTGAAGCACAAGGTTATAGAAATTTGCCTGTTTGTATTGCTAAGACTCCGCTTTCATTTACGGATAACGCTAAAATCTTAAATGCTCCTGACGATTTTGATATCACTATTAGAGAAGTTCGTTTATCTGCTGGCGCGGGATTTGTAGTTGCTTTGACTGGGTCAATCATGACTATGCCAGGTCTGCCTAAGGTTCCTGCAGCAGTGAAGATGGAAGACGAATAATTTAAAAAAGTGACCTGCAGAGCAGGTCATTTATTTTGCTTTTAATTTTTTAAAACTTTTTTTCGCAAGTTTTCATTTTTTTGCACTCTTTAATATATAGGAGGGCTTTAATTTGAAGACTCTAATTATAAAAGGATTATGCAAATATTTTCCAATCACTAAAGAGAAGTCTTTTACAGCGTTAAACAATATTAACTTGTCTTTTGATAATACTGGATTTGTTTCGATCATTGGAAAAAGTGGAAGTGGTAAAACTACACTTTTAAATATGATCTCTAGATTTGACACTCCTTCAAAAGGTGAGATTTATTTAAATAAGAAAAAATATACATCTAAAAAGAATAAAGATTATTTATTTTATAGAGACGAGATTGGATTAGTTTCTCAGCAATATAATTTGATTCCAGATAGAACTGTTATAGAAAATGTTTCTTTACCTTTATTAATAAGCGGAATGAAAAAGAATAAAGCAGTTGCTAAAGCAACTACTTTACTAAAGTATGTTGGTATATCAGAGGAATTATATAACGCAAATGTTAATAAACTTTCTGGAGGAGAGTCTCAAAGAGTTGCAATTGCTCGCGCCTTAATAAGAAATCCTAAAATATTACTATGTGATGAGCCTACAGGCGCTCTTGATTCTATTAATTCGAAAAGAGTAATGAAACTATTGTCCTCGATTAGCAAATCAAGATTAGTGATAATGGTGTCACACAACCTACAACTTGTTAAAAGATATTGTAATAGAATAATCGAATTATCTGATGGAAGAATCATTAATGATTATGCAAATATAAAGATTGAAGAAGAATCAACTCTACCAAAGGAAGAATATAAAGGACGATACAATTGGATTAGTAAATTTAGTTTTAAAAATTATAGAAAGAGAATTAAAAGAAATTTGTTTGTAGTCGCCTCTTTATCTATTTCAATGATCATCACGAATTTAGTGTTTGGATTTATAAATGGGAAAGATTCTGCTATTAAAAACGCAACTTATCAACAGTTAGATTTTGGATATGGAACGCTCAGTAAAGATGAGATTGTTTCTGATACAGGTTTTATTAAATTAACCAAATCAGTACGGCCTAATATTACCGAGTTAAGAAGCAATGATAAAATAATTAAATTATTTAATATTTGCCCAAACTTTTCGGCAATTTTGCCACAAAATATTAAAATTTCGATTAGTGACTTAATATTTGAAGGATTATTTTATACCCCAGTTTATAGTTATCAAGAAGAATATTTTGATAAGTCTTTACTTGCTATGGGAGATATGCCTTTTAATGATAGTCTTCATGAAGTAATTGTTAATTTAAAATGTTATAACCAAATCAGTTCTTTGCTTGGCTATGAAGCACTAGGTGAATACTTACATTTATATCATAAATTTGAATCGATTTATGTAAATGAATATGGAGAAGAGATAACAGACTATTTTGAATTTGAAACTGATTGTTTAATTGTTGGAGTGGTAAATGAATTAGACTATTTGAATTCCCCTAAAATTTATTATTCTTATTTAGCGCTTGAAAGCTATTTACAAGAATATGTTCTTCTTAATCTATCAACCTACTATGACAGTAAGATTACATGGTATGATAGAGTAATGGATGCTGAAGATTATTCCATTATTTCTTCTTATTCCTATCAATTGTTTTTAAAAGATTATCGGGATCGAAATCAACTTTTTGATAATTCCATTTTTGATGATTATACATTTAATTCAACGTCATTAGTCGTTGCTAATTCTTTGATTGGGTTTATGAATGCAGCTGAGTATGCCTTGTTTTTGTTTTTAGCAATTGGAGCTATCGGAACTTTATTAATTATCACCATTATTTCTTTTACAAATTATTCTGAAGACCGGAAGATTAGCGCCATCCTTACATCTTTAGGCGCTAAAAACGGGGATATTGAAAACATATATGTGAATGAAAACATGTATTCAGGATTCATTTCTTTAGCTATATCTTTAATCTTATCTTACCCATTATCATTGATAATCAATAACATTATTCATAAGTACATAAGCGTTAGTAACATTATTTCAATTCCATATTTATCATTTCATAAAATTCCATTTTTATATCCGTTATTAATCACAATTTCTGTTGGAATTTTAATTTGTATAGCAACTCTTATTCCTATTAAGTTTTCCAAAAAACGTTCTTTAAGTTTGGAGTTAAAAGCTAATGATTGAGTTAATTAATGTTAGTAAAAAATATAATGACCGTTATGTCTTAAAAGACGTGTCTTTATCCTTGCCTAGATATGGGCTGGTGATTATTAATGGTCCTTCTGGATGTGGAAAGACAACTTTATTAAATATATTAAGCACTTTATTAGATTTTTCTGGCGATATTACTCTTGATGGTAAGTCATATAATGGGCTTAACGAAGATGAGAAAGAACTTATTAGGAGCAGAAAACTAGGTTTTTTATTCCAAGATTACAAATTATTTGAAAATGAATCGGTGAAATCAAACATTGCTTTAGCGATAGATATTGCGTGTGGTGATAAAAAATCTAAAAAAGAAAAGCGTGTTAATGATCTACTTAGACTTGTTAACTTATCTTCAAAAGAAAATCAGATTGTTAATAATTTATCAGGAGGAGAAAAACAAAGGGTGGCATTAGCTAGAGCTGTCGCTAATTCTCCACTTATTTTATTAGCAGATGAACCAACTGGAAATCTTGATGAGAAAAATACTGAAGTAGTAATGAAACTATTAGAAAAGATTAGTTCTGCTTCTTTAGTTATTATGGTGTCTCATGATTTAGAGTTAACTGAAAAATACGCTGATCAGATTATTAAGATGAGCGACGGCAAAGTTTGTGACATCATCTATCAAAACAAGAAAAAACACCAAGAATATTTACCTGTTTTAAATCTCTCTTTTAAAACACTAACTAGACTTCTTCCTTTTTCATTTTTATTTAGACATACGCTTCGAACTATTAAAAGAAGGAAATGGAGAACAATGTTTATAACATTTGTGACTTCTTTTGGGCTTATTGGAGTGGGACTTGCTAGTACGTTATCAAATATTATTTCTACTAACTTATATCGAAGCTATTCCTCTATTTTAGATGATGACCGACTTATTTTAACTAATAAAGACAAAGAGATATCTAAAGATATAATTACGGGTGCAGATTATGATGAAGCACTTTCTTTAACTGAAGGATATGAAAAAGATATTGATTATATCGGGGTATATTACGCCAATGACTTTAATTTAATGTTTGACTATAACGTTGCTTATATAGAAAAGGGAAGTCAGATTAAACCGATTAGTGGTCTTACTATTTGCGATATTAATGAGTTTGGCTTAATAAAAAGTTCATTAGATATTGTTCCTAATAAAGTTAATTCTTTAGCAAATGATGAATTTGTTTTATCTGCTCCTTTTTCCGTTGTTAATGAATTATGTTTCCAACTTCAAATAGAAAGAACGATGTCTTCTTTTTCTAAATATATAGAACACAATGATTTATATTTCACGTTCTTAGTTTCTAATAGTGTTTGGCAATATGAAGGTAGTTTTTCATTAAAACTTAAAGGATTTATCTTATCTAATCAAATTCTTATATATCACTCTAATCCGATATGGAACGAATATATTTTAGAAAACAAATTAACGTTACCAAGTACACCCTATCTTAACGTTAATAGCGCTCATCCATGGGATTTAAAAAAAGCGTATTATTTTTATTTCTCTACTAATAGAGATGAGTTTATAAAAGAACATCGCTTTGATTTTAAATATAAAGACTTTGATTTTGAAATACTTAGCAATTTATATTATCCAAAATTATTAGTAAATACTGATATTTATGAGTGTTCCAGGGTATTAATAGTTAAAAGAACTAGAAAAGATTATCTTCCTTCTTTTATTGGCCCATTTTGTAAAAGTAGTAGTCGTTATATAAAAAGTGTGACGTATGGTTCTTCTAATGCTTATGCGATATACGATAAAAGTTTAATGGTGGGTTTTTCTAAAAACACTTACCTATCAAGTAATGAAGTGAGTATTTATGACATTGTTGATTTACTTAGCTATGTAAGATATGAAGATTCGCAAAATGTTTCTCTTCCTACTGGGACTATAGAAGGCCACTTTTCTAAAAGTAATATTTCAGGATTTTGTTTTGAACCTAATTATTGTTTAATAAGTGGAAGAGCTCCGGTAAATTATCAAGAAATAGTGGTTTCATCTGCTTTATTAGAGAAGTTAAATATTAGTGAACCAAAAAATAAAGCGCTATATTTATCTTTTCCCTTAAAAGAGAACTTGTTACCTAATGGCTATATATCAAGAGACTTTAAAACGGTATCTTTAAAAATTGTGGGAGTTTCTGATAGCGCAAAACTTGCTATTCATCATAATGAAAGCTGGTCAATTTTATTTTTCCAGTGCATGCTTGGAGTATCCACTTTTGATTTAAATATAGAGAATTTTGCTTTGCAAATAGACACTAATCATGAAGAAGAAGTGATAGCGTCTTTATCTAGATCGTTCCCTCAATGTGAAGTTTATTCTCCGCTTAAAGATATTAAAAATAATGTTGATGAGATTTGTGGATATATCGAATTAATATTATTAATTGTTTCTATTTCTAGCATTGTTATCGCTAGTCTTATTCTATTTATATGTAATTATTTACATTTTCTAGAAGTAAAAAAAGATATTGGGTTAGTACGTATTTTAGGAAGCAAGAAAAGCCAAAGTAAGAAGTTTGTTTATTTTCATTCATTTATAATGACTAGTTTCTCTTTACTTCTTTCGCTAGTGGAGTTATTCGTTATTTCTTTTATCTTATCAAAAGTTCTAGCGAGTTCTCTCCACATTAACTCGATGTTTGTCTTTAATCCGATGTCGATTATCTATATGTTTTTAGTGGATACTTTAATTGCGTTAGTGAGCTCTATTTTGATTTCTAAAAAGATATCAAAAATTCCTCCGTTAGAGTGTTTGTATTAACGAATGACTATAAAATATTATTTTATCTTTGTCTTATTTATAAATTTGAATATAATATTCAATTGAAAGAAGACAAGATTATGGGATTAAAAGCAGGAATTGTGGGATTACCAAACGTAGGAAAATCAACTTTATTTAATGCGATTACTAACTCTCACGTGGAGGCTGCTAATTACCCTTTTGCTACAATTAATCCAAATACTAGAATTGTGGAAGTTCCTGATGAAAGATTAGACTTCTTAGTGAATATCTTTAAACCAGAAAGAACCATTCCCGCCACAATTGAATTTTATGATATTGCCGGACTCGTTAGAGGGGCATCTAAAGGAGAAGGTTTAGGCAACCAATTCCTTTCTCATATTAGAGAATGTGATGCGATTGTGGAAGTAGTTAGATGTTTCACTAATAGTGATATTATCCATGTTGAAGGTGATGTTGATCCAATTAGAGATATAGAAGTTATCAATCTAGAACTCGTGATGGCGGATTTAGAAACTGTCACTAGAAGAATTGAAAAGATTGAAAATAAGGCTCGTATTTTAAAAGATAAAGAGTCAGTAATGGAAATGTCTTGTTTAACTCCACTTAAAGAAGCTCTTACTAATGGAGTGGCAGCAAGAAACGTTCCTCTTTCTCAAGAACAAGAAGAAGTGGTTTATAGTTATCATTTATTAACCAAGAAACCAATTATCTATGTTGCTAATGTCGGTGAAGAAGATTTATTAGATATTAATAGCTGTGAGAATTTTAACAAAGTTAAAGAATATGCTTCTAAAGAGCATAATGAAGTGATACCGGTGAGCTGTGAGATTGAATCTCAACTCTCAGAATTATCTAAAGAAGAAAAAGTGGAATTCTTAAAAGATTTAGGAATTGAAACTAGTGGACTTGCTCAGTTAATTAAGGCTACTTATAAATTATTAAATTTATCTACTTTCTTTACAGTGGGAGCAGATGAATGCCGTGCTTGGACCTTCCCTAATGGATATAGCGCTCCTAAATGTGCCGGTATTATTCATACTGATTTTGAAAGAGGATTTATTTGCGCTGAAGTTTATACCTATGACTCCATTCACGAATTAGGCAGTGAACTTGCAGTTAAAGAAGCTGGAAAAATGCGTACCGAAGGTAAAGGATATTTTCCTAAAGACGGAGATATAATGTTCTTTAAGTTTAATGTATCAGGTAAAAAATAATGGAATATCGCGTTGGCTTTTCTAAAGACATCCACAAATTAGTGGAAAATAGAAAATTAATCATTGCTGGAGTAGTGATTCCTTTTGGATTAGGAGAACTCGCTCATAGTGATGGTGATGTTTTATATCACGCTTTAGCGGAATCTATTTTAGGGGCTCTAGCCTTAGGAGATTTAGGAAAACATTTTCCAGATACCTCTAATGATACCTTAAATATGGATAGTAGCCTCATCGTTAAAGAAGTAGTAAAGATGATGAAAGATAAAGGTTATAAAGTTAACAACGTCGATATCTTTGTTTCTTTAGAAAAACCAAAGCTTAAAGATTATATTGAATTAATGAGAAAAAATGTCGCTTCTATTTTAGAAGTTGAACTTAATCAAGTATCTATTAAAGCAGGCACTAACGAAGGATGCGGAGAAGTGGGAAGAGGCGAAGCTATTGAAGCTTCTTCAATGATTATGTTAAAAAGTTATTGCTAATATAAATTAGTAATAAGTATAATTTTGTGTTAAAAATATGGAAATTAAAGAAGATTTAAAACTTAATATTCAACAAGCATTAAAGTCACTTAATGTTGATTTAGCTTTAGAGCAAATTATTATTGAAAACTCTAAAGACCCTGCTCATGGAGACTTCGCTAGTAATGTGGCAATGAAGTCTTGTCGATATTTTGCTAAATCTCCAAAAGAAGTCGCGGAATTGATCGTTTCTAAATTAGATTTATCTAATATTGAAAAGGTAGAAATCGCCGGGCCTGGTTTTATTAATTTCTTTATGAAAAACGACTCTATTAGTTCTTTAATTAATAATATTATCGTTTTAAACGATAATTACGGTAGAGGCGAAAAGAAAAATAAGAAAATAAATGTGGAATTTGTTTCTGCTAATCCGACAGGAGATTTACATGTTGGTCACGCTCGAGGAGCGGCTATTGGAGACGCTATTGCGAGAATCTTAACTTTTGACGGTTATGAGGTGACAAGAGAATATTATATTAATGACGCTGGTAATCAAATTGATCACCTTGGTGAATCATTAATTGAAAGATATAAAGAAATATTAGGACTTCCATTTCTTTTACCTGAAGATGGTTATCACGGTGAAGATGTGAAGTTAGTAGCTAAACGCATCTATGATGAATTTGGACCTCACTTATTAGAAAGACCAGACCACTTTGAATTTTTCAAAGAAAAAGGAATGGAATTTGAATTAGACAAGATTAAAGAAGATTTAAAGAATTACAATATTGTTTTTGATGTTTTCTCTTCAGAGAAAAAGATTAGAGCTGGGGGAGCAGTTGAAAAAGAAATCGAATATTTAAAAGACCATGTTTATGAATCTGATGGAGCGTTAGTGCTAAAGACCACTGATTATCTTGATGATAAAGATAGAGTTATTAGAAAGAGTAACGGTGAATATACTTATTTCATGCCTGATATCGTTTATCACGTCAATAAGATGAGCCGTGGGTTTGATCAATTAATTGATGTTTTAGGAGCGGACCATCACGGTTATATTAACCGTATGAAATCAGCTTTAATGATGCATGGATATTCTCCTGAGTGCTTACAAGTTGAATTAATTCAAATGGTGAGAATGATGAAAGATGGAGAAGAATTTAAACTCTCTAAACGTACTGGTAACGGATATACATTACGTGAATTATGTGAGGACGCTGGTGTCGACGCTGCAAGATATTTCTTTGTCATGAGAAACGCTAGTGGTCATTTAGACTTTGATTTAGATTTAGCGGTCAAACAAAGTAGTGATAATCCAGTTTATTACGCTCAATACGCTCACGCTCGCTTATGTTCAATTTTATCTAGTGCCAGCGATATAAAAGTAAACGAATCACCAGTATTAAATATGCCTAGTGAATTAGATTTAGCTAAAGCTTTATCTAATTTCCCAGAAATTGTAAAAACCGCTTCTAAAGAAAGAGCCCCTTATAAAATTACTAACTACATTCATGAAGTCGCAGAAAAGATTCACGCCTTCTATACTGAATGTCGAGTTATAGATCGAGATAACTTAAGTGTTACCTCGAATAGATTAGGCTTATGCCTAGCCTCTAAAATTGTTATGAAAAACGCATTAACATTAGTGGGTGTCAGTGCCCCTAATAGAATGTAAGAAAGGAGATATATAATGTCTAAATCTTTAATTGAACACGCTTATGAATTTGTTTCTAAGCACAAAGAATCTGTCAACTTCAAAGAAATCTGGGAGTATGTCAAAAAAGAAGCTGGATTAAGCGAAGAACAAGCGAACGCCAAAGTTGGTCAATTCTTCACTAACATGATGCTTGATGGACGCTTTATTACTCTTGGAGAAAATGAATGGGATTTAAGAGAAAGACACGTCTTTGATAAAGTTCATATCGATATGAGAGATGTCTATAGTGATGTCCAAACTAGCGATGATGATATCGAAGAGAAAGATGAAGAGGAAGAAGAATACAATAAAGTATTCGAAGATGAATCCGCCTCTGAAGTTGAAGAAGAAGCTGAAGAAAAGGATGAATTATCCGAAAATTAGTTTGAGTTTATGTTTGAACAAATTTGGGATTTAATAAAAAAGAACGACTCTATTGTGATTTATGGACATTTAAATCCTGATGGAGATTGCTATGGTTCTCAGGTTGGTTTGAAGGAAATTATTCTTTCAAATTTCCCTGATAAAAAAGTCTATATTACTGGATCTGGTGTTCCATCATTTTTTGATGTGATTTGTAAGATGGATATAGTAGATGATGAAACTATCAAAAATAGCTTAGCGATTATTGTTGATGGTAATGATTTAGCAAGAATGGAAGATTCTAGAGTCTTCACCGCTAAGGAATTCGCAAAAATTGACCATCATATTGATACCGGTTCTTTTAAAGAAGGACCATTTATTGTTGATGTTGACGCCAATAGTACTTGCGATATTATTACTGGATTAGTTATTGACCATGATTTAAAGATTTCTAAACTTGGCGCTAATGCTTTATTCCTTGGTATTCTTACCGATAGTGCTAGATTCCAATTCGTCTCTAATTATCCTCAAACATTTGAGCGTGCAAAATTCTTATGTGAGCATGGAGCTAATCCAAATAAGATTAACCGTGTTTTAGCTAAGACCGATGAAATCTCTTTAGCGGCTAAAGGTTATGTTATGTCTCACTATCAGAAATCTCCAGAAGGTGTTATTTCTATTGTTTTAGACCGTCACACTTTGAAGGAACTTAATATATCTGCTAACCATGCCTCTAATTTGATTAACTTATTAGGAAATATCGAAGGATATCCGATTTGGTGTTCATTTGCCGAATATGCAGATGGTAGAGTAAGAGCCGAATTTAGAAGTAATGGACCACTTGTACAGCCAGTGGCTGTTAGTGTGGGTGGTGGCGGACACGCTCACGCAAGTGGAGCTCAACTCCCATCTTTAGATTATGATCAAATTAACGTTATTATTCGTAAATTAGACCAAGCCATTATTAATTGGAGAAAACAATAATTATGTGGGAAAAAGAATTACAAGTTGCGATTGAAGCTGGCTTATTAGCCAAAAAGAAAATTATGGAGATTTACGCCCAACATTTTGATGTGGAAATTAAAGACGATAATTCTCCAGTCACTATCGCTGATAAATCCGCAGACGAAATCATTAGAAATTATCTTCATGAGAAATTCCCTACTCACGCTTTTCTAACTGAAGAAAGCACAGATAATCTAGAACGTCTTAATAATGACTTTGTGTGGATTGTGGATCCAGTTGATGGTACGAAAGATTTTGTGGCTAAGGATGGACAATTTACCACTAATATCGCTCTAGCTTATAAACACGAACTTGTTGTTGGTGTAGTAGTGGCTCCTGCTATCGATGAACTTTATTTTGCTAGTAAAGGTAACGGCAGCTATTTCCAAAAAGGAAATGAAAAACCCGTTAGAATCCATGTTAATGATAAAGTTAGCGACTTAACTATGTTAATCAGCGTCTTCCATTTTAATGACGCTGAAAAAGAATATATTGAAAAGCACGCTGATAAAATCAAACATGTGGTAAGAAAAGGCAGTTCCTTAAAACCTTGCGCGATAGCCCACGGCTTAGCGGAAATTACTTTAAGAAGAAGCCCTAACACCAAAGAATGGGATACAGCTGCTTGCCAAATTGTTGTTGAAGAAGCAGGCGGCTTATTTGTGGAACCAGACGGTACCCCGATTAGATATAACCGCGAAGATGTTTATAATCGTAAGGGTTATATAGTGGTGAACCGTAAAGAAAACCTATTCTAATTTATTTATAAAACAAAAGGACTCGAGAAATCGGGTCCATTTTTTGTTATTTGGCTGGGGTACTTGGGATCGAACCAAGGAATGTCGGAGTCAGAGGCCGATGCCTTACCGCTTGGCTATACCCCAATTATTCCGCAAGTCTTACTTCAACTACACCTGGAACTTCTTCTTGAAGAATAACTTCCACAAGGTCTTTGATATCACTATAAGCGTAGGAGCAGCCTTGACAGGCTCCAATCATTTTGACATAGACTATTCCATCGTTAAAGGAAACAAATTCGCAGTCTCCTCCATCTTTTCTTAAGAAATGTCTAATTTTATCTAATGTTGAAATAATTAATTTTTCTGTATCATCCATAACCTTATCATCTTTAATTTCTAATTTATATCCGTCATAAGCATCTTTAGCGTTATTTAAGAAGTGAGATGCGACATCTAGGAAGTTAAAGCCGTGCTTCTCTCCTTCTCCGCGGTAATGCTTTGTGACTGCTACATTATACCACTGAAGTGAGATATAAATCCTCCATAAATAAAATCTTTTTATTTGATCCTGGCTAGGATTATTTAAGAAATAGCTATCTAAAAGTTTTCTTCCTTCACTCACTAGGCCATTACCAAAACAGGCCACATCATAAATTGGGTCATTATTACCAACAAATTCAAAGTCGATGAAGTAATATTCGTCTTCTGGAGTTTGAATGATATTACTTCTTTGAGCGTCATTATGACATAGAGTTTTTCTTTGCATTTCTAGATATTCTTTATGAGCAAATAAGAAATCTCTTAATTCTTTATATAAAGGAGATACTTCAGTTTGGAAAGATAAAGCTTCTTTTTCATAAGTTTCGGTAAATCTTATAAATGGAGCGTAGTCAGCTTTAGAAAGTACTGGAGAAGAGTGGAGCTCTCTAAATAGCATAGCGACTTTTTCATAATCAAATTCACTTACTCTATCTAAAGATTGTCCTTCAATGTATTCGTTAATTTTGATTCCGTTTTCAGTATCAAAATAGACATTTTGACTGGTAATACCAATCGCGGATATAATCTTTTGATGTTCCTTTTCTAAAGGACGATCCACCATTTCATTAGCTTGTTCAGTAGATATGTATAATACGTATTTCTTATTATCTTTATCTTTAATGATATAGGAAATATTCATCATTCCACCCACTAAAGGAGAAACGATTTCGCTTCCTTTTCCAAGGACTTTTTCAATTAAAGATTTAATTTCTTCCTTTTCCATAGCAACTTATTATAGCACCCTTTTATTATTTTAATATACAATTATTAATTGTATGAAGTCACGTAAAATTCTCTTTTATATCTTCTTGATATTATCTATTGCTACGAATGTTTTAATTATTGTTGAATCTTCTATTGGCGGAAGTGGTAGTGCGTCTCAATCTGCTTCTTTAAGTGATTGGTTTATGAAAATATTAGAAGCAATCGGAATATCTATCACTGATGTGGAAACGTTTAGATATGTATTTAGGAAATTAATTGGCCACTTTTTATTATTCGGATTATCAGGATTATTTACAAGCTTATTGCTTGTATTTAGTGATTATTTAATGAACAAATTTAAATGGAAAAATATGTTATTTTGCTTAGGCTTAGGTGTAATTATCGCCATTATTAGTGAGTTAATACAAGCTTTTGTTCCAGGCAGATACGGCACATTCACTGATGTCTTTATCGACTTAGCGGGTTATATTGGTTTTGCTGGAATTGTTTATTTGATTTATTACTTAGTGAAAAGAAAATCCAAGAAAACACATGAAGCCGTTTAAAGAAGTAGAAGAGAAATTTAAAAATAGTCAAAACGAGTGGAAAACTCGTATTAGACAAGAACCTAGTAAAGCCAAAAGATTTTGGAAATGGGTTTGGTATTTATGTGCGTTTCCGTTTCTTTGGATTTGGGTCAATATTAGAGATTGGCGAACTGCATTAATATTTATATTTGTCGCTTTAATTGTCTCAAGTGAAGTTTGGGTTCCTTATTTAATTGCCGTTATTTGTTGGGGCAATGAGGCAATAAGAATATCAATGTTATCAGTTGGTAGTGCGTGTTGGCTATTTTGGATAGGGCCAGGCACTCCGTTTCTTGTTATTTGTATTGGAATTACTATTGGAATAAAGGCTCTATTTAATAAAATTAAATATCGACATAAAAAAGTAAATTAAAACCCTGAATGGATCAGGGTTTTTTACAATTTTGGTGCCCGGGACCGGAATCGAACCGGTACGGTTTATACAACCGCAAGATTTTAAGTCTTGTGCGTCTACCTATTCCGCCACCTGGGCACTATTAATTGGTGACTCGCCGGAGATTCGAACTCCGGACCCCTTGATTAAAAGTCAAGTGCTCTACCGGCTGAGCTAGCGAGTCATCATTGGCTGGGGTGGGTGGGATCGAACCACCGAGATGACAGAGTCAAAGTCTGTTGCCTTACCTCTTGGCTACACCCCAACTTGTGGTGGAGGGGGGCAGATTCGAACCGCCGAACCCGAAGGAGCTGATTTACAGTCAGCCGCGTTTAGCCTCTTCGCTACCCCTCCATTTAATTGGTATAGCTTCGCGTTATTGGTGGATGCTGAGGGGCTCGAACCCCCGACCTCCGCCGTGTAAAGGCGATGCTCTCCCAGCTGAGCTAAGCATCCGCTTTTGCAGATACGCAAGCAATAATATACCATTATGCCCTAGTTAAATCAATAAAAAAATCGCCTTTTTGAGAAGCGACTTTTTGAGCATAAAAACTATTATAGTTTAGTAACCTTTTTTACCTAGTAAGTGGAACATGTTTTTCTTATAAATTTCCACGCCTGGTTGATTAAATGGATTGATGTCTAATAAATAGGCACTCATCGCACAGGCTCTCATAAAGAAATAGAATAAATAACCAAGAGTATAAGCATCTAGTCTATCAATAGTGATGATATTACAAGGCACCCCTCCATCTTCTTGATGAGCTTTTAAAGTTCCTTGGAAAGCATTTTGATTAACAAAAGATAATTTCTTTCCGGCTAAATAATTTAAACCATCAAGATCATCTTTGTCGCTTGGAATCGTAACATCAAGTTCAGGAGTAACAATGTTAACGATGGTTTCAAATAGAAGTGGTGAACCGTCTTGAATAAATTGACCTAAAGAGTGTAAATCGGTAGAAAAAGTGGCACTAGTTGGTAATAAACCTTTCTTTTCTTTACCTTCGCTTTCTCCAAAGAGTTGCTTAAGCCATTCAGAAAGTTGAGACATTTGTGGTTCATAAGTTACAAACATTTCTACTGGGCGATTATGACGGTACATATAATCTCTAGATACCGCATAGCGATAAGCGATATTAGTTTTAAGGTCATCATTATCAAAATCTTTTAAAGCTTTTAATGAACCTTCTAACATGGCTTTAACATCCACTCCAGCAACTGCAAGTGGGAATAATCCAACTGGAGTTAAAACGCTATATCTACCACCAATATTTCCTGGTAAGACGTAGGTGGAGTAGCCTTCATTATTACATAATGTTTTTAAAGCACCTTTTTCTTTATCAGTAACAGCATAGATTGCTTTTCTCGCTTTTTCTTTACCAACTTTTTTCTCAAGTAAGTCTTTTAATAATCTAAAGGCAATTGAGGTTTCAGTGGTGGTGCCACTTTTAGAAATAACATTAATAGCGAAGTTTTTATCTTTTAGGTACTCTAAAACTTGGTGAGTGTAATTTGGAGAGAATGTTTGACCCATGAAAATAATTTCTGGTTTATCGCTACTTTTTAATCCTTTTAAAGCATCTAAGGCGCATTTTGCTCCTAAATAACTTCCTCCGATGCCAGCGACTACTAATACGTCAAAATGTTCTCTGACATATTTGGCGTCCTCTAATAGTCTAACTAATTCTTCTTTATCGTAATCTTTTGGCCAAGTGGTCCAACCTAAATAATCATTTCCTGGGCCAGAACGGTCATCAATCATTTTGTTGATACGTGTGACTTGACCTTGATATTTAGCAATTTCAGTTTCACTAATGACATTACTAACGTCAACTTTAATCATCTTTTTCTTCCTCTGCTTTCTTTAATGTTTCACTAATCCATTCTGGAAGTTTTTCTTCTAAGTCATGGAAGTCCGCCTCATCGAATTGCGCGAAGTGGTGGACTGATTCATCATGAGTGTTATATCTTTCTTCTTCTGGAATAGCTTTATATGACACTCTTAAAAATCCGTTTTGAGGATCAATAGAAAGTACTTTCACTTTTAGCTCGTCTCCAACAGTTCCGAATTTTTCAATGTCTCGAATATATTTATCAGATAGTTCTGAGATATGTAATAAACCGTTTTGACCAGTTTCAAAAGTTAAAAATAAGGCATATGGTCTTATCTGGTTAACTTTACCGATTACAACATCTCCAACTTTGATTTCCATACATAATAATGTATCACTCTCATAGTTAAAAATGTATAAAAAAATAGACCAAATTAATTCGGTCTATTATTTTGATTTGATAATTATTTATTTGCTAGAGCGAGTTCTTTAGCTTCTAAGTCCGCTCTTGTGGCGATGTCATCAATGATTAATTTGAAGACTTTCTCCATATCTGAGTCTTTAGAATAATCAGCTTTAACAACGAATTTACATCTTTGGTCTTTTCTAATTTGAGCAACTTTTTCTTTGTTGTCTTCAGTATAAACACCAATGGAGTAGCCCTTGTTCTTATTTACTAGAGTCATGCAAGCGACATCGGTCATTCCATCTCCGATATAAGCAATATTGGTGTATGGAATTCTTAAGCCATCTCTATTTTTTTCATTAACGGCATTATCGTCTCTGACATCAGTAACTCCTTTAGCGATTCTAAAGAAGAATTGAGTTTTCTGGGTGTAGTTAATCGCAAGTTTTGGCCACACAGGCACACCATTTTCATAATAGAATTCACATCCATATACATTGGTGAAGCAGTCATAGATTGAGCACCCTTCTAAAATCTCTTTAGTTCCGCTTGAGACTAAATAGTGTTCAACCTTAACCCCTTTTTGCTTTCCGTATTCGTTAATTCTTGTGAACCAAGTTGAAACTCCTGGATGGTATTTAATCGATTTACCACATTCTCTTAATACTTCACGGGTAAGTTTAATTCCTTTTTCTTTTGCTTTTGCAATCATCATATACATGTATGAAAGTATTCTTTCACATCCTGATTTTTCACTAAATTCACCGGTTGCCCCCCAGAATTCTTCTGGAGTCATTCCCACCATCGGAATAAAGGAATAATTTTGCATATCAGTCGTGGACAATGTTTTATCAAAGTCATACATGATTCCTAATATTGGTTTGGCCATAATTTTACCTCGTTAGGTATATTATCACGAAAGATAATATAGGTCAAATCATCATTTTTTAACAGTATTACCCTACTAACACTGAAAAATAGTGGTAATTTAATAACCCTAATTAATTATTATTTCTTTTTGTTGAGTATATTGCTTGAGAGAAAATAAATTTTCTTTTACAATTATATCGCCTTGGAAAGGACAAATATTATGGAAAATAAAAAACCAGTCATTCTTTGCATCATGGATGGTTATGGAATTAGACATAACCCAGTTGGCAACGCCGTTTACGATGCCAAAAAGCCAAATCTAGATGCTTATTTTAAGAAATATTCTTATACAGAAATTAATGCTTCTGGAGAATATGTCGGACTTCCTGATGGGCAAATGGGTAACTCAGAAGTCGGACATATGAATATGGGAGCAGGAAGAATTGTTTATCAATCTTTAACCCTTATTAATAAGTCGATTAAAGATGGCGACTTCTTCAAAAACGAGAAATATTTAGCTGCCATTGAACACGCGAAAAAATATCACTCAAAGTTACACATCTTTGGTTTAGTTAGTGATGGTGGAGTTCACTCTCACATCAATCACATATTAGCCATTATTGAACTCGCCGCTAAAAGTGGATTAGACGATGTCTATATGCACTGCTTTATGGATGGAAGAGATGTCGATCCTCAAGCTGGCGTTAAATACGTTGATATGATTCAAAAGAAGATGAATGAATTACATTTTGGTCATATTGCTGATATTGGTGGTAGATATTGGGGCATGGATAGAGATAAAAACATGGACCGTGTTGATGTTCATTATCGCTTAATGGTGGATCATGATGGCCCAAGTTTTGATGATTATCATGACTTCTTCAAATATGAATATAACGAAGAATTACCAAAATTAGGTAAGGCTAGCAGTGATGAATTCTTAATTCCTCACTATAACGCTAAAGTTGATGGAAGAATCTCTGATAACGATGCGATTATTTTTATGAATTATCGTCCAGATAGAGCGATTCAAATCTCAACTTTATTCACTAATCCAGATTTCTATGAGTATCCTATTAAAAAAGATGATGGTTCTTTAGCTTGGAAGCCATATAAACCTGCACATGCATTAAAAAATATTTTCTATGTTTGTACGATGAAATACGCCGATAGCGTTAAAGGTGTTATCGCTTTTGAACCTCAAAAACTTAATAACATCTTAGGTCAATATTTAGCTGATAAAGGTTTCACTCAATTAAGAATTGCGGAAACTGAGAAATACGCTCATGTCACTTTCTTCTTTGATGGGACGATGAACTTTGATGGAGTAGAACGTCCTGAACTTCAGGGATGTAGAAGAGTATTAATTAACTCTCCTAAAGTTCCTACTTATGATATGCAACCAGAAATGAGTGCACCATTAGTGCTTGAAGCTCTACTTAAAGAATTAAATAAACATGATTTAGATGTTGTCATCTTAAACTTCGCTAACTGTGATATGGTTGGTCATACTGCGGTTCATGATGCTTGTGTTAAAGCCGTTGAAACGGTTGACCATTGTGTTGGTGAAATCATTAAGTGGTGTGATGAAAATGGTGGAACTCTCTTAGTGACAGCAGACCATGGTAACGCTGAAGAAATCTTAGATGAAAACGGTAAACCAATGACTGCTCATACTACTAACTTAGTGCCATTCTGTATTAATAGAGTCGGTTTAAAACTTAGACAAAAAGAAGGCAAGTTAGCCGATATTGCTCCTACTATCTTAGAACTCTTAGGAGTGGAGAAACCTAAAGAAATGACTGGTGAGTCATTAATTGAAAAATAAGGAGAAAATCCATGAAAGATAAAAACTTAAAATTTGAAGAATACCCTTTTAGGGTACCTACTGAAAAAAGAACCATTAATAAGATGGAATCTTTGATTAAGGATTTAGAGGAATGTGGCAGTGCCCTTACCGCGAAACTTGCTGTTAAGCATTGGAATAAATACATGTCTGAACTTTCTACAGATGTTGGTGTTATTTCCGTGAAATATTCTTTAGATACAAGAAACAAAATCTATAAGAATGCTCAAGATAAAGTTGATGAGCTAAGCCCAGTATTTTCTAAATATTCCAATGAATTTGAAAAGATTCTTTTAAAAGCTAAATATCGTAAAGATTTAGAAAAGATTTATGGAAAATATCTTTTTAAAATCTATGAGAATAACCAAAAAGCGTTTGATCCAAAAATTATTCCTGATTTGATTGAAGAGAACAAATTAACTTCAAAATATGATGAAGTATTAGGAACTGCCCAAATCGAATTTAGAGGACAAGTTTATAACTTATCTCAACTTGGTAAATTTATGTCTGATAAAGATCGAGAAACTAGAAAAGAAGCTAGTATTGCGATGGACAAATGGATGGGTGAACACGAAAAAGAAATTGGTGATATCTATGATAAATTAGTCCATCTAAGAGATGGAATGGCCAAAAAACTTGGTTATAAGAACTTTATTGAACTTGGTTATATCCGTTTAGGTAGGACCGACTATAGCGCGAAGATGGTAAAAGGCTATAGAGACCAAATTAGAGAAGAAGTAGTCCCTATCGCTCAAAAACTTTATAAAGCCCAAATGAAAGGATTAGGAATTAAAGACCCTCAAACATTTGACTATAATCTTAAATTCTTAAGCGGTAATCCAACTCCAGTTGGCGATTCTAAAGTCTTAGTGGGACACGCTAAAACGATGTATGAAAAAATGTCTAAGGAATCCGCTGACTTCATTCATTTAATGATAGACAATCATTTGATGGATTTAGATGCTAGAGCAGGTAAAGCTCCTGGAGGATATTGTACATATTTCTCAGAATATAAAACCCCGTTCATCTTCTCTAACTTCAACGGCACTGAAGGGGATGTGAATGTTCTTTGTCACGAAGGAGGTCACGCTTTCCAAGCTTACCTCAGTAGTGGAATTAAAATTCCAGAATATCAAAATCCTACTTTAGAGAGCTGTGAAATTCACTCTATGAGTATGGAATTCTTTACCTGGCCATATATGAATTTATTCTTTGGTAAAGATGCTGAAAAATATAAATATTCTCATTTATGTGATGCGATTGAATTCTTACCATATGGTATTACCATTGATGAATTCCAACACTGGGTCTATGAGCATCCTAACGCTACTCACAAAGAAAGATGTGCTAAATATAAAGAAATTGAATCCATCAACCTCCCACATTCTAGATATGACTATTGTCCAACTATGAATAAAGGTACTAGATGGATGAGACAATCTCATGTCTTTGGAACCCCATTCTACTACATTGATTACACTCTTGCTCAAGTGGTGGCCTTCCAATTTTTAGCGGAAGATCTTAAAAACCATGAAAAAGCTTGGAAGAAATATGTCAAACTCTGTAAATTAGGTGGAACGCTTCCATTTACTGGTTTACTAGAAAAAGTACATTTAAGAAATCCATTTGAAGAAGGAAATGTGAAAAAGAATATTCACCCACTTCTCAAAGTTCTTAAAGAGTTTGATACTTCAAAGTTCTAGTATAAGAAAAGCGTAGGAATTGAGAGCCTACGCTTTTATTATATTGATTGAATCAAAGTTAATAAAAACGAGGATGTGTTTAGCCCATCCTCTTTTCAGCAAACGATTTTGTCACAACCCGACTTGCTTATATATGCTAATTGGCCTCACTCTTCCTTTACCATGACAATTGATAAAGGCCCCCAATTTTGTTCTTGCTTAAGTAATTATTCATCATTTTAACGATGAACAACTATTAATGTACGTAATTAGCAATAAGATTTCAATACATTTTTTTGTCAATCATCAGCATCCTTATATTTATATTAAATTAGTACAAAGTAATAAATTAATAGAAATATATAATATAAATATTAGGATGAAATTATTTTGTGTTTTTCTTTTTTGCGCTTTTCAACGGACACAAATATAAAAAACACGCCTTTCAAGACGTATTTTTTTGTTTTTATGGACCTTGTCCTATTTAACACATAGTGTTAATTTCTTGATGGTGCGCGGGATGAGAATCGAACTCACACATCTTGCGATATACGCCCCTCAAACGTACGCGTCTACCAGTTCCGCCACCTGCGCATTTTCAAGTTGCTTGATTATTGTAAGAAAAATAATGATAAAAGACAAGTGATTTTTAGTCTTATATTTGTTAAAATATGTATCGCTATAAAGAAGGTATACAAAAATGAAAGAAATATTAGTGGAAACCAGTGCACGTCATATTCACGTCACTGAAGAACAATTTAAGATTTTATTTGGTGAAGATGCCAAACTCGAAGTCAGAGCACCTTTATCTCAACCAGGTCAATTCGTCTCTTTTTCTAGATTAGATATCGTTGGACCTAAAAAGACTATTCCTAATGTCTCCATCCTAGGACCATTTAGAAAAGCTGGACAAGTTGAAGTCTCTGCAACTGATGCTAGAACTTTAGGTGTTCCTGCAGTGGTTAGAGAATCTGGCGATTTAGCGGGTTCTCCTGCTATTAAATTAGTGGGCCCTGCTGGAGAAGTGGAATTATCTGAAGGCTGTATCGTTGCGAAAAGACATATTCATATGACTCCAAAAGATGCTGAAGAATTTGGTGTAAAAAACGGTGAAATTGTTAAAGTAGAAGTTAATAATCCAGGTAGAAGCCTAATCTTTGGCGATGTTGTGGTGAGAGTTAGAGAAGATTTTGCTCTAGCAATGCATATCGACACTGATGAAAGCAACGCAGCTGGTTGTGCTGGAACAGTCTATGGGAGAATTGTTAAATAATGGAAACTATCCATTACTATCCTAAAGGAACTTGCTCCATTGAGATGTTTATCGACCATGAAGATGGCATTATTAAACAGGTGAAGATTATTCGTGGATGTAGAGGTAACACTCAAGGTTTAGCGGCTCTACTTGTAGGTATGTCGTTAGAAGAAGCATATAAAAGACTTAACGGTATTCAATGTCGAAACGGCACCAGTTGTCCTGACCAATTAGCCCAAGCTATTAAACAATACTTGAATAAATAATAATATTTATATATCATATTAATGCTTATCCAGAATCGTGATAAAAAGGATGAAAAAACACGATAGCAACTCTCGGAAGAGTAAGTGCTCTCCTTAGCAAAGTCCCAGAACTTTGATCGATAAGTTGAGAAGAAAAATAACTTCTCCCAATTCTGGGGGAAGTTTTATTTTTATAGAAGGTATATCATCATGAAAGAAAAAATCTTATTTACTTCAGAATCAGTTAGTGAGGGTCATCCAGATAAAGTATGTGACCAGATTAGTGACGCAGTGTTAGATGCGTGTTTAAAAGTGGATCCAAATGCTCATGTGGCGTGTGAGACTTTTGCGACTACAAACTTTATCCTTGTAGGAGGAGAAATTACTTGTAAAGAAAAAGTCGATATCTCTCAAATCGTTAAAGATGTATTAAAGAAGATTGGTTATGATAAACCTGAATATGGATGTGATTATCATACGATAGAAATCGTTGATAAGACTAAACAACAATCTCCTGATATTAATCAAGGAGTAAATCAAAAGAAACCTGAAGATTTAGGAGCGGGTGACCAAGGTTTAATGTTTGGCTACGCTACAAATGAGACTAGTGGGTATATGCCGCTTGCAATTTCTATTGCCCATAAACTTGTTAGGGATGCCTCTGAAAAACGTCGTAGAGGGCTTTTTAAGGGTGCTAGACCTGATATGAAGAGTCAAGTGACTATCGACTACACCGATCCTAAACATATTCGTATTGATAATATGCTAATGTCCGTGCAACACGATGAAGATATTAATCTAGATGAATTTAAAGAATATATTCATAAAAATATTATGCAAGAAGTCGCTAAATCATTTGGTTTAAATACTGATTTTAAATATTTAATTAATCCAACTGGTAGATTTGTTTTAGGGGGACCTGCTGGAGATACTGGCTTAACCGGTAGAAAGATTATTGTTGATACTTATGGTGGATCCGCTAATCATGGTGGAGGAGCTTTCTCAGGAAAAGACCCTTCAAAAGTTGATAGAAGTGGAGCATATATGGCTCGATATATTGCTAAAAACTTAGTAGCCGCAGGAGTCGCGGACCGTTTAGAAGTGCAACTCTCTTATGCAATTGGAGTTAATTATCCATTAAGTATTGGAGTTAAAACTTTCAAGACTAGTAAATATCCAGATGAAAAGATTTTAGAAGTTATCCATAAAGTATTTGATTGTCGTCCTGGCATGATAATTAAAAACTTCTCACTTAAAAAACCAACATTTAAATATCAAGATATCTCGAATTATGGTCATTTTGGTCGCCCTGATATTGATTTACCTTGGGAAAAACTTGATAAAGTTGAAGATATTAAAAAACTTTTAAATTAGAATTAAGCAAAAAATATATCAATTACTCTATAAATAGAGGACTTTTTAGAGTTATAATAAAAGTGTCTTAAAAATCCTATTTCAGTGATTTGGAAAGGAGATAAATATCATGAAATATGTAATTAGTGGCAAAAACATTCAAGTTACCGAAGGTATTTCGAATGCATTGCAAACAAAACTTGCCAAGATGGACAAGTACTTCCTTATTAACGACGAAGTCGAATGTCGTTGTGTTGTTTCCGCTCATAAAGAAGCGCAAAAAGTTGAAGTCACAATCTTTTTACCTTCTATGCCTTTAAGAGCAGAAGTTGAGCATCAAGATTTATACGCTGCTATCGACTTAGTAGTGGATAAGCTTGAAGGCCAAATGAGAAAAATTAAAACCAGAATGGATAGAAGTAATGGCCGTATTTCTTTAGGAAAAGCTATTAACTTTGAAGAAATCAAAGAAGAAAAGAAAGAAGATGAAGAAGATGTCGTTGTAAGAACTAAATCTTATTATCTTCAACCAATGTCTATTGAAGAGGCTATTACTAGAATGGAAGCCTTAGGACATGACTTCTTTGTGTATCTCGATGAAGAAGATGATCGTATCTCTACTGTTTATATTAGAAAAGATGGTGGATACGGAGTCATCCAAGCGGAGAATCCAATTAAGTAATTATTATCTAAGATAATAAAAAAGGTCTTAGCAACCGCTAAGGCCTTTTAGTTTGTCTTAATAATTAATAGGCCATTTGATAAATGCAATATTGAGTAACATATTCGTTACCAGAAAGATATGAGCCAATATCTATATAGATTAAACTTTCAGCATCGATATAGTAAGCAAAATAGCCTTCATCTCCATCTTCCCATTCACCTGCTTCCGGATCAGCATATTCTTCTACATAATCTGGTAAATAATCAATACCAGCAAGACATGCTTCTTCTAGATTAGAGACACCATCAAAAACAACACCGATGTATGCGTCTTGTCCGTCCCATGAAATCTGGCTTGTTGGCATCTCTAAAGCACTACAGATATCTTTAGCAATATCTTCCACAGTTCTTTCATCTCCGCCTGGTACAATTGGTGAACTTCCGCCAGAGAAGGTACCTGTAGCAGTAACTTTTGAAATACGAATTTGTTTTCCGGAAGTGCTTCCTAATGTGAATGTGACAGAGGCAGCATTGCCAGTCCAAACACCAGTTTTTTCACTTAGATCAGCTTCAAATGTTCCTGAATCTGGAGTAAATGCAAAATTGTCATCAATTCTTGTAAAAGTAAATTCAAGCTTGGTGAGGTTGTCAGCAGAGAACGTAATGGTGTTGCTAGGATATAATCTAATGCTAGCACCAGAACTATAATATTTTGGATCAAGGGATCCACTGTTCTTACTTGCATCAATGGTTAAGCCTGGAGCAAGTGATGTCGAAGAGATTACTTCAGCATCCGCCCATCCGTAGTCAGCCATCTCAAAATCGTATGTTCCGGTAACTGGATCATCTCCAGGAGGAACAACTCCTCCTCCTTCAACATAAATTGCAATTTCATTACCGCATGGGTATTCTTCGGTAGCTTCATACCACTCGTAGTGTAATGTTAATTCGCCAGCTTCTGAGGATTTGGTGTAATTGACATTACCTTCTTGAGTTACTGCTGTCCAGCCAGTTCTAATAAGTCTATCACCATAACCATCTAAGACATTGGTTTCAGAATCGTCTCCAATAAAATAACCGCTTTCTTGATCGCTCCATTCATGATATAAAGTTGCTTCGTCGAATTGCACATATGGTAATACTAAACCTAAATATTCTGTCATTTCTGCTTTGATTTCTTGAGACCATTCAACGCTTTGTGGCTGTTCGTCTTCACCACATCCAGTGGCAACAAGAGCAAATAATGCAGGGAGAATAAAAATTTTCTTCATAGAGTGTCCTCCTAAAATCTTTACTTATTTAGAATAATATTTATTTTGCTATCTAGCAATAATAAGTGGACAAATTCAAATTATTAATAAAACTTTTATGTAGTTTTATATAACTTGTGTATAATATTAGCAGTTTCAATATATTAGAAGTTAATTGTCCGTAGGTGAAGTTAAACTTCCCTAATGTATTGAAGGAGGCTAGTATTATGAAAAACATTAATCAATACAATTTCGATATTATTCACGTTGCCACACATTTAAGAGACACTCTTGAATATGTTTTACCACGCGAACATGAAGAAAAGGTTTATAACCAAAGAAAAGAAGTGTTAACTAAAGGCTTATCTAAAGAAACTCCTTTAGGAAAATTCTTAGAAGCTAACAAAGATAAGTTCACTGAATTATTAAAGAATTATGATGAACTTTTAGAAGAAGTCTATGGAGATAATTCCACAATTTTAGTGAAAACCGCTGAAGGCAAAATTAGAGTGGATCATTCTCAACATTTAAGAATTTATGAACTTGTTACTGCGATGATGGAACCAATTAGAGATATCATCTATTTCCATGTGAACTTAGCCAGAAAACAAAATGAAAATGAACCAATTATCGAAGAATTAATGCCTTATGATGATAGACAATATCGTTTATTTGCATATCTTTTGATGATGCAAGATTTCCAAAAATCATTCTTTGAATTCCAAAAAGTGATGGGAGAATCGGGTGGAAAACCTACTCCACAATCTAACTTTATCGTTCAAAATGAATTAACTAAGTATGCAAGAATGTTAAGAAATATTAGGGAACACACTAGATTTACTGATAATGAAACATTAGATGTTTTAGATAAATGTTTACAAGTCGTGGAAATGTCTGAAGGTAGAAGAGATAGAAGAGATAATAAAAACTTCCCAGATTTATTTAAAGAAGCATTAGATGGAGTGAATGCGAAATTCACATTAAATGGACCAAAATGGCAAGAGAAGTTTAATAAAGCTCTCCAAGAAATGCTTGCGGATATCCGTAATAGTTCTACCGCTAAAGCGTAATTATTATTTGGAGAATAAAATATGAAGAGAAAACTAAAACAACTTTCTATTTTTGAAATAATTGCCTATTCAGCCTTATTGTTATTAGGCTTATGGGGATTAGTTTATACTCTATTAGGCTTTATTTGTGAATTCTTAAGCCCATATTCTGGACTTAGATACGCCAATTCATATGTTAGAAACGTATTTGGAACTAGCTTCCTTACATGTGGCTTAATTGTTCTTGGCGTTAGTGTGGTCGTTAGTGTGATTGTCTTATTAGTCAACGCGAAGAAAAGTGATCGTGACTTTGAAAAAGCTCAAAGACGAGCGGCAAGACTTAAAAAGAAACCTGAAGCCGAAGTTGTTGATGTTACTTCTTCTCCAGCTGAATAATTTCCAAATTATTAATTTACCAATAAGCTCTCAAAATTATTGAGGGCTTTTTTAGTGTCTAAAAGGCGATATAAAAAGTGTTTATAAAATCAGGTATCAAATCTCATCATTAAATATAAAGACCCTTAGAATTGAAATTTAATAGACTGCTTTTAATTTAAATTAAAGAAAAAGCAAAATGAATATTTTGCTATTAGCAAATACTTATATAGATATTATAAGCAAAATAAAAGACCCGCCGAATGGCGAGTCTAGTATTGAATAATTAATTATTCACCAGCTTCAGGAGCTTCTGGATTAGCAGCAATCTCGTAAGCGCTTAATGCTGGATTGATCATTCCGTCTCCATCAATAAAGTAGTTGAAGTTAAGAGCCACTGTTTTTGAACCATCTCTACTAGTCCATGTATAAACGACGTAATAAACAGTGTAAGTTTCTCCTTCGATTTCAACTTCTCTAGTTAAGAATTCGGTTTGTTCTGTAGAGAAATCTCTTAAACCAGACTGAATGGAAGACATGACTATGTTAACAATTAGTTGAGCATATTCTGATGGCCATCTATATGCAGATAATACATATTCACCATCACCGAGATCGTGGATATCTGTAGATGCAAAACCAAGAGAAGAACCAATAGCTGTATCAGCAACTAGTTTTTCTAAAACATCTAATGGTGTCCAAATCTTTTCGACTGGGTTACCAGCAATCTTGATGCTCACATTAACTTTTCCAGCGACTTCTGCGTCTTTAGAAACTTCTAAGTAAATGTATTGTCCGTTATTATCTTCGGTCCAACCATCAGTTAAGAAGTAATATTTGCAAGCCTTCACAACTTTTTCTTCTGCTTCTGGATCTTCATATTCAACTGAAGAAAGGTCTTGGTTGAAGAAGTAGTATCCGGAGTAGGAAATAGCGGAACTAATGTATGGAACAACTTGTTCAACGGTAGCTTCAGAATAGGAAGTTACAACATAATAAGTTGTATCTGTTTCTTCTGTTGGTGCAACGATAGATTCTGCAGGTAATTGTAATAAGAACGCAAGTGTTGTTGCTACGTCTTCATTTTCGAAGTCACCATTATCAGAAAAATATGAGTAGAATGAGAATTGTGCGGTATATGGATCTTTAGGATCAACAGACTCACTATGGTCTATAAGATCAACCAACATGTATGAATTTGGATACATGAGAGAGTAGTCTGTACCATCATAATAGCTAAGAACCCAACCTTGGCCAATTAATGTTCTAGCGTATTGTGCTAACTCGGCAGAAGTAACGCCATAAGCATAAGTGTCCAAGTATAACACTTCGAAGCCTTCAAAGAGTTCCATGATTTGTTGTTCATAGTAGTAGAATACACCTTCTGCTTGAGCTGTGAAATCTGGGACTGGTACTTCTTCCTCAGCATAATATTCGATACCGGATTTTGTTTCAACAGCTGGGAAAGAATCTTTCTTTAAGCTGGTAAATGAGATATCAATCTCATTAAGTGCGGAAGTATAACCATATTTGGCAGCCTCTTCTTCATCGAGATAAGCTACTTCAACTTTAACTGTGTTGTCACCAACTTGAGCTAAAGCGTAGTAGTTATAAGACTCATCTACGTAAATTTCAAAGCCAACTTGAGTTAATCTGGTAAGATAAGTAACACATTTATTACTTTCAACCTCACCAAACATGTAGAATTCTACTTCGGTAGATGTACCAAAACGGAAAATTTCACCTTTATCGATAGAGGCATATGGGAACACCATGCCAAACATTGATTGCATTTTAGTTTTAACATCGGCACTCCAATCACCAATTTCAGGTGATTCGTTATACATGAAGTTAACGTTGATTTCATTACCTGGGGTAACTCCTGATTGCGCATCATAATAGCTGAGCGCTACTTGAATGGTAGAAAGTTCGTTTTCCTTATAATAAGCACCTGAATCTTGGTCAAAAACAAACTTTGCTTCATCAACTAATTTTTGTCCATAAGCTTCAACTAAATTGGTTGCATTATCATCATATGCACTGAAATAACCACCAAATTCATCTGCTTCATATCCAATAACTGTTGATGCTTCGTCTAAGGCAAGAAATGGAAGAACTTCGCCTAATTTTTCAGACATAAAGCTCTTAACATCCTCAGACCAATCTCTCACTGTTGGAGCAGAGCCACATGATACAGCTAGCATAGCCGCTACAACAGGAACAATTAATGTCTTCTTTTTCATAAGTAGTTTTTCTCCTTTCATTAATTTTTAAGATTTGTTTATAAATATATTTATCTAGGGAAGTGATTGCAAGCATTTTTTAATAAAGATAGGTTACGCACGTGAGAAAATTGTCTCTTTTACATATCAATTTATTTTCAATATAATATATCCGTTATGGTTGTTGTAATTACTGGTGGTAGCAGTGGAATTGGATTAGAAACCACTAAAATATTCGCAGAAAATAAACAGAATACTGTTTATATTTTGAATAGAAGTGAAGTTAAGTTAGATAATGTTAATTGGATTAAATGTGACCTTACTAACTCGATAGATATTAGTAACGCAATCGATCAAATTGCGTCAAAAGAAAAAAATCAAATAAATTTACTAATAAATAACGCTGGAATGGGTATCTCTGGAGCTATTGAGTATCATTCAGAAGCAGAAATTAGAAGAATAATTGATGTTAACTTGGTAGGTTTAGTTAACGTCACAAGAGCGTGTTTACCGTTTATGAATAAGGGTAGCAAAATTATTAATATCTCTAGTGTTGCGGGTCCTATTTCTATTCCATTTCAAACTATGTATTCCGTAACAAAAGCAGGTGTTTTAGCTTTCTCAAACGGATTAAGAAATGAACTTAGACCACTAGGTATAAAAGTTACTTCAGTGTTACCAGGAGACACTAAAACTGGTTTTACTGCTTCTAGAGAAAAAAGCGTTGATAATGGAAGATATGGAGATCATATTTCAAAATCAGTTTCTAAAATGGAAAAAGATGAATCTAAAGGAGTTCCTGCTATTAAAGTTGCTAAAAAGATCTTTAAAATAAGCAAAAAGAAAAACCCAAATACTTATTACGTAGTGGGCTTATCTTATAGATTTTTAGTTTATCTTTCACGTATCTTACCAAAAAGACTTGTGAACTGGATTATATTTAAGGTCTACGGTTAATCCGCAAAATCGTAATCTAAGACAACAAAGAATTGATAATTTTTATGGAGTTCGCTTAGTTCTTTAACAAGCGAATTTTTAATTTCTTCTTGATTTGGTGCAGCATAATCAATAATTATGTCGAATGAAACAACATTAGTTTCAACGTCAACATAGAAACCGTGCACTTGTTTAATTGAAGGATAATTTTTCACTAAGCGATATAGGTCTTCTCTAATAGCTTTTACTTCTGGTACAGAAGAGTTTGTCGCGTAGATTCCTACTGTTAAAATTACTCCAAATTTTTCATAGGCCGCTAAAGAGATTTTTCTTGTTAAAGGATGTATTTCTTTCGCGGTTAAATCATCTCTAACTTCGATATGAATGGACCCGATTGACCTATTTGGTCCATAGTCATTTAAGATTAAATCGTAGGAACCAATTACTTCTGGGAAGGAATTCACTAATTGTTTAATTCCTAGAGTAATTTCTCTTTCGGCACGTTTACCAACGATACTACTAATGGCATTAAGAAGAAACTCAATGCCGCTTTTAATGATAAATAAGCCGATTAATATACCTAGATATCCTTCAATATGGACTCCAGCGTACATCGCTACTATGGCACCTACTAAAGTAGAGAGTGATAATAATGCATCAAATAAAGCATCAACACCTGAAGCTTTTAAAGCATCGCTTTTGGTCTTTTTGCCCATTATTCTAAAGAATAAACCAAGAGCGAGCTTAAATAAGATTGCAACACTAATAACGATTAAACTGATATAAGTATAATTAGCCTTGGTGCCACTAATTAAAGAACTAATAGATTCATATATAGCAGTGCCACCAGCAATTAAAACGATAATGGCGACTATTAAACTAGTGACGTATTCTATACGTCCATGTCCATAAGGGTGGTCTTTATCTGGCTTTTTAGTAGATAATTTAGTACCAATAACAGTAACAATGCTACTTAAAGCGTCAGTTAAGTTATTAATAGCATCTAAGATTATAGAAATAGATCCGGCAATAATACCAATTGTGGCTTTTGCGGCAACTAGTAAAACATTACCTAATATACCAATGATGCTTGTTCTAATAATTAGTTTTTCTCTATTCATCTTTAAAACCTTCTAAGACTTTATATAGTAGGCGATATAATTCCTTAGCCTCTTCTTGAGATAGTTTAACTTCTTTCGCAATTTGAGGTGGGATAGCATATGCTTCTTTTTTTAATTCTAATCCTTTATTAGTTAAAGAGATAATTAATTCTCTATTATCACTGGGTAAAGCTTTTTTAGATATATATCCTTTTACTAATAATTTATTAAGTAAAGGAGTAAGAGTGCCACTATCTAAATAGAGCCTTTCTCCTATTTCTTTAACCGAGATATGGTCTTTTTCCCAAAGAACCATTAAAACTATATACTGAGTATATGTAATACCTAATTTATCTAAAAATGGTTTATATTTCCTAGTAATCTCTTTTCCAGAGGCATATAAAGGAAAACATAACTGATTAGATAATTTTAAAGTATCGTCAGGATTAAATTCCTTCATTATTTTGCTAAAGCTTCCTTAATTTTTTCTTCAAAGGCAAATGGCTTTTCAGTTGGTTCGAATCTTCCTAATACTTCGCCTTCTCTAGAGATTAAGAATTTAGTAAAGTTCCATTTAACTTTCTTATATTTACCTTTTTCATTTTGTGAACATAAATAAGTAAATAATGGTTCAGCGTTATCTCCTTTAACATCAATTTTTTTAAATCTTGGGAATTTAGTGTTGAATTTTAAAGAACAGATTTGATTGATTTCTTCATCACTATGTGGGGCTTGATGGAAGAATTGATTACATGGGAAATCTAAAACTTCAAAACCTTGATCGTGATATTTCTCATATAAGGCCTCTAATTCTTCATATTGTGGGGTAAATCCACACTTGGTAGCGGTGTTAACAATTAATAGCACTTTACCTTTATATTGGCTTAAGGAGACGTCTTCTCCTTTTTGACTTTTAACTACAAATTCGTGAACTGACATAAATTCATCCTCCTATTCACTAAATAAATTGTATACAATCTAATTTTTGTTGTAAAGACTTGTTTCTCTTTTCTTATATAATTGTTGGTATGTCGATTAAAAAATATTTAGCAAGTATTGAAGATTTATCAAATCAAAAAATTGTTCTGGTTGGTGGCACTTCTGGAATTGGTTTATCCTTTTTAAAATTTTTAGTTAAAAAGAATGCATATGTCATTTTGCTTGCTAGAAATATCAAAAAAGCTGAAGCAATAGTGGAAGATTTGAATTATAAAAATATTGATATTATTGAATATGACCAATCTTCTTATAGTTCTATTAAAAAAGGGATAGACGCTCTTTTGGAGAAATATCCAAGTGTGGATTCAATTGTGTTAAACGCTGGAGTAATTAGTAGAATTAAAGATTTAATGGAAGGCCATCCTTATAGCATTGGAGTTAATTATTATGGAGTTAGATATTTTATTGAATATATTGCTCCTAAATTAACTTCTAGAACAAAAATTATTGTTCAAGGTTCTTTAGTAGCGGGCTTTCACCTAAATAAAAAGACCGATATTAACAGCAACAACTTCAAAACATTTAAAGAATATAACATCTCTAAAATGTGTGTTGAGGCCTATACATATAAATTAATGAAAGAGAATCCATATCCAAATATAGATTTTGTTTTAACTGAACCTGGGATTACCTCTACTAGTATCACTAGAGACTTAGATTCATTTTTAAAACACGTTGGTAAGGTCTTTGTTTCTACATTTTTCCATAGTGTGAATAAGGCTTCTTTAACTTTATTAGAAGCAGTCACAAGTAGGGCGAGTCACGGTAGTTATATTGTTCCTAGAGGATTATTTACAATCTCAGGATATCCTAAATATAAGAAATTCCCTAAAAAACGCATTAGAGAGTTTTTGATTAAATAAATTGATAAAATCATTTCTTTTTATAAATAAAATCGTATAATGTATGTCTTATGAATAAACGTCGATTTTTTAATACGAGAATGATCGCCACTACAGGAGTATTGACCGCAATTGAAATTGTTCTTCAAGTGATTGGCAATTATGTTGTTCCAGGCGGCTTTACTTCTTTAAATTTTAGTTTAATTATTATCACTCTTGGAGCGATGTTATATGGACCAGTAGTGGGTGGTTTTTTAGGATTTGTTTCTGGAACAATGACTATCTTAGCTCCTTCCACATTATCTTATTTTTATTCTGTTAGTCCTTTTGGAACAATACTTACTTGTCTTTTAAAGACAACTTTAGCGGGTGTTGTAGCGGGATTAATCATGATGTTATTTAAAAAATATAATAAAAGGACTACAGGCAGCATTATTGCTTCGATTTTAGTTCCAATAGTGAATACTGGAATATTTGCCATATTCTGCTTAGTGTTTTTTATGGGGAGATTAAGCGAGATTAATCCAAATAATATCGCTAGTGCGTTATTCTTAGGAATGATTGGGGTGAACTTCATCTTTGAAATATTAACCACGGCGATAGTTTCTCCAAGTTTATTAAGAATAATGGATTAAGTATCTACAAAAAAAGAAGAGTAAAAAAGCATCGAGGAATCTTAGAAAACTTGATGTTTTTTATTTCGTTTAAACAAAATAACTCTTTTATTTATGCTTAATAAGTCTATATAATAGACAAGCGTTTATTTAGGAAACGCATATTAATGATTGAGATTGTTGAAGCTAAAAATAAAAAACAAATGAAGCTATTTGCGACTTTCCCTGTAAAGTTATATAGCAAATGCAAATATTACGTTCCTAGTATTGTCGAAGACGAAATGGTCATCCAAGATGAAACCAAGAACTTGTCTAAGGGCACTAGTGACTGTAAATGCTTTTTAGCGTATAAAGACGGTAAGTTAGTGGGTAGAATATGTGGCATTATCAATCATGAATCAAACAAGAAATTTAATGAGAAATGCATCAGATTTAATCGTATTGATTTTATTAATGATGTTGAAGTCGCTAAAGCGTTAATAAAAGCAGTGATGGATTATGGAAGAGAAAATGGATTAGAAACAATCCATGGACCTTGGGGATTTAATGACACTGATCGAGAAGGAATGTTAACCGAAGGATTTGATAAAATATCAAATTATGCCACTAATTATTCTTATCCTTATTACATAAAGATTATGGAATCCCTTGGTTTTGAAAAAGAAAGTGAATGGGTTGAATTCCAATTTGATATTAAACATACTGACCCAAGATTCCATGAAGTCGCAGAGCAATTACGTAGTCAAGGATATCGTGATTTATGCGATACGCTTCCTGTTAAAAAGATTATTAAAGAATATGGAGATAAATTCTTTGAATGTTATAACAGAAGTTATGCGGCTTTAGATAATTTTGTTCCTGTAGAAGGAGAATCTAAAAAAGCAACCTTAAAACAATTTGGCACTATTTTAAATAGGAACTATTTCTCTGTCATTGTTGATAAATACGATAATGTTGTGGCCTTTGGAGTGGGCTTACCATTTATTGGTAAAGTCTTAAGAAACGCCAAAGGAAGAATGTTTAGAGCGGCTATACCTCTACTTTTAACTATTAAAAATCCGAAAGCGGTGGAATTAGCCTTAATTGGAGTAGATCCTTTATATCGTAATTATGGTGTCCATGCCTTAGTAGTGGACCGTTTTATTAATTCGTTTAAGAAACATCATATCACTGAAATTTTTATGGATCCGGTTTTGACTACGAATAGTAAAATGCTTCAAACCTGGAAAGGGATGGAGAAAACTGTCCGTCAAAGAAGACAAACATTTAAAAGACAAATTGGAGAGTTATAAAAAAACCGCTTAAGCGGTTCTTTTATTTTTCGAAGAATTTTAATAGCTCTTCGTAGACTTTTTGATTCTCTTTTTCGTTTAGAATCTCGTGTCTCATATTATCTAAGGTAACAGCTTCAACATTTTTATAGCCTACTTTTTCTAATAAGGTTTTAGAGGATTCTCTGCCTTTATCAAATCCAGTACAAGGATCATCTTTACCAGCAATTAATAAAATTGGAGTATCTTCTTTTACTGATTGATATTTTTTAGCTTTACCCATTTTTGCTAGTAAGCACATTAAGGCGTCAAAACTACCAAGAGTGAACTCCACTCCACAAAGTGGGTCAGCAATATATTTATCAACATTCTCTTTGTTATAGCTAAGCCAATCTAATGGGGTTCTTGGATTTTCAATAGTTTTATTAAACGCTCCAACAGCGAGTCCGTTAATTAGTTTAGAGTGACCTTTTGGACCTTTAAATAATTTAATGCATTTTGTTAAGGCTTTACCAACTCCTGCAATTGGGTTTGGGTTAACATATCCACTTAATGCAATTTTAGAATATTTAGAGCCATCGCTTTGCATTAAAACTCTAGAGATAATTGTGCCCATGGAGTGACCAAATAAATATAGAGGTAGGTCCTTATCATATGTTCTTTTGATATATTTTCTAATTTCTTTTTGGTCGGCAATGATTAATTTATCGCCTTTTTTATTGGAGATATGAGAAAGAAGTGGAGCGGATTTGCCGTGTCCTCTTAAGTCAGAAGTGACACAAGTATAACCTTTAGAACATAGATATTCTGCAAATGCATCGTATCTTTCTTTATATTCTTCCATTCCGTGGATAAACTGAATTACCGCTTTTGGGTTTTTAGCTTCAAAGACCGCTAAAGATAATTCATAACCATCAACACTTTTTAGTGTTAGTTCAACTTTTGACATAGTAAGTACCTCGCTTAAATATTATAGAGCAATTAGAGATAAGTATTTTTGATTTTTTATTTTTTTCACAAGGATTGCGTTTTTTTGAGTCTGTATATAGTGAGGAGTATTTATGAAAAGCAAAAACAAAAACGCAATTGCACGTAAAAAGAAGGAATTTAGGTTCCACAAAATTGAAATGATCTCAAATAATAAAAAGATTTCTTTTGGATGGCATCCTGCTTATGTGTTTTTAGAAAAAGGAAATATCTATATTTATGTTTCAGTGACACATTCAAATTCAATTAAAAATGGACTAGTTGTCAAATTAAAAAAGAATCCTAATCCAAAAGACATCAGAGATTCATACTATGTATGCGAGATTAAAGAAGATACTAAGGATAGATTTAGAAGGCGTCGAGAAGGATGGCTGATGGACGAGGAAGATGATGACGCTATTAGAAAACTATATCAAAAATTAAAAAAAGATGATTCTGCCGATCGAACATAATTCGACTTGTTAGCACCGGAGAACTAGCTCCTACAAATCATCTAGTTATATTTAAAGCCCCAAGATTTATTAAGTCAATAATTAATTGTATTAATTGCAGTTTTTTTCGCTTACACGCATAATATATGTGTTATGAAAATGAATAAGTGTTTTGAAACATTTCCTAAAAGAAATGAAGTGAAAGAGTTTTTAAAAGAGCTCAAATCCTATATGTATCCTAATTATTTTGAGGATGCTGGAGATGATATATCTTCTTTTAAAAAGAAGAAATTAGAAATTATCAAAAAGATTTATCTAAAATCTATTTGTAATACTACTTGGGACAAGTTTGCTTTAGTTATTGATGATATTAAAGCTAAATTAGATAAAGATTTAGATTTCTTCTATGAAGGAGATCCTGCTGCGGATAGTAAAGATGAAATCATTATGGCTTATCCTGGATTTATGGCCATTGCATATTATAGAATCGCTCATGAACTATATAAATTAGGAGTGTGTTATGTTCCTAGAATCATTACTGAGATTGCTCACTCTAAAACTGGTATAGATATTCATCCAGCTTGTAAGATTGGTTGTCCATTCTTTATTGACCATGGCACTGGCATTGTTATAGGTGAAACTAGTGAAATTGGTAACTACGTAAAGATGTATCATGGGGTCACTTTAGGTGCTCTTTCTTTAGAAGGTGGCCATGCTTTACATGGAGTAAAAAGACATCCAACTATTA
>DGHZ01000030.1:4025-13176 GCA_002392945.1 Caryophanales bacterium UBA3835 | reverse complement strand
GTAAGAAGTGACCAATCGCATACATAATGGAGAAGGTTAATGTTGAGGAAGCTGCTCTTTCAACTGATACATATCGTTTAAGAGCCATAATGCGGTATGGTTCTCCGCCAACTAAACCAGCTGGAGTAACGTTATTTAAAGCAAATCCAGCGGCACAAACACGCATCATCGAATGCATTTTCACTTTTTTAGAGTCTTCGCATAAAATGAGTTTATAGCTGAATGCATGCAAGAAATAAATGACAATCCAAACAGCAAAAATAGATGCTAATAACCATGCGATACCTGGGTTAAATAAAGTACTCCAATCTGTACCTCTAAACCAATTATTTTGCCACGCCATTAAAACGATCCCGCCAATGCCTAAAGCAAAGAAAAGGATACGCCATCTAAATTTCATTAATTAAAGCCCTCTTCTAAACATCTTTTAGCAAGTCGTTCGTGTTTAATAAGCAAGAAATATTTTAAAGCTTCTAAAACTACTACGTTTACTGGGAAAATCCAGAACGCTTGATCAAAACACATTAAGGTTAACAAAGTTAAAGTTCTAAAATTAAAGACTAATAAGTTAGATAACCAAACATACTTATTAACGCCTTTTTTCCACATCTCAGAAACCTTTTCTGGAATTACTCCACCATTATCAATAATTCTTTGATGTAACTTTTGAAAGTTAGGAGTCATCTTCTCTTGGTTTTTAGTGTAGGTAATATATGAGTTATATACTAATCGAGGAAAGAATTTGTTTGGAGATAATTCATCGATTTGTTTCTTTAAATCTACAGTTGTGGATAATTCACTATGTGAACTACCGGTAATATACATATATTCATTTTTAAGATAATCCGCAACTCTAGCTTGGGTCGCGTGGAAATATACACCTACTGGAACAGAGATAAAGAATATCCATCCATTCCAAGGGATATTAGTAAATGGGATTTTATCCCAAAGCATAATATGAATCGATACCGCAACATAAATTGCAAAATAGACCACTCCATCGGAGAAACCGTCAAAGCATCTCCCATATAACGAACCATTCCCTGACATACGGGCGATTTGTCCATCCGCGCAATCAAATACGTAAGAGAATAAAACTAAGAAACAGCCAATACATAAAGGCCAAATCCATCCATATGGGAAGGCCAAAAATGTAGCGCCAGTAATACCAATAATCATTGAGCAGACTGTCGCAACATTAGGGCTTAAACCTAATTTATGAAACAATTTTGCAATTGGTAAAGAGATTTTCTCCATGACGTAAGCATCCATTGGATCGTTAATGTTACGCGCTTTTTGTAATTTCTTTTGTAATTCTTTTTGTTCTGATACTTTCGACATAGCGTTATTAATATACCCTCACAAACTAAAAAAATAAATACTTATATTTTTTAAAATCCAATTATTGCACAGAAAATATAGCCAAACGAAATTGCAGTAATTAAACAAATTAACACCACTAATCCAGCTTTTCTAAGTGTGGTCTTGCTCTTTAAGAGTACCATCATACCTAAGCCTGAATTTACTAATAATCCAGCAAGTAAGGCTCCAAAAGATAATCCACCACTAAGATATAATTCAGACAATAAAACACTAGAAGCACAGTTAGGAATTAACCCAACTAAAGAAGCATATATCGGAGTTAAATAACGATTAGATGTTAAGAAATTCTTAAAGTTATCTTCGCCCACACTAGCGATAATAAGCCCTAAAGAAACATTAATGACTAATACATAGGCGAATATTTCTAAAGAGTGAACAAGTGGATGAATTAAATGTTTATGAATTTTTGTGTGTTCATGATGATGTTCATGACAAATCACATCAGTTAACTCTTCTTCTGGCTTATTTATTTCTTGTTTTCGATAAATTAAATCAATAAGATAACCAATCACAAAACCAATCACAAACTTACTTGCGATAAGTGGTAAAACCATAATAGTTTTCTCGCTAGGCTTAGTAAGCAATACCAAGATAGCTTCATCACTGCAAGATAAGAAGACCGCTACTAAAGTGCCAAAAGTAATATATCTTTTAATATATAAATCACCTGCCAATACTGAAGTTCCACATTGAGGAATAATTCCAAATAAGGAGCCTAATAAAGGTGATAACTTTTGATTTTTAGTTAAAAACTTAGATAACTTATCTTCAATAAAAGATAGTAAAAGATGAAACGCAAAAACGAAGGCTAATACTAACGCACTATCCTTAAGAGCATCAATTAATACATCTTTTGCAATATCCCAGGTCATAATTCGACATATATGATATAACTTAATATTCTTTTATTCAAATAAAAGGACTGATATTCTGTATCAATCCTATTTAACAAAGTTGTCTTTAAATTTGTGAGATAATACCAATCTCTTTCCGAATTTATTTTATTTTATGTGAGATAATACAATGTTTTTAGTGCTTTTTGCACTTTTCAAATTGGTGATAGTCACTAAAAAGACCAAGTCATTCTTCTTTAATAAGAGATCAAGAATGTGGATAAGGAATATCGCTATTCCTAAAAACGTATCGTGATGTTAAATATCACATTTCCACTCATGCTACTATTAAGATTAGATATGATAAGCACACCCTCTTTAAGATAATAAACAAAAAAGAACTAGACAAAGTCTAGCTCTTTTGCGTTTTATTGTTCGAGTTGAGGAATTTCAACTTTGTAGTGAACCACTAACCTTTTGACCTTAAAGAAGTTAACGTCACTAATATTATCAGGAATACTGATTTTGATTTCGTCTTTTGTAAAGTTATCGATATAGAATTTAGAAATCTTTTTGCCGTCAGTATCATCGATATCTAATTTGGTGTGGGCAAAATTGCCACCAGTAATTGAAAGATCATCTCTTGCGCCCACATCACTCTTATCGAGCACTAATTCAATGCAGCTAACTTTATCAGGATCGAAGTCTTTGACATCAACCTTTTCTTGGTTGCCTTTTCCGTCCGCTTTATAGTATTTACTATAATTTTTGTTTAAGCGTAAATAAGGAGTCAGGGCAGATGTGCCTTTAGCGTGTTGATGCCATAAATCATCTTCATCAAAACTTTGAGTTTCACAATCGCCTTTTCCACTAATGGTGCCAACATAACTTTCGAGGTCGTAATATGCGCCATCATAAGATTTAACGAAGGTGTCTGTAGTTTCTTCACGCCACACCATTTGTTCAAGCCATTCTTCTTGATAGCATAATCTAACACCTTGTCTAAAAGTTTCACTTGGTGCTTCGATAAATTCTGCAACAAACTTATAAACACCGTCTTGTTCAGTTACGAACGCGTAATCAGCATCGGTGCTAATGATTTGTTCGCTGCCATTTAAATGCCATCCCTTAAAGAGACAGAAATTATCATTTTGATAATTATAGAATGGGTAAGCATGAATTTTGACAGAAGTTCCATTAGCGACAACTTTATAGCCTTTATCATTCGCTACCGCATTATCGATAGCAACATTGCCTTTTGAGGAATCAGAACTTGTCACACTGACATATGTTTTAGTGCTTTGACAGCTAAAAACGTATTTTACTGATTCAATAACCCAATCTGAATTATCATAAACATAGTCTTTATTACCAAGGTAATAATATAAAGATCCCGCTTTATCAAACGAGTTTCCAGTTTCTACAACATATTGATGATGATATTCGCTTACTGGTTCTATGCGTTTATCAGAATTGGTAAGATCGTCCTTATCTAAACTGGCCATATCAAGGTCTTCTAGATAATATATGTGTAGAGAGCCAAATGTACTTAAACTTCCATTTCTTAAATAATGGCCAGTAAATTCGATACTTGTGACCCCTCTAAGAGGAGTTTCATTGATTAAATAATCGCTTAAGCTAGTAAATTCAAAGGCAACACCTTCCTGACTAGATGGGGCTGATTTTGTTCTAAAAACGATATCGTTTCCAAGAGCGGTTTTAAATGTTCCTCTATAGGCATCGCCATCTTGCACAAAATTAGATTTGTTTGAGGCATCAATAGTTAATGTATATGGTTCAATATCAGCTTTAGCGTTCAAAGATGATGAAATACTACTTGACGCTAAAATGGTAGCAGAAACAGCACCGACTGACAAAATTGATGTGATTAGTAATCCTAGTTTTTTCTTTTGCATAAAAATACCTCACTTTTAAAATTCTTTTTAATGTTACCACAAAGTCTGTCACAATAGTGCCACACAAATCAAAAAGGACTGACACTATTGTATCAATTCTATTTAACTACGTTGGCATGTTTTCAGTGTTTTGATACAACCGAACACCAACAATCACAGGCCGAACACTATTTCTTTAATAGCTTTTTAAGTTCTTTTTTGCTTTGTTCTATATCCCCAGTAAGTAATGGGATTAGTTTTTTGATTTCTTCAATATCTTTATCCCACCACTTGAGTTCCAAAAGAAGATCAATTGTTTCTTTATCAAATCTATATTTCTTAACAACTGCGGGGTTACCTACGACAACCGCATAAGGAGGAACGTCTTTTGCCACTACCGCATTAGCGCCGATAACTGCACCATCACCAATATGGACTCCTGGAAGAATTGTGACATTTTGTCCAATCCAAACATCATTTCCAACGACTGTATCTCCACGGTTTCCTCTATCTCTGAATGGTCTAGATAGACCTTTGAATTCATCAATGATCTCAAAAGGATAAGTTGTAAAACAATCTAACATGTGATTAGCACCATTCATGACAAATTCCACGCCTCTTGCTATTGCAACAAATTTACCAATAATAAGCTTATCACCCATAAAGTCATAGTGATGAGTGACGTGTTTTTCAAACGATTCTGGTCCTTCATCCATATCATCATAATAGGAGTAATCACCCACTATAATGTTTGGCCTAGTAACTACGCTTTTGATATAACAAAAAGACTTAAATTGTGAATTCGGATAAATTGGTTTCATCTCTTTTTCCATATAAATATGATAGCAAAAAGTATAAAAGAAAACATCTCTGAGAGATGTGATTATTTGTCAATCAGGGCGCTGCATCCTGAATCGCTAGTCAATCCATTTCCGAAGAAATGCGTCGTGGTCGCACAGCGACTTTCCACCTTTGACGTTTATATTTTATCATATTAGCTTGCTAAATCCACTACTTATTTTTGATTTTTGAAGCAATAAATATCGAAGATATATAACCGGTTTTTGAGTCATTATCAACTTTAACAACAACTTTAATGAAATGATTTTTGTCATGCTTTCTTGCGTGGTAATAACAGTATGTTTTTGGATATCTTTTATCTTTAATATGTTCAATAGGATTTTTGATACAATCTACTAATAATTCAATATCACTTGGATCCAAGTCATGATAATTCTTAGCTACATGTTCCATCCCAGTCTCATTGCTTCGTTACCTTGCTTTAAAAAAGATAGACAAATTCCTAAGTTCATCAACAATAGGAATTTTGATTTTTTCTAAAGCCTTTATTATCTTTTGATCATGAGTTAATCTTTTCTTTTTCGTCATGTTTATATCTTATCATAAGACTTTGTCTTATTCTATCATATAATAGACTTTTTTGAGAAAGAAAAAAGGATTGACTTTGTATCAATCCAATTATCAACTATTGGTGACCTGTATGGGATTCGAACCCATGAATGCCACCGTGAAAGGGTGGTGAGTTAAGCCGCTTCTCCAACAGGCCAAGAGTGGCGCCTACCGAGGGACTCGAACCCACGACCGATCGGTTAACAGCCGATAGCTCTACCGACTGAGCTAGGTAGGCAGCTCACTTACGTTTTAAAAACGCAAGAATGATTATATATTAATAAATATTACAAAATCAAGGAGCATTATTTAATTTTGGAATTAATTAAATCCAAAACGCTTTTAAGGGTAGTTAGTTCTGCGATTTCTTCAGAATCAAATTCAATGCCTAAAACGTCCTCAATTTCAAGCATCACTTCCACTAAATCAAGAGAATCTAATCCGATATTTTTTAAGGAATCATCTTCTTTTAACCCTGATACATCGATTCTTTTTGCTAAGATATCTGATACAACTTTTCTGGTGTCCATATAAAGCCTCCGTAACAATATTGTAAACGTTTGTGGATAAAAGAAAAGAGGCAAAATCCTCTCTTCTTTGTTTGATTAGTAAGAAAGTCCTGTGAATGCTACTGCATCGTTTCTAACGACTGCACCATTTGGAACGCTGAACCCAATTTCATCAACAGCGCCTGTTTCAATGTGTTCAGAGAATAAACTAACTTTAGTAGCGGAACTAGAATAAACGTTAGCGAGAACAATTGAAATTGCTCCAAAGACAATCAAAGTTAAGATAATGCCAAGAAGTTGGCCTTTGATTTCCGACATATTTTCTCCTTTCTATCCGTAATACCCAATCACAGTTGTGCGTGAAGCAGTAAGCTTAACGTCGTGATTCGCCATTATAAGCGGATGATAATAGCGATAAATGGTATATTCCACAACATCACCAATCGCTGGATCAGTTGGAGAAATCGATTCAAAGCGAACTTTATATGCCTCTTCCAAATAAGAGATATAATCTGAATCCACTCTTCCACTTTTAGCAATTAAATAACCAATGGAAATAGAATGTGAATCTAAATAACTATACGCTGCAGATAAACACATCATGTCTGCTCCTAATAGGAGAAAACTCACCACAAAAACCATAGAAAGAATTAAACCCATCTTATATGACATTGATGTAATCTCCTATAATCGAAACAATACTAAGTGATAAGACGATGGTAATAGCCCCCGCTCCAATTAAAGGGAAAGAATTAAAGAAATCTAATCCCTTTTTATGCGAATCAATCATCTCATCAAAATGCTTTTCCTTGATGTTATTAAAAAGAATATTAAATTCACTTAACTCCATAGAGTTTTCTCCGTTATCAACCATCTGATAAATCGATAACATTAAAGATTCAATAATTCGATTATTAAATTTGCTAGCAAAATTAATATATGGACCAATGGTCTTATCAACATCAATCTGCATTAACATCGAATTAATTGCTTCTTGAACATATATATCTGCATAAGGAAGGAGCATTTTAAATGATGTATAAACGTTATTCCCATTTGAGATAAATATTTCAAAATAAGAAAGTAAAGAAATTAGTTCATCAACATGATTCCTTTCATTTCTTTTTTCTAATGAAGAATATCTAGATAAATAGAAATAGATCAATAGTATTCCGCCCACTAAAGCAAATATCGGAGCGTAAATCTGTTTTAGGAATATATATAAGGCAAAGGCTAAACCTAAAGTTAAGATAATAATCAAAATAAGGAATAACATTTCCTTTTGATAAGATAAACCTAACGCGGTAATTCTTTCTTTAAGCGACCTTTTCATGATTAGAAGATCCTTTCAAGGCTAAAGCGGTTCCTTTTTGAACGAGCATAATAATAGTGAACAAAGCAAAAGCTAATACCAAGGAAATAGAAATTATATACATTAGTTGTCCCTTAACTCTGTTATAAAAGTCATTTAAGGCAAATCTTAAAATAAGCAATATCAATAAAGAAATAGACCACAAAATACCAATTTCTACATATTTTCTTTTGCTGATAGTTTCAGTTTTGCTTAGATATTCTTCATTATGACGGATATTAGAAATTAAATATTTGCTCATTGTAATAATATCGCCCCCCTCTTCTTGCCAAATAAAGATGATTTGTAAAAATAAGGAATAGTCATAAAATTCAAAATAAGAAGATAGATATTCTAGCTTCTCATTTTCTGACATATTTTCTAAACCAGAAAACATATCAACGAATTCACTATTCATCGAGCCAACTGTAGTTTCTAAAGCTCCAGAAATAGATTTCTTAATGGATAAAGAAATAATGAAGTTATTAATAAAGTGATAACACTCATGATATCTATTTTTTTCTAGATTATATTTCTTGATTTTTGGAAGAACAATCAGAATTAAACAAATAAGATATAAAGCAAAAATAGAAACTGATACTATGATATTTTCTAAAGAAACATAGGCTATAATCCCCACCACCAAACTAATAAAAACAAAGATAAACAATTTATTGTTCATGTTGATCGCCTCCTATGAATGTATTTTTAAAATGTTCAGAAACGTTATCTAACTCTAACAGTGATAAAGCACTATTAGGTAATCTACGATATCGATGTTTATTTCCTTTTCTAGAATAAATATCGTAAAACTCTCCTTTGTTATCGATATAACCAACTCTAGAAATATATCGAACAATGTTTCCATTAATAGTTTTCTTCGCTAAGTAGAAATAGAAGTGAAAATGATAGTAGATATCTTTAAGAGTCTCATCATAATCGAGCTTTTGTTCTCCTCTTAAGACTAATCTTCCCATACGATAAGGAAGAGAACGAACATCAAAAGCGTGGATAGTAGTAATAATTGGAATCCCCGTCATTGCTGAGTTAAGAACATCCACCATTTCTTTGTCTCTGGCTTCTGCTAATATTAACCAGTCTGGATTATTTCTTAAAGCATTCTTTATTAATAAAGAACTATTTGTGTATGGATTTTTTTCATCAACTTTCCAACAAGTTAAATCAATATCGCATTCGCCTCTTACTGCATCTAGTTCTAATACGTTATCAATAACCACCACTCTGACATTTTCTTTAAAGTTACGAATAATGTATTTTTGAAATTCTGTTTTACCTGAACTAGTCACTCCCCCAATAACAATTGATTTTTCACTATTTGAAATAACATCAATTAACTCCACTAACTCTGGAGTGAAAAAAACGCTATCTTTTGTAATGCGCGGTTTTTCAGATGCGATTCTGATAGAAAAAGTAACAGCATCTTCATTGTTGATCTTTCCTACAGATTGATGAGTGGCGTTAATTCGATATTTCCCAATCGATACATCTAAGTTAGGGTTTGTATAAGAAAATTGTTGTTCGCTGATATTAGATATTTGTCTTAAAAAATCTCTTACTACTTGTTGTTCAACTTCTATCGTGCTCTTTTTTCTTCCTAAAGTATTAGAAACATAAAAGATGCTCTCTCCGTTATAGGAAATATCAGTCACTTCTTCATCCTTAAATAAAGAGGCCAGAAAAGAATTTTCAATATAGTAAATTGCTTTTGATTTATCCATTACTGCTCTCCTTTAATTCGTAGTACATTAC
>DGHZ01000030.1:0-3916 GCA_002392945.1 Caryophanales bacterium UBA3835 | reverse complement strand
TTATCAGTTAAACACATCGATTCATTAGATAAATTGTAATAATAAAAGCCCACTGTATACTGTTTAGAATATCGAGGAATAATATGATCGAAATATGACATCAAAATATATTCAAAATCATCTCTAGATATTAAAGGCTTTTCTCCTAAAGAAGCTACCCCTTTGTACATGATCTCAATAGGTGTATATAATATTGCTCTATTTAAGCCTTGAATTGAGTAATTCAAAGCGAAATATTGTAGCGAAACTAAGCCAATTAACGGCGAAACTAGCATTAAAATCATTCTTTTATACCTCCAGAAATACAGTAATCAGAGTCATAACATTGACCAATAATTTTCTTATTGAAAAAGAAAGTTAAAGGTAGCTTAATATCAATAGCAGAATAGCCTGCTTCTTTAATTAGAATATAAGAGTCATTTTCTTCTAATAATTTCTGCTTGTTAACCGGGATAAATAGCTTATTAGTTTTATTGCATTCATGAACTTTAAATCTAAACATTTCAAGCGAGTTTGGTTTAACATACAACGGCTCATTTAATTCAAAAGAAATTTCATTGCCATTTTTCACACAATTCATATTTAAAACTACTTCATCATTTTCGTGTCTTAAATTTGGATAAACATTTTTATAATCCTTGATACGATATTCCGCTTTTAAATACGAAAAGTCATATTTATGCATGTAATACATTTTTATAGAAGAAAAATCGATTGAGTTATCAACATTTTTTGAAAGATATTCGTTATAGTTATCAAAGTTAAATGTCTCTCCAGTGACAACCTTATTAGATTCAACTTTTATAAATGCATTTTCAGTAACATAATTTGCATCTTTATATTGAAGCGCGTTAATGGTTCTACTGATATAAGGATAAAGCACACCAGAAATTGTATTAACTTTGTTACTATATGTGACTTCATATTCAAATCTTAAACCGCTACTAGTTAATTTGTACCTTAAAGGATAATTAACTGTATAAGTAATTCCTTCTCTGGTAATATGCTCTTCTTTAATATTTGAGAATAACAAACCATTAGTAGAGTGATTATATAATCGAGAAACAATCTTATAATCAAATTCTATTAAAGGAACAAAACTAAAATTTAAAGTAGCGTTCTCGTTACCAGTTAACTTAGTCAATGTATCAGTACTGGCAAAAGTATATATAAGTTTAGTATGAGGAGCAGTAGCTAAACAAAATGGAACAGTAGTGAGAAACAATATCTTTCTTTTAAATTTCATAAAACACCTCTAAGAATTGACTAACAGCCTGATTCTTTAATTTCAAATAATTGCTCTTTTTATATAGAAGTCTCCACCATCCTGGATAATCCTGATAAAAGAAATCATTATTAATTATTTTTTGAAGAGGGGCACTTAAAGATGAGTAAGCGAATTCCACAGCAGAAAGGAAATGAAATAAATTTTGAGATTGAAGGGATAGAATCTCATCTGTAGAAAATGAAAGTGAATGAAGATAGAGTTTTGCGATAGATAGGATTTTTTGTTCTTTCTTTTTTCGGCTCATACTTTTCGCCCCTCTCATATATAACAGAGTGGAAAAATCGCCAACCTTGCTAAAAAATTTTTTCAAAAAATAAGTATTAACAAGGTTAATAAAATTTTCATATTTTTTTAGATAAAGTTGATATATCGCTATATGTGTATATAATAGAGACATGATTGTTTTAGCAGGTGCAAGCGCAAGCGGAAAAACTGAAATCGCCAAACTATTAGCGTCTAAATATGGCATCACCAAAATTGTCACCACTACGACTAGACCCAAAAGAAAAGGCGAAGTCAATGGAGTGGATTATTTCTTTGTGACTCCTAGTGAATTTGAAAAAATGATTAGAGAAGATAAGTTCGTGGAATATACATTCTTCAACGGCAACTTATATGGCTCCACTAAAGATCAAATCGCTAATAATAAATGCGTAGTTATTGATCCAGCTGGCTTAAGAAGCTATGTCGGATTAAAAGATAGTTCAATCGTGACCTTCTATTTAGAGGCTGATGAAGAAACTAGAAGAGCAAGAATGGTTTCTCGAGGTGATGAATTAGAAAAAATCGAATCAAGAATCAAACATGACCGCGAAGCATTCAAAAAAGAAAATATTGTAAAGGTTGATTACATCATTAAAAACTCAAGTGACGATGTCTTAGAAGATGTGTGTGATCAAATCTATAAAATATATCAATCATTAGACAAATAAGTTTTCAAGAAGAAGCAATATATAACGTTCTTTAAGAAAACTTTTTTAATTTTCTTAATACTTGTATATAATACATATGGACTTATAAAGGAGAAAATATACATGGCAAAAATTGTCAAAGTTCATGGTCGCGAAGTTCTTGATTCTCGTGGTAACCCAACTGTTGAAGTTGAAGTTGTCCTTGAAGATGGCACAAAAGCACGCGCTATTGTTCCTTCTGGAGCCTCAACTGGAGAAAGTGAAGCTTTAGAATTAAGAGATGGCGACAAATCTAGATATGGCGGAAAAGGTGTTTTAAAAGCAGTTGAAAATGTGAACACCAAAATCGCTCCTGCAGTAGTCGGGTTAGAAGCTACAGATCAAGTTTTAGTGGATTCCACTATGCTTAAATTAGATGGCACCCCATTTAAGAAAAATTTAGGTGCTAATGCAGTCTTAGGCGTTTCTTTAGCAGTTGCTAGAGCCGCGGCTGAATCATTAAAAATGCCTTTATATCGTTATATTGGTGGCACAAACGGAAAAGTTATTCCAACCCCATGTATGAACGTTATTAACGGTGGCGCCCACGCACAAAGTAGCGTTGACTTCCAAGAATTCTTCATTATCCCAGCTGGCTTCCCATGCTTTAGAGAAGCTTTAAGAGCAGGTACAGAAATCTTCCACACCTTACAAAAGGTTGTTAAAGAACATGGTTATGAAACTGGTGTTGGTGATGAAGGTGGATTTGCTCCAAGCTGTAAACACGGTAATAAAGAACCTTTAGCCTTAATCGCTGAAGCAGTTGAAAGAGCTGACTACAAATTAGGCGAACAAATCTTCTTAGGTATGGATGTTGCTTCCTCTGAATTCTATGAAGGTAACGGTATGTATAACCTTGTTAAATCAGGAGAAGGCAAAAAGACTACTGAAGAATTAATCGCTTACTTAGAAGAAATGGTCAAAGAATATCCAAGTATCGTTACCATCGAAGATGGTTTAGCGGAATCCGATTGGGAAGGTTGGGCCAAATTAACTCAAAGATTAGGCAAAAAGATTCAACTCGTTGGTGATGACTTATTCGTTACAAACCCAGAATTTGTTAGAAAAGGTATCGTTAATAATGTCGCTAACTCTGTCTTAATCAAAGTTAACCAAATCGGTACATTAACCGAAACCTTAGATGCCATTAGACTTGCTCAAACCAATGGTTACACCTGCATGGTCTCCCATAGATCTGGTGAAACCGAAGATAGCACTATTGCTGATTTAGCGGTCGCAGTCAATGCTGGTCAAATCAAAACTGGTTCTGCTAGTAGAACAGATAGAATGGCCAAATACAATCAATTATTAAGAATTGAAGAAGAATTAGGTGAACACGCTATTTTCTTAGGTGTTAAAGCCTTTGCAAATCGCAAATTCTAATTGATTCAATTAAATAAAAAAGTCGATTACAACGTAATCGGCTTTTCTTTTATTCATCTTCCTTTTTAAATTTTGTGTCGATAACACGAAGCTTATTAACTGCATATTCATCTGCATTAAGAACTTCACATTCATAGCGATCGGCAAAATTGAATTTATCCCCAGTCACCGCGAATCGATCTAATATTTCTTGGCAGAATCCTCCAACTGTTTCGTAGTCAGTTTCAAATTCTCCTTTATACTCAATTAATTCAAAGAAATCTTCAATATTCATTGAACCATCAACAATATAGGT
>DGHZ01000043.1:4308-7301 GCA_002392945.1 Caryophanales bacterium UBA3835 | reverse complement strand
TTTTGAAGCATTTATCTCTTATATCTAGAAGTATGTCTTGATAGTCTTCTCTAATTGAAGTAATAAAACCACCTTTATAAGAATCGCTATGGATTTGTGTATATTCTTCGTTAAATGCCTTTTCAATAACTTTGCCTGATAAAGCACCATGTTCATCTATGGTGATTAAAGCTTTAAATTCATCATTATGAAAATCTTTACTATAAGTATAAATGTCTTTAAAACAATCAAACCCATAAGCGATAAGTTTGTCATTTATTGGGCGATAACTCGCAAATATTTCACGTTCTATATTCATACCTAATTAACATATTACTCTTTTCATAAAAAGAAAACACGGCAATGCCGCGTATCTTTGTAAATGTCTTAATGTAATGACGTTAATAGTAAATCGCTACGAGTGAAATGACAATGTTGACATATATTTTTCATTAGCGCTATCAAAAGACCGAAATTCATTATAGATCTTGATATTTGGTAATAATGAGGTATTAAAAAATCATTTTAAGCAAAATATTCTATATTTTGATTTATTTGTTTTAACACTTTTTAAAGTTTTTTTCGCAAAAAAATAGATTTTTCCACTCTATATATAATGTAGGGACTCGCGTTCCAAATTTAAAAGGAGGTATTAAATATGCCAATGAATGATGGCAATCTAAAAGAACAAGAAGTTATTTACGATTTAAATAACAAACGTATAGGTGATTTATCAAATAACATGAAGAACCTAATGAGATCTCTATTTGGTGTCTTAGACAATGATTATCTAGTTAAATGTTATAAAGTAGATGATTTAAATAAGACAGATTTTGTAATTGAATACGATAATCGAAAAAGAAATGTTTCAATGAAAAGTGGAAAAGCGGTTATTGTACATAATGAGATACTAGCGAATTTTATCAATTTTCTTAAAGAAAATGGTGTTTCTCAAAGAACATTAGACACAATTTGCTTATTCCATTATGGAGATGGTACCACAGATGGTAGCGGAGCTTACGAAAGGATGAGTTACGATCAAGTAAATGAGAGTTTAAAAGACAGAATAAAAGAAGCAAACGATGAATTAAACCAAGATATCAATTTCATATTAAATGTCATGGATCATTGCGTCTTTAAGGGTGCTTATGAAGACAATATCGAAGCAGACTGTATTTATTTTGGCGATCGAGATTATGGCGTGGTCGCCACAAAAAATCAATTTATCAAAAACACCAAAAGAAGAGGGTTTGACTACTATTCACATTTACATATTGGACCACTTCTATTTAGACCAGATGCAAGATACATTAATTCAGATATAAAGGATATTAGAAAGAGAAATCGCATTGTTGCCTACTGGCCACATTTAAGAGAAGACATTGAATATATGGCTAAGAAATTCAACTATTAAACTTTGCGAAGTTCGAAAATATGCCGTTGGTCAGGCAATTGTTTGAGTTGTCTCGAGAGGTATTCCAAACAAAAACCACTCTAAGAGTGGTTAATGATTTGTTTGGTACCCTCGAGGCGACTCGAACGCCTGACCTACGGCTTAGAAGGCAGTTGCTCTATCCAACTGAGCTACGAGGGCAAATTTGCTAAGCGCTTATATATTATCCTAAAGCTCGATATTTTTTTCAAGTTTTATTTATTAATTCCCTCGTAGCTTGTTATATAGAGCAACAGCCACATCTTTAGGAAGAATTTGACTTAAATCATCGACACTTGCTTCTTTTAAAGAATTGATATCAGGATAAAAATGTTCTAATAGTTCTCTTCGTTTACTGCCTAAACCTTTAACATCTTCAAAAATAGAAACAGTCATGGCCTTATTTCTTTTTTGTTTATGGAAAGAGATCGCAAAGCGATGCACTTCATCTTGCATCCTAGTTAATAAGAAGAATAGTTTCTTGTCGTTAATTGGATATTCTTTAGCCTCAATATCTATTAATCCACTTGTGGAGTGCTTATCGTCTTTATATAAACCAAATACTGGTATTTCTACTTCTATATCCTTTAAAGCTTGAGTGGCGCTTTTAACTTGAGGGAGTCCACCATCAACTAAAATTAGATCAGGCATCTTTTTGTTTTCAGACTTTAATCTAGAATAGTGTCTAGTAATGACTTCTTTCATAGAGGCAAAGTCATCACGAGATTCTTCATGTTCAATTTTAAATTTACGGTACAAGTTTTTCGCAGCTTCTCCATTTATATAGGCCACCATCGCTCCTACTGGAGAAGAGCCTTGTAAATGTGAATTATCAAATAACTCGATATGATATGGGGTTTTGATTTGTAATAACTTCCCTAATTCCTCAATTAAGGCAATCTTATCAGTATCTAATTTAGAAGAGAGGAAATATTCATCTAAAGCGTTATCTGCATTACTTTTCGCACTTAAAATAAGGTCATAGACCTTCCCTTTGCTAACAGAGGTGACATTCACATCTAAATAGCCTTCTAATTCTTTAGCGATGTTTTCTGAATTAATCACTATTTCAGTTGGTAAAGGACATCTTTCATATAGCTGAGTAATTAAATCTAATACTTGTTCTTCAGTGTCACCAAATTCTTCTACGACATGAGCTTCTTTACCAAGCAACATCCCTTTTCTATATATAAGGAAGGCAATAGATAAATATCCATTTCTAGTAGAATAGGCAAAGATATCTCTATCTGTTTTATCCTTTGTTTCTACAGATTGAGAAGTATTAATATGCTCAATAGAGTCAATTAAAGTTTTATATTCTTTAGCGAGTTCAAATTCAAGTTTAGCACTTGCCTCATTCATCTTATTTTTAAGCTCCATCAACTTTTGATGATTATTGCCATTTAAGAATTCTTTAATTTCACTTCTTAATTCATCATAAACACTTTCGTCAATTTTGTTGACGCATGGGGCTAGACACTGCCCTAAATGATAATATAGGCAAACACTTGTAGGAATATTTCTACACTTTCTAATTGGGTAGATTTTATTGATGAGGTCCACCATTCTATAGGCTGCTCCA
>DGHZ01000043.1:0-4257 GCA_002392945.1 Caryophanales bacterium UBA3835 | reverse complement strand
ATTAGGGAAAGGACCATAATAATCATAGTTCTTATCTTTATTATTTCTTTTAATAGATAAAGTCACATCACCCTTCTTTTTTAAAGCGATATATGGGTAGTGACTCCCATCTTTAAGAAGTATATTAAATCTAGGATAGTATTGATGAATTAAATTCATTTCAAGCACTAAGGCTTCTTTTTCATTTTGGACGATAATGGTTTCAAAATGATCAACATTTTGGACCATTTTAAATACTTTGCCAGCTTGAGGCCTAAAAAAATATTGAGACACTCTTTTTTGAAGGTCTTTGGCTTTGCCAACATAAATGACCGTATTATCTTTATCGTACATTAAATACACTCCTGGAGAGTGCTTTAAGTTAGAAATGAGAACTTTAATTTTTTCAGTCATGGAAAATTACCACAGTGGCCCCACTTCCACCTTCATGAATATCTCCTAAACGGAATTTCACTCCTTTTAAAGTAGACAAATATTCATGAGTCATTTTTCTAAGAACTCCACTACCAAAGCCGTGGATGATACGAACTTGTTTTAAATTTTTGACCATACATGCATCAATATATTTCTTTAACGCATCTAATGCTTCATCTCGATGTAAACCAATGATATTAAGCTCTAATCCGACGCTTGTATTTATTTTATCTTCATAGTGTTCATTTTTATTTTTAACTATGTTAACTTTTGGTGCTTCTATTTTATGAAGTTTAGCTTTTTCTACTTGTATTTCAAAACCGTCCTGACTCATTAAAGTAGCTTTATTGCCTTTAATTCTAATCACTCTACCTTCTAGATTCATGCTTGGCATAGAAACATAATCGTCTAAAGTAATTTCTTCGTTATAGAAAATAGTCTCAATATCATCTTGAAGATTTTCTACTTTCTTTTTCAGCTCTACCACTTCATGAAGCTTAATATCATCTTTAGATAAGGCCTTAATTATTTCTTCAATTTCTTTTTTAGTAGAAGAGATAATTTGTTCTTTTTCGTTTTTCACTTCCTCTAAGAGGTGTTCTTTTTGATTTTGGACACTCTTTTGGGCGATTTCTAAGGCTTTTTGTTCTCTTTCGAGATTTTGTCTTTCTTTGTTGAGTTCGTCTTTTAGACGTTCGTTTTGTTCCACTCCTGATTGTAGGATTTTAAGTAGATTTTCAAATCTATTATTAGAATTTTCTTCTAATTCTTTTTTAGCTTCCGAAATTATTTCATCTTTAATCCCGTATCTAGCGGCTACTTCAATGCCATATGATTTACCTGGTACAGAATATTTATATTTATAGGTAGGCGCTAATTTTGATTCATCGAATAACATAGAGCTATTTTCGATGTTCTCACTAATAAAAGCGTATTCTTTAATCTTTGAATAGTGAGATGAAATAAGACAAAGCGGCTTTTTAGATTCTAGATACTTCACTATTCCTAAAGCAATTAATTCTCCTTCTTTAGGATCGGTACCAGTACCTAATTCGTCTAATAAGACTAAATCTGTGCCTTTAACAACATCTAAAATCTCTCCAATATTTTTCATATGAGCGGAGAATGTTGATAGGTTATCACTTAGTGACTGATTATCTCCGATATCTAAGTAGATATTTTTCACTATTCCTAGTTCGGCTTTACTTACTGGAAGGGCTAAACCAGATTGATTCATATAAACAAGTAAACCCACTGTTTTAATAGAGACAGTTTTTCCTCCAGCATTAGGGCCTGAAATAATGACAATTCTTTTATCGGAATTTAAATGATAATCGTTACTAACAACTTTAGATTTATCAATTAAAGGATGTCTAGCATCTAAAAGATGAATCTCCGGTTTATCTGATAATTTAGCGACATTCATCTCATTATCAAGAGCGTATCTCGCTTTTGAAGACAAAAAGTCTAATCTAGCAATAATCTCATTATTTTTAATCACTTCGCCTTCTTGAAGTAACACTAAAGCTGTTAATCCTTTTAAGATTATTCTAACTTCCTCATTTTCTTCAATCTTTTTAGAAGCGATGTCGTTATTGATTTGCACAATTTCTAAAGGCTCAATGAAGGTGGTATTACCACTATCACTAACATCATAAACAATACCTAATACTTTATTTTTAAAGCCAGTCTTCACTGGTAAAACAAAATGACCTTCTCTAATAGTGAGATTCACATCACTTAAATAAGATGAATAGCTGGTAGCGATACTTGTCACTCTGCTATTAAGTTGAGATTCTAAAGATTTTATCTTTTGTCTAATAGCTTTTAATTCACTAGAAGCGTTGTCACTCACTGTTAATTGAGGAGTAATAACTCTTTTTATTTCTTTATTTAAAGATGATAAATCACTAAAATGTGAACAAAGTTCACTAATTAAAGGAAAATCATTTTTAATTTTATCTAAATGTCTAATTAATTTAATCGAGGTTTCAATATCGTTTGAGACATGGTTAAGATCCTGAGGAGTCATTAAGGCAGTCTTTTTAGCAATATCAATTAATTTTAAAATGGATACACTAGTGGATATAGGTAAATCACTATATCTAGATAGTAAATCCATCATCTCTTTAACGAAGTCTAATTCTTTTTGAATATAAGTTTTATCACTACTAAAAGAAATGGAATCGATATACTCTTTCCCTAATTCGGTTTTGGCGTATTCTTTTAGAAATTCTCTAATTTTATAAAACTCTAATGTTAACTCGACTTGTTGCATACCACTATTATATGTTTTCGCTATAAATTTTAGAACAAAATTGATAGAGTAATTATATATGGATTCGATCGCTTTAAAGTTTTCTATCGAAGAATATCAAAAGATTAAAGAATATTATTCTTCTTACTCCACAGGAGAAGTAGGAGAATATTTAGATTTTGTCGCAACTTTAGAAGGGGCCACGATTAGAGGCTATGTTTCTAAAAAAGCCAGAAGATCAGTAGTCTTTTCTGGTCCTAAAGGATATGAGGAAGCTTCTAAATGGGGCGAAGTCACTATTGAAAATAAAAAAGAGGAAGAAAAACTTCATATAGTTGATTTTGGAGAACAAATTGGAAGCGATGAAGTCGGTGTAGGTGATTTTTATTTACCGATGATTGTGGTCGCTGCTTATATGAATAACCACCAATATCAAAGATTAAAAGAATTGGGAGTTACTGATTCTAAAAAGTTATCAGATAAAAAAATTAGAGAACTTGGCCCAATACTAATCAAAGAATTTAAGTTTTCTAAACTCACTCTACCAAACGAGAAATATAATGAGATGATTGCAAAGGGAGAGAATTTAAATTCTCTAAAAGCGAAAATGCATAATCGCGCTTTAAATAATCTACATAAAGAATATATTGATGTTATCGCTATCTATGTTGATCAATTTGTTTCTGAAGAAAGATATTATTCTTATTTAAATAAAAAAGATGAACCTATTCTAAAGGGGATATCATTTAAGACCAAAGGCGAATCTAGATTCCCTAGTGTTGCAGTCGCTAGTGTTATTGCTCGATATTATTTCTTATTAGAAAAAGATAAGTTAGAAGAAAGATACGGCCTAGAATTCCCATTTGGTGCCGGAAAAAAAGCAGACGAATTTAAAAAAGTCCTCTTGGACAAAGTCGGACAAGAGGAATTTGATAAATTAGTGAAACAGAATTTTAAAAATTATTCTAAATGACTAATTACTTGTTTAAAGTAATCAGGTAAATCAATCTTAAATTCCATTTCTTTATTAGAGGATGGATGAATTAATCTAAGACCAACGGCCACGAGTAACTGGCCGTTTTTATATATTGTGTCGTATTTTCTTCCGCTATAAAGAGGATCTCCTTCTACAGGATAGCCGATATAAGAAAGATGGACTCTAATTTGATGAGTTCTACCTGTTTTAAGATGACACTCTACTAAAGTGTGATCACTATATCTTTCTAAAACCTTAAAATAAGTAATCGCTTCTTTTGAGTTAGAGCGAGTTACCGCCATCTTTTGTCGATTATGAGGGTCTCTCCCTATTGGTAAATTAATCTCTCCACTATTTTCAGGAATAACACCTTTAACTAAAGCAACATAAGTTCTAGCCATTGTGTGGCCTTTAAGTTGCTCTGCTAAAGCTAAATGAGCCTTATCATTTTTAGCGACACATATTAACCCACTAGTGTCTTTATCAATGCGGTGCACTATTCCTGGTCGCATTATTCCATTAATTCCACTAAGATCATTACAATGCGCTAAAATAGCATTAACTAAAGTATGTTCATAGTGTCCGTTTGCAGGATGAACTACCATTCCTT
>DGHZ01000009.1:2633-2792 GCA_002392945.1 Caryophanales bacterium UBA3835 | reverse complement strand
ATAATTAATAAAATAAAAAAGAAAAAAAATTATTAATTTTATTTAAAAATACTAAATTTAATTATTTAATTTTAATTATATGAATAATTTAATATTAATCCCGATTATTCCTATTATTTAAGAATATAAATCTAATTCATCATCATTATTAGAAGGCTT
>DGHZ01000009.1:0-2506 GCA_002392945.1 Caryophanales bacterium UBA3835 | reverse complement strand
GGATCATATTTAGCCTTGAAGTCTTCATATCTTTGCAAATCAACATCATGTACCGATTTCACGCAATGAGTTAAACCATATTCGAAATGTCTTTTCATTAACATTGGTACAGGATCATCATTCATAATAACATCTTGTCCAGGACGTTCTTTTTGTAACGCTTTTTTTTCTTCCTCAAATTGAATTGCTTCTTTAATAGCACATTTACAAACCTGATTACATAATTCTTTCAAATCTGCTCCTGAGAATCCCTCCGTTAATTTAGCGACAAAGTCCAAAGGAATTTTTGGATCAACAGGGGTTTTTCTTAAAATGGCTTTAATTATACTCAATCTGCTTTTTAAATCAGGTAATGGTATATATATTAATTGATCTAATCTACCTGGTCTTAAAAGAGCCTCGTCTAAAATATCAGGTCTATTTGTCGCACCGACTATAAATACATTTTTCTTTACACCAATACCATCCATCTCTGTTAATAATTGATTAATAACTCTATCAGCGGCTTCTCCACCACCACCATGGCCAGAACCTCTACTAATACCAATTGAATCTAACTCATCAAAGAATAAAACACAAGGAGCACTTTGTCTCGCCTTGTCAAATATTTCTCTAACATTGGCTTCGGATTCCCCGAACCACATTGTGAGTAATTCTGGACCTTTAACTGATATGAAGTTACTTGAGCATTCTGTCGCTATAGCTTTAGCCATTAATGTCTTACCACACCCGGGTGGACCGTAGAATAATACACCATGACTTGGATTAAGACCAAATTTGACATATTTATCTGGATGATCTAAAGGATATAAGATCATTTCTTGTAAACTCTTTTTGACTTCTTCTAAACCTCCGATATCTTCCCATTGAACATTGGGTACTTCGACAACAGTCTCTCTTAAAGAAGAAGGATTTGTTTGACCTAAAGCTGTCTGGAAATGTTCATTAGTTACGGCCATTGAATCTAATATAGCAGCATCGATGGTTTCATCTTCGATATCTATCACGTCCATTTTTTCTCTTAAACATTGGAGACCTGCTTCGGTTGCGAGTTGGGCTAAATCTGCTCCGACATAACCATGAGTATCATGAGCGACTTTTTGTAAATCGACATCTTCAGCTAATTTCATATTTTTTGTATGAATTCTTAAAATTTCTAATCTACCAGTTTCATCTGGAACACCAATATCAATTTCTCTATCGAATCTTCCGAATCTTCTCAATGCGGCATCTAATGCATTAGGACGATTTGTCGCACCCATTACTATAACTTGGCCTCTGGCTTTAAGTCCATCCATTAATGTTAATAATTGTGATACTATTCTTCTTTCGACTTCTCCTTGGACTTTGTCTCTTTTGGGCGCAATTGAGTCGATTTCATCTATGAAAATAATAGCAGGTGAGTTTTTCTCTGCTTCTTCAAATGCCTTTCTTAAATTTCCTTCGGCTTCTCCTGCCATTTTCGACATAATTTCGGGTCCGTTTATTAAAAAGAAGAAAGCCCCCGTTTCATTAGCGATAGCTCTTGCTAAAAGAGTCTTACCTGAACCAGGAGGACCATATAATAATACACCTCTTGGGGGTTTTATACCTAAAGTTTTAAACAATTGTGGATGACGTAAAGGTAATTCAATCATTTCTCTTATTGCAGCTAATTGCTTTCTGCATCCACCAATATCATCATAACCTACACCATCAGCTCTTTCTTCGTCTTCTCTTTTGATTGGTTCACCTTCGTCGAATATTACTGTTTGAGGTCCTACTATACAACATTTTTCTGGGTCGGTTTCCACCACTTTAAATTCAACTTGTTTGAAACCACCTCTACAAATAAAAGTATCTCCTTTATGTACCGGTCTGTATGCATCTTTGAAATATGGAATTAAATATGTCTGAGTAAGATTTCCTGAAATTCCCTCTATAGTATCTTCGAAAGGAAGAATGTGGACACGATTTCCCACTGGGATTGTTTGATATTTATGTACACTGACTATATCTCCTAATCTTATACGAAGATTATTTCGAACAACTTTTCCCATTCTTATTTTATCGTCGGTTAATCTACCACTGTCATCTGGTAAACAAATGCATATTGTTTCTTTTCTTTTTTTACCTTTTAATAAAACCGTTTCCGATTTAAATATTTTTAATTCGTCCATCTTTTTTTGTGTCAATTGAATTACACTTGCGTCTTCACTTGGGCCTACACCATCTTCAACGATGAGTCTATGTGGGGCTTTTTTACGATCTAATATTGCTGTAGAAAAATCTTTGGGTTTGGAATCGGATTTTTGCTCGGGTTGTTTGGGTGGGGCTGGGCCACCTTTGTTTGGATTGTTATTACTTTTTGCATCCTTTGGTCCGGATTTCTTCATTTTTATATATATATATTTTTTTTTTGAATTCTTATATATATATTTTATCTATTTATATTATTTTAGATGTTTCTTTTAAATTTTGAATATTTTATAATATTTTATTTAATTAATTTAATTTTTAAAAATAA
>DGHZ01000003.1 GCA_002392945.1 Caryophanales bacterium UBA3835 | reverse complement strand
ATGAAGTTATTGATAAAGCATTAGCTAAAAATCAAAAGGTTTATATTGTCGCTCCTTTAATCGAATTTAGTGAAAATGATAAGTACTCAGTAGAGAAGTTATTTGCTCGATATTTGCTACGTTATAAGGAAAAAGTAGGACTTTTGCATGGAAAAATGAAGCAAAACGAGAAAGAAGATGTTTTAAATAAGTTCTCTAATGGCAATATAGATATCTTAGTTTCCACTCAGGTTATTGAAGTAGGAATTGATGTTAAAAGTGCGACTGTAATGGTTATTTATGACGCAAATAATTTTGGGCTAGCGTCCTTACATCAATTAAGAGGAAGAATTGGTCGAGATGGATCAAAATCTATATGTTTATTGGCTATTGATGATTTACAAGATAAAGAGAAATTACAGATATTAACAACTAGTAATGACGGTTTTGAAATCGCAGAAAAAGATTTAGCATTACGCGGTCCAGGCGAGTTAGTAGGAATTAAGCAATCTGGCATTCCTGATTTTAGATATTTAAATATGATTGATGATATTAAAATCTTTGTGGTCGCAAGAGATGACGCTAGAAAAATAATCACTAATAAAAATAACGAAGAATATCGTTACTTATTAACTCATTGTTCAAAGAGTATAGAATATAATCCTATAATTAAGGTATAATACATATTATTGTGATTATAAATTTTTAATTTAGAAGAAGAATAAGGAATTATTATGATTAGAATTGGTATTGATTGTACTGGTGGAGATAACGGTTATGCCGTTATTGTTCCTGCCATTAAAAACTTCAAAGAAAAGAATAAGGACGTTGAGTTTATTGCCTTCGGTAATGAAAAAGACTTGGTAGAACTTAAAGGTGTATGTGAAGTAGTTCACGCTCCTGATATTGTTCCTATGGAAGCTGGACCTCTTGAGGCTATGAGAATGAAAGAGTCCTCTATTTATAAAATGTGTCAATACGCTAAAGAAGGCAAAATTGACGCTATGGTCTCTGCTGGATCTACTGGTGGATTCTTATCTTTATCAACTTTAATTCTTAAAACTATTGAAGGAGTTCATAGAGCAGCATTTATTGCTCCTTTCCCAACTAAGATTAAAGGTAAGAAAGTCGTTATTCTTGATATTGGAGCAAGTAATGAAAATTCTCCTGAGGAATTAGCCCAATTTGCTGTCATTGGTTCTTTATATTCTAAATATATTTTAGGAGTGGAAAATCCATCTGTTTGCTTATTAAGCAACGGTACTGAAGAAGGCAAAGGTTCTCCAAGTGGGAAATTAGCTTATAAATTACTTAAAGATAAACCCTATTTCAAAGGTAACATTGAAGCTAGAAATGCCTTAAGCGGAGAATGTGATGTCGTAGTTTGTGATGGCTTTACTGGAAACACCTTCTTAAAGAGTAGTGAAGGTATGGCAAAAATGATGTCTAATATGATCAAATCCGCCTTTAAACGTAATTTATTCTCTAAACTTGGGTATCTATTTGTTAGAAAAGGGATTAAAGAGATGTCAGAGACTATGGACTATAAGTCCACTGGTGGAGCAATGTTACTTGGAATTAATGGAGTTGTTGTAAAGGCCCACGGTAGTTCTGATAGCTACGCTTTTGAATGCGCAATTAATGTCGCTTATAAACTCGTACAAGAAAATATTATTGAAAAGATTAAGGAGGGAATTAAAGAATAATGGAATTATTAGAATTATTAAGTTCCTTAGAAATTAATCCTCGTGATATCGCTTATTACGAACTTGCTTTAACTCACCCTTCTTGTAATTCAGATTTGAACACTAAACATCAAGACTATGAAAGATTAGAGTTTGTCGGTGATTCAGTGATCGGTTTTGTTTCTGCTGATTTAATTTACAAATTACACCCAGAGATGGATCAAGGATATATGTCTAAACTTAGATCTTATTTAGTGTGTTCTAAATCTTTAGCTAATTATTCTAGAAAATATAACTTATACGAATTAATTCGTATTGGCCACTCTATTAGTAGAGATCAATTAGCAAAAAGCGACAAAATCTTAGAAGATGTTTTTGAAGCTTTTGTAGGTGCGATTTATTTAGATCAGGGAATTGATGTCGCTTACAAAGTCATTGAAAAAATCCTTTATGAAGATGTTAAACAAACTAATATTGACGACATTATTGATGCTAAAACGAGATTACAAGAAGAGATTCAATCAGAATATCGCGAAGCGGTTAGATATGAATTAATTGATGAATTTGGCCCACCACATGATAGGACGTTTGTTTCCCAAGTAGTGTTTAACGGAATAATTTTAGGTAAAGGGCAAGGAAAATCTAAAAAGGCTGCAGAAGAAGCTGCTGCGAAAGATGCCTTAAGCAAAAGGAGTTTATAATGGGATTATTATCTTTTTTAAAAGATAAGTTTTCTAAAAAGAAAGACACTAACGTTGATTCTTATTCTGAAGGAATGAGTAAATCACGTCAGAATTTTTCCAATAGACTTAATGAATTAAGCAAAAAATATAAGAAAGTAAATCAAGAATATTTTGAGGAACTTGAAGAAATCTTAATCGAAAGCGACGTAGGCGTTAATTTAACTTTGAAAGTTATTGATGAACTTCTTCAAGAAAGTCGTGAAAAAAAGATATATGACGCTGATGAGTTAAATGAATTATTAATCGATCATTTATTTAGTGGCTATATGGCTAAAGGTGAATCGTTAACTGATATTCGCTTTGTAGAAAATGGACCGACTGTGTTACTTGTTGTCGGTGTTAATGGAGTTGGTAAAACTACCACAATTGCTAAACTTGCTAATCGATATATAGAACAAGGCAAGTCTATTTTATTAGTTGCTGCTGATACCTTTAGAGCGGGAGCAAGTGAACAATTACAAATTTGGGGTAATAGATTAAATATTGAAGTGGTTACTGGACCATATAACTCTGATCCAAGTTCAGTTGCTTATGATGGACTTAGCAAAGCTAAGAAAAACAATATTGATTTAGTTATTGTTGACGTTTCTGGAAGATTACATAATAAACAATATTTGATGGATGAATTATCTAAATTAAAACGTGTTATTAACAAATGCATTCCAGGTGCACCTCATGAAACTTTCTTAATTATTGACGCGACTACAGGTCAAAATGGGGTAGTGCAAGCTAAAGCGTTTGCTGAAGTTACCGACTTAACTGGTGTTGTTATCACAAAAATGGATGGAACTTCTAAAGGTGGAATAATTTTAGCTATTAGAGAAGAACTTGGTGTTCCAGTTCGCTTTATCGGTTTAGGAGAAAAGATGACAGATTTAAAAGAATTTGATCTCGAAAACTATATTTATGGGTTATGTGTAGGAGATAAAAATGGAGAAGATTGAGCAAACAGTTCGCTACGTTAAACTCTATAATATCTATAAAGACTTTCTAACCCACAAACAGTTAGAAGTATTTGGAGATTATTTTTTAGCTGACCTGTCTTTAAGCGAGATTGCAGAATCTAGAGAAATATCTAGAGCAGCGGTTGAAGATGCTATAAAAAAATCTTGCCAAAAATTAGATGAATGTGAGACTAAAATACACGTATTAGAAAAAAGTGATAGATTACTTAAATTATCGTCAAAACTTAAAGAAAAGTGCCTCAATAATACCGAATTTAAAGAAATTGAAGAATTAGAAAAGGAGTTAGATTATGGCGTTTGAGAATCTAACTGAAAAGCTATCTAGAATATTTAAAAAGTTACGTGGTCAAGCTCGTTTAACTGAGTCCAATATGGACGAAATGTTGAAGGAAATTCGCGTTGCTCTTTTAGAAGCAGATGTAAACTACAAAGTCGTTAAAGAATTTATTAATAATGTTAAAGAAAAAGCCATTGGCCAAGAGGTTTATACTAAGTTAAATCCTAGCCAAATGATTACTAAGATTGTTCATGATGAGTTAGAGACTCTTCTTGGTGGCGGAGAAAACGAAATTAAATATCAAGCCAATAAACCAACAGTGATTTTGCTTGTTGGCTTACAAGGTAGTGGTAAAACAACTACCGCTGGCAAACTTGCCTATTTAATGAAGAATAAACTTCATAAAAAAGTTTTGTTGGCTGCAGGTGATATTTATAGACCTGCTGCTATAGATCAATTAGAGCAAATTGCCAAATCTATTGATGTTCCTTTATTTAAGAAGGGTACTGATGTATCTCCTGTTCAAATTTCTAAAGAAGCTAAAGCCATGGCCTTTAATGACCACTATGATGTTTTAATTATTGATACTGCTGGTAGAATCGCTATTGATGAAGCCTTGATGGAAGAACTTAATCAAATCAAAAAAGAAGTGGAACCAGATGAAATTTTACTTCTTGTTGATGCAATGAGTGGTCAAGATGCAGTGAATGTTGCTAAAGCATTTAATGACTTATTGTCATTAACAGGCGTTATTATTTCTAAATTAGATGGTGATGCTCGTGGCGGATCTGCATTAAGCATTAGACATATGACTGGAGTGCCTATTAAGTTCTCTGGTGTTGGCGAAAAAGTATCTGATTTAGATATATTCCATGCTGATAGAATGGCAGATCGTATTTTAGGCATGGGAGACGTCATGACTCTTGTAGAAAAAGTACAAGAAGAAGTGGATGAAAAAGAAGCTAAAAAAGCCGCTAATAAGATGATGAGTGGCAAGTTTGGCTTAGATGATATGCTTGCTCAAATGAGACAAGTTCAAAAACTTGGTTCATTAGGTGGCTTGTTAAAACTTATTCCAGGCATGCCAAAGATTTCTCCAGAACAACAAGCCATTGCAGAAAAAGAAATGCGTAATTTTGAAATTATTATAAATTCCATGACTTATGAAGAAAGACATAATCCATCAATCTTCCAATATTCTAGAAAAATTAGAGTGGCTAATGGATGTGGAAAGCAAGTCAGTGATGTTAATCGTGTCTTAAAGAAATACGAACAAATGAAAGATATGATGAAACAGATGGAACAATACAAAAAAAGTGGCAGGATGCCACCAGGAATGCCGCCTGGATTTGGCGGGATGAGATAAGTTTATTTTATAAACTTTTTACCTTTTTCAATAGCAGCAAGTTCCCACTTCGCTGCTTTTTCTTTGTCCTC
>DGHZ01000064.1 GCA_002392945.1 Caryophanales bacterium UBA3835 | reverse complement strand
GACTCCAATCGTGTGCATGAAGTCGTGAAGTCTGATAATGAATTTAAAAATCATGATATCTCTAATGTCCAATATTTTGATGTCGACGCTTTTGGAGCGTACTTCATTTATGATGGAGAATTCTCCGCTAAAGTAGGCGAATTCTTCCGCATCTCTGATTTATCGTTAGAAAAAGATAATAAAGAGACAGTGTATGGCAAAGTCTCTAAAATCTCTAATAACCCTAATGGAGCGGGCTTATTTATCCGCTATGAACCTTGTCAAGGTGAAGACTTATATAAGAACTTAGATGTTAATGATAAAATCACTGTTAACGAAGATAATATCGAAAATCTTGAATTATTTGGTAGCGAAGAAGAAACTGCGAATGAACTAGGAAGATATTTCTTACAACATGAAGATATCATTACCATGATGATGGGAATGTATCATCATTACAATATCTCTCCTAGAAATTATCGTAGTTCTGCTATTGACTGGGCGGCACATATAAAAGTCGCATTTGACATTAAGTTTGATGGAGATACTTTTACTTGGGGTTGTACCATTACTTTAGATATCACCCCTGAAAAGAATTTTGATGTTAAGTTAGTCTTATCTTATAAACAAACAACAAAGTATGATATTTCTGCTTCTTTAAAGATTAAATGGAAGTGGTTTATTCCTACTGGAGTGAAATATGAATTAAAGGTCGAAGAAGATGATACTAAAGAAGTCAAATTTAAGATTGCGATTTCTACAAATTTATATCCAGTAGATAAAGAAAAAATTAAAGAAGGAATTGAAAAAGACTTAACAGAAGCATTTAAAAAAGATAACACTGTGAAATCTAAATTTAATGGTGACTCTCCTACTTCAAGTGCTGCAGGACAAAGCTATCCGTTAATTAGATATGACTGTTATTATTTCTTCCCTCTAGATATCCGTATTGAAATTGATTTTTATTGGCAACTACAAATTACAGTCGAATGTGATTTGACTTACACTAGCCACACGCATAGAACTGATGTTTGTATCAACAATAACAAAGGAGCAGATCCTAGCTCAGATACCCAAACTCAAAAAGATAAAAACTTATCATTTGGCTTTATGGGTACTTTCCACGCGGAAGTTGGTATTAGAGCCTCTATTGGAATAGGTATTGCGGGATTTTATAAATTCTTCCACGCGGAAGTCTTTATTAAAGCCTATGGAGCAGTTGACGCTCAAGGATACTTATTATCTGATTTATCTTGGGGAAGTGAACAAGAACTAATTTGTAACCAACATTGTGGTGGTAAATTTGAAGTATCCGTAGGAGTGAAGTGGGGAGTAGATGTCGCTTTACTTTTTGGTGGTTTTACCTCTGAATGGCCAATTAAATCAGTAATCTTATTAGGATTCTGTAATGCGAACTCCATTGACGCTTTTGAAAAAGAAGAAGAGACAATAGAAGTAACTAACGAAGATTATCATGAAGAAAAACCAATTATTATTGATTTAGATAATTATCACTTATTAGGTGTTAGAGTCTTTGATAGCAAATTAATGACTGCTTCTCACCAAGATTTAAAACATAATGATTCCACCAAGATTAGATATGGAGCGTTCGTGAGTGATTATTCTAAAAACTATTTCGAATGTAGTCTTATTGATGATGGAGGAGGTCATATAGTTTATGATGATTTCAAATTCTCTATCAAAGATATCTCGGGAGTCGCAGAATTCACCGCAAAAGTACAAGTGAAAGTCACTGATGAATGTAGCAGTGGAGTTAATGAGCCAGTGAAGATTATTAATATTCATTTCACTAATAACAATAAGCAAAAAATTTATATTGAAGATAAAATAGAAGGATACCATGAATATATTGGAGATTATTTAATGGGAACAGATATGAAACTTCCTGTTGGTGTTGCTCCTAGATACATGAAATTTGTCGGCTGGTTAAATGAAAATACTGGCGAGACAATGAACTATGATCCAAATGATCCTAATAGTGGCACTTATCACGTACCAGATGATGAACATTTAAAACCAGTATATTTTAAAATGCTTTATATTGATTATTATTACTGGAATGTGGTTTGGGTTGATGGACTAGGTAATATCATTTCAATTGATAATGTCTATAATCAAGAAGCCGCTACTCCACCAGACGCCTCTATTAGAGATAAATATATGATTAGCGAAGATCCTAATTATGAATATGTCTTTATTAGGTGGGATACGTCTTTTGACTGTATCACTCAAAATACAGTCATTAGAGGAATCTATGAATATAGAAAGGTAGGTGCTTAATATGAAGAAGTTTGCCTTACTATTCTCTAGTTTATTAATTTTACCTTTAGCGGGTTGTGGAGGTAGTGACGCTCCTAGAGGAGAGCCAATTGATCCTGATTATCAAATTGTCTTTAATAAAGATACCCATTTAGTGGATGGAGAAATTACCTCTCGAATTGGAGTTCATTTCCATTTTGATGAAAAGACAGTTATTGAAGATTCTCCTACTGGATTTATCACTTTAGGGGCGTATGGAGGAATCTATTTACAAAATTATGTTCCAGGAATTAAAGAATTATATGTAAAGGCTACATATGATGGTGGTTATATTACTGAAGGAGGCTACGCAATTGGAATATCTAGCACTCCTAATAGCTTTGAGAGTTATCAAATCAGTCAAACTACAGGTGGGATGTTTGTCACTTTAGATAAACCATATATCTCTTTAATTAACCGTGGAAGTAAAGATTTAATTATTGAAGAATTAAAATTTAAATATGAAGAAGATACTTCAGAAAAACTTCTTAAAGAGATGATTCAAGTTGAAGATAAGTCGATGAAATTAGATTTATCTAAACCTATTAAACCATATGATTATTTCCCATTAGATGAATCAAAGATTCCTTCTAATAGAATTGTTAAAAAAATAGGTCCAGAAGAATACACTCTTCCAGGTGAATATACTTTTGGCTATGAAGTTCATAATAATTTAGGAAAAGATGGAGTGGGTAAATTATTATATTCATCCACTGCAACATTTAAAGTAAGTGGCACAGTTGATAATAAACATTTAGCGATTTTCCACTTAGAAGATAAAGATGTATTAATTCCTGTTAATGATAACGAAAAAGTAAATCCAACTTTAAAAGAAGATATTAGTACTTATGACTGGAACAATATTATTAATGACTTTTCTACTCCATTAACTAGTGATCGTCACTTTTATCCAAATTATAACGTTATTGGTCTACCAACTAATAAAGATGGAGATGGATGTCATATAACTCACTCAAAGTATAGTGGTCTTACAGGAAAAGTTGATATGCCTGATCCAGTAATGAAAGAAGGATATAAATTCGGTGGTTGGTTCTTAGACCATGCCTGCACCCAAGTATTTGATATGGAAGCTAGACACAGCGGTAACCTTACTTTATATGCGAAATGTTTTGAAACCACTGATAACTTTAGAAAAGTTTATTATTACGATTATGATACCTCTATTTTAAATAGAGTGGATTATATTAACGAAGATGAAGACGCTTCTATCTCTTTACCTAAATTTAGCGATATCGGTACTAAACTAGAAGATACTTCTGTAGAACTAACTAAAGGTTATGAAATTAGAATGGGTGCAAATAGATTAGGAGTGTTACGTCCTGAAGGTAAATATCCTTTTTTGCCAGGAGATAAAAGCTATCCTGGAGATAAATTAGAATATAAAACCGTCAAAGATAATTTCGGTGATATTAAACTATGTGTTATTAGATTAGAAGTTTATACTTATCCAGCAGAAGGAGTCTTACGTTTCTTTACTGATTTAGAAGAGAATATTGTTTCTAGCGGTCTTCCTCAAGAAGAATTTAAATCTGAAGGCGATAGAATCTTAGCGGCTAGATATATTGATCATGATCCTGACTGGCATTATACCTATAACACATATTATGATCCTGTTAGAGGAGATACATATTTAATTACTGATGAAGTTAATGGCTACATCATTGATGGGGGCTTATATACTTCTATATCTTCTTATGGATATGGTAATAAATATAGAGAACACTCTAAACCATTAGAGGGCATTTTAAGACATGACTCTGTAGTTAGAGTATCTCGTAGAGCCTTCTTTAATAGATATGGCTTAAAAGGTACTTATTTCCCTATTAACGCTAGAGAATTTGATTTAGAAGCTTACTCTAGTACATTCTTTAACGATTATTTATTGTTACCTACTTCACTTAAAAAGATTGGTAAACGCTGCTTCGTTAATAGTGGCAACATCCATCATGTTTTCTTACCAGTTTCATTAGAGCAAGTTGGAGAAGGAGCCTTCTCAAAAGCGGAATTTGATGAAGAGACTAATGAATTTAAGAATGTTCAAGTTAGAAGTGAAGAAGAAAAGATTATGTTCTACTATGAAGGTAGTGAAGAACAATTTAAACGTTTAGATCCTAAGACTCAATTAGAAATCACTAATAACGCTTCTACTATTATCTATAACGTCAAATATAATCCTTGTTACAGTAAATAATTGATTTTTAAGATATACTATAAGATAGGTATATGAAAAATAAAATCAATAACGCGACGATCTCTAATAAAAGAGTCTATACATATATAGCGATTATCTTTATTGTAATCTTTATTATTGGAATAATTGCATTAGGTGTATTTAGATTTGGTAATCGTGGAGGAGACACTCCTAGTAAGACTTATTATACTTATGTTGTTAATAACTCTAATCTCACTAGTGAATCAAAAAAAGATGATGAATATACATTTACTTTAAACACTAATATCAAATATCACGAATCAATGGTGTTTAAAGCCACTAATGATGCCTCTATTGGTGCTTATGGTCATAGCGATGATTATTTATTTGCAGGAATCGGTATTACCTTCACCTTATTTATTGAGGATGAAACATATTTTTTAGATTCAGCTATAACTGATGGAATTAGAGTTAAAAATACTCATGAGATAGATGAGCCAACTTATCTACTTCCAGAAAATACATATACAAAAGAATATAATAGCGAATCTAAATCCTATAAAGTCACTTTAAACAACACTGAAGTTAGATATATCCACTCCATTGAATTAAAATACGCGGTTGGGAAGAAATAATAGTTATTCAATTGCTACAAAAGAATTAAAGCAATCATTAACTTTAATGTAATTTGGCACGCACTGCGGACCAAATTTGAAATACGTTATCATTTATATAAATTGGTGCCACACTGTGTCACCTTTTTGAAAAGTCTATAATGTGTTCAACTCAATTGCGTACGCACTGCGTTCGCTTTTAAAAAGTCTTAATGACGCCAACTTAATTTGGCACACACTGTGGATCAAATTTGAATTATGCTATCATTTGTATAAATTGGTGCCACACTGCACCACCTTTTTGAAAAGTCTGTAGTGTGTCCAATTCAATTCGCCACGCAGCGCGTTGACGATTTGGGAAAAGTATATAATAACTCCAACTTAATTCCGCACGCAGTGTGTGCGGTTTTTGAAACAAAGTGTATAATTTGTCCAACTCAATTGGTCACGCAGTGCGTGACTTTTTTAAAAAACAAATTCTCGCTCATTATTAAATTTCAATTATTTCTTGATATAAACAAGTTTTCTTGTTGTCTATTTTTCTATCGAAATGATAATGGCCAAAGAACCAATGCTTGTAATCAACTACTTTATCAATAAATGTTAATTGATCTGTACATATATCTCTTCTATAACCAAATGCTTTAATAACTGTGTGAGTATCTGCACAGTGAGCAATAACATAATCTACTTTATTATTAGTCTTTTCTAAATTGCTTAGAGCGTTATCAATATCATGAAAAGTGATTTCTTCTTCTGGCCACCAACTGACATATGGTGTTCTTTCCATCTTATCAATTGATATAGCGCCTCCAAGACAAAGAAAAGTGTTTTTATCAATCTCCATTATTTCTCCCCTTAGAACGTGAAATATATGTTTGTCTATTTGATGCATTACAGCTCCATGATATTCAACAAGTGGGCACATGTTCAACATCTCGAAATTTTCGTGTTTGTCATCAATAAATATAATAGTGCAGCCAATATCATTGTATAGATTTAAGAAATATTGAAATGATTGAGGCGACCAACATATTCCGGCATCTCCACATATTATTAAATAATCATCATAAGAAAGATCCTTCTCTTTTAATACGAGAAGCTTTTTATAATCAATATCTCCATGTGTATCACCGGTTATAAAAATCATCGCAAACTAGCCTCTTTATAGGTTCTTTTCCTCTAATAACTTTAATTGCTTATTCATTTCATCCTTTAATTCTTCCTCTTTCGGGAGATATAGCATGTATTTCGAAGCAAATATTTGTTTGTTATCTAGAGGCAAAGTATATCTCACAAGAGTGTCGCTTTTACTTGTGCATAATACAATTCCGATTGGAGGATTATCTCCTGGCTCCATTAATTCTCTAGTGTAATAGTTCACATACATCTGCATTTGGCCAATATCTTGATGAGTTAAATCGCCACGTTTTAAATCAATTAAGACAAAGCATTTAAGTTTGTAATTATATAAAACTAAATCAACATAAAAGTTTCTCCCATCCATATCAAATCTTCTTTGGCGTGCCACAAAAGCAAAGCCGTTACCTAGTTCTAATAGGAATTCGTTTAAGTGAGTAATCAAAGCACTCTCTAAATCCTTCTCATAGAAAGATGAATCTGCTTTTAGTCCAGCGAACTCTAATACATATGGATCTTTTATTATATCTTTAGGATTGAATTGGTCTTCTTTTTTGGCAGTGTCATCAATAACATCATGATTACCTTTACTAGCAATATATCGTTGATATGAAAATGTATCGATTTCTCGCTGGAGTTGTCTGACGCTCCAATTACCATTTATAGCTTCTTTAATGTAAAAATTCCTCGAGTTTTCATCATTTAGACTTAATAAAAGTCTATAATGACTCCAACTTAATTCGTCACACAGTGTGTGACTTTTTGGGAAAACTAAATAAAATCTTCGCATATATCTTAAATTTGTTATCGTGTAGCCCTTGCCAAAATCCTCTGTCATTTTGATAGACAATTCTTTTATTAGACCATCACCATATTTAGCTCTAGCTTCACCGCCTTGTTTATCAACAATCATTTTTCCAATCTGCCAATATGCTTGAACCATTTCATTTTGAATATTTCGATATATTCTTTTTCTGGCTTGTTCTAATACTTCTTTAATATCGCGATAAAATGTATCATCAATATAATTAAATTCCTTTAGTTCTTTCATGTTTGTTGTCCTTTCTGGAATGCTCTTTATAGCGCAAATAGTGTAGTTCTTTTTCATAGATTCATTTGCACAGTTCAAATAGATGTTATATTATCTAATTAAGAGATGCGTTCTCTTACTACAAGCGGAGCTAATTAATCAACGCAAGTAGTAGCCGGCGATTATGAGCAAGATAATCGTCTTTTTTATTAAGGACATTTTCTCATCACCTCCCTACGAGAGTAATGAGGCAATAAGAGAAACGCATCCCACCAGCTTAGCTGGCATAATCATTATGACATTTTAAGCATATAAAAATAAACAAGAAAATGTAAATTTTATGTTTTCTTGTAAATAATACAGATTTACTACTAATTATCTATTTATTTTTGTTATCATTTTGAGCAACAAATTCTTCTATGATTCTAAGAACTTCTGCAGAATCAATATAGTCTTGTTTTTTATTAGATTGCTCTTTTTCAATTTTGTTTCTAATCACATTATTGCCTAACATTTTGTCAATGCTAATAGAATAGACTTTACTCATCTTTTTGAGTATTTCTAAACTTGGCTGACTTCTATTAGTTTCATAATTACCTAATTGATAGTCATTGATCCCAATTAAAGTGGCAGCTTCTTTTTGAGTTAATCCCGCTCTTTGTCTATAAAATTTAAAACTCTTTCCAAAATCCATATATTCATTTTATGCAAATAATGTAATTATTACAATACTTCTAGGTAGTCTATCTATTGTAATTTTATACTCTTTTATAATAGGATACGCTCTTATAGAACTGATGAGCAAGAAAACCCTAATTCCATAAGTGGTGGAAGTTTGTCGTGTCTTATTAACATCAATAAACCATGACAGTTGAGTCGATAAAATTTACCAAAAAGTAAAAAAATGAATAGAAATGTTGCGTTATGATTGTAACTACGCAGCGTTAATAAATCTCCATAGAGAATGAGGATCTTTGTTAACTTTCTTTTTGATATATCCTTTTAATAAGATACTTAAGGTAGTGGAGATAATAATGATACCTACTGCCACTAATAACATCGCGTATAGAGGGATAACTCCATAATAATACGTTAAAGGTATAGAAATATAATTAACTATCAAGTAGTGGATTATATAATTCAAGTTCAAAGAGTTAGACATAGATATATAACTTTGTTGTAATTTTAAAGGTGATATCTTACTAATGTAGTAGCATAAGGCGAATAAGGCTAAAGTTGTACCTAAGCAAAATAACGCATCATATATTTTCATCCCGTAGAAAGCCATCTCAGTAGTAATACCCACAAAACCAAAAGTTAAATATTCTTCTAGAATAAATCCTGTTACTCCTATAACTGCTCCGATTAGACCAGTAATTAAATAAAATAGATTAGGCTTATTAGTCTTTTTTAATTGGTTAGCAAACCAATAACCAAAAGCAGGGAAAATAAACCATGACATTATTGGAAAGACCATATTAACATCCTTACCGTACATAGTAGGGAAAAATAAACCACTTAAGAAATTAAAAATAACATTATTAGTGGCAAATACTGGAATGAATGTCACTAGTAAAGAAAATATAACCGCGATTAGTAAAATCATATAGTCTTTAAGCTTCGCTAACTTTAATAGACCAAATAGAATTAAGGCAAGTCCTGCAAAAACAAGGATATCTCCACATATTGAATTATAAAACACTGAGATAAATAAAAGCTCAGAGTCTTTTTCTACTCCAGCAATAATAAATTTAGGAATAACTCTCACTACATTTAATATAAAGGCAATGATAAATATATTAATGCCTCTAAAGATAATCTTCTTAGGAGTGGACTTACTAGAATAAGCTAGTCCAACACCCATTGCAGTCATAAATACAGGTGCCGCTAAAATACTACCAAATATCAAATCATATATTTGATAAAAGGTTGAATGTTCGTCAGCGTCAAAATGCATTAGTGTATGCATGATAATCATAAAGATAATTGCGAGACACTTTGCTAAATCTATGCCTACTTGTCTGCCTTTATTTGGATATTGATTAGCTTCTATATTTTCCATGTCCATTATCATAGCATTAACCTAGTTATAGGTGTAACAGGGAATACATTAATAAAGAATAATAATTTGATAAATTGTGAAATAAAAACAAATCTTAATAAAACAATATTGATAACTATAGATATTCTATTAAAATAGTACACGAAGCTTCTTTAACTGGATTCCTTCAAATATCTTTGTTAGAAGCTTCAAAACTCCCTTGACCAGCGTAACAATCGGACGCTGGTCTTTATTTATAAAATAACGAAGAGAATATATAATTAAAAAGAATATTGTAGTGGAATCCAAAATGCATAGTGGATACCTTGTTAATATTGTAACTTAGAATTATATTAATTACATATGTCAGGTGGAATATTGTTTCTCATTGTATTCTTTTCTGCAGTTGCAGTATTTATTTCTATTGCCATCCCTATAGCAATTAATAATGACCGATACAAGAAGTTTATCGAAAAACACAGCACCGCTATAAAAGAACTAAATCTTATCAATGATAAATATAAATTCAGTCCCATCCCTAATTTTGATATGAAACATTCTTATGATAATGAGAACATGTATAGTGATATATCTTGTTGGGATTATTTAACATATCAATTAGTGTATATCCAAAAAGATGTGAATGTGGCTTTAAGAAATACCCTTATCAATAAGAAACTATTCGATGAATATAAAAAAGAAATCCAGGATACATGCATATTTTCAAAATATGACACTGATGAAGTTTTAAAAAATCAAAAGAAATTAGATAAATACGAAAGAAAACTGTTTATGAAAGTTTTTAAGACTCCAGTTGTGGATTTTAAAATCGTAGTGGTACTTGTTCTAACAAATATCAATGGTAGATATCGACAATCTAAATATGACACATTTACCGCTAGAGAGATTAAAGACACTATTTATAGAATTAACGAGAAAAGAGGTAACTTCTATTTAAATAATGACGTTTGGCAATCTATTTGTAGAGTGGAAAGAGGAAAAGTTACAAATAGAATGAGATTCTTCATTTATGAAAGAGATGGATATCGTTGTCAAATATGTGGTAGAAGAACAAGAGATTTAGAAGTTGATCATATTATTCCTATCACTAAAGGCGGTAAATCCACACCTAATAATCTTCAAACTTTATGTCATAGGTGTAATTATAGAAAAGGGTCAGATATTTATTGATTATATGAAAAACGTTGTCATGAAAATAAAACCCTGTTTTCTTGAACTAATAAAAACAGGTAAAAAGAAACATGAATATAGATTATACACTCCTGATAGAAGTAGTCTTTCTATTGGAGATCAAATAACTCTTGTGTCTAATGAAAACCTTAATGACACACTAGTAGTAACAATAACAGATATATCAATACATCCTAATTGGTTAGACGCATTAAAAGATTATTGGAAAGAAGACTTTGAAGGATTATTTAATAATCTAGATGATCTAATTAATGAATGTAATAAGTTCTATTCTCCTAAACAAGTTAGGGAGTTTGGGATTGTTAGATTTAAGATGCTTAATCTTGATGATGATAACAATAAAAGCAAAAAAGGTTGTGTAACAAACGAAACAAGCAATAAAAATATTTGATCTCAGATCTCTTAGCTGCTAAGCTGCTAAGTGATGAACATTTCAGATTTTGAAATAGGTAAAGTATATAAAAGAGATGATTTAATATCCGCTTATGGTGGATCTTTTATGCGCGGCATGAATATCTGCAAGAAGACAAACACTTTAGTGCTTATCTCTAAACATACCAAACATAGACCATATGGAGATCAACTATCAAATAATAGTGAACAAATAGTGTATACAGGCGAAGGTCTAAAAGGCGACCAGACTATGACAGGAGCTAATAAGGCTCTATATTACGCTAGAGAGAATAATATCCCTGTTCATTTATTCGTGGTATTTAAAGAAACCCAATATACATACTATGGATTAGTTAATTTAAGTGGTGAACCTTATTTTGATATTGAAAACGATATAGAAGGAAAACCAAGAAAAGTTATTAGATTTAACTTAGTAAGAAATAGTGCATATGTTTTATTAACTGAGAGCGAAATGTTATCTCAATATTCTACTGGTTCAGTAACTCCTATGGAGAAACCAGTCTACCAAGTAGTGGGTGCAGCAATTATTGATGAAAATGGAAAAGTGTTATGCGCTCAACGTGGTTATGGTTCTTTAATGGGTAAATGGGAATTTCCAGGTGGAAAGATTGAACAAGGAGAATCAGATAAAGAAGCTTTAAAAAGAGAAATTAAGGAAGAACTTAATATAGACATTGAAGTCTACGACTTAGTAGATGAATCTTATAACGAATATAAAGACTTCAATGTCAATCTTAAGGTCTATAAATGTAAACAAATTGCAGGCCAAATAAAAGATGAAGAACATCAAGCTTTAAAATGGTCATCAGTGGAAGAATTAGAAGACATCGATTGGGCGGATGCAGATAAACCAATCGTAGAATCATATCTAGATTCTTTACCTGCTAAAATTGATGACGAAGTACATTATGACTATTTCCAAGCTGAAGCAGTAAAGAAATCTGATAGAGAACTAGTTAGAGAAGTTCAAGACTATGAAAAATCTCAAAGAGCGAAACAAAGATCAGGTAATGCCGCGGAACTTGCAGTTCTTTTATATGAAAGATCTAAACTAGATAATATTGGTAGACCAGACCTAGCGGATAAAGTGAAACAAGTATCTAAAGAATCATCAGATTTAGGATATGATGTATTATCCTTTGAAGTAGTGGAAGGCGAATTAGTAAAAGAAGTTCATATTGAAGTTAAATCCGCGAAAGTTAGTAACAAATATATTGAATTTTTTATTAGCGAAAATGAACTAAATAAATTCAAAAACGATGACAGGCACCGCATATATTGCCTATTTAAGGTTGGTAGAAACTACAAACTTCACGAAGTTAATAAGACTAACTTCTTTAATAACAATTATCTAACTCCAATGACATATAGAGTGAGAATCAGAGTGGCGGAATAGGCCGCTCTTTTTCAGATAATATTAGGCAGTGTTTTTATTTTCTTATCGTGTGTTAAAAATATATAATATTCAGTATATATGGATTACTATAGATTAAAAGTTAAAGAAAAGTTTGTAAAACCACTTCGGGACGGCATAAAACGTCATGAATATAGGCTTGCGACCAAAGAAAGAAGAAACATAAAAATTGGTGACGTTTTATTCTTGACCAACAATCAGAATAATAATGACTTTGTAAAAGTGGTAGTTAGGTCAATTTCCTTTTGCAATACGTGGGAAGAAGCTGTTTCACAATATTGGGATACCGAGTTACGTCATATTTATCTTACTAAAGAAGACGCGATAAACGATTGCTCAAAGTTTTATACTCGAGAAGACGTAAAGCTCAATGGAATAATTGTTTTTGAAATTGAACTTTTTAAAAAAGAATTAATGGAAGCAAATGTTTTGCTTGATACAAATATAATCATTCATAGAGAAAGTAGCGACAACATAGCTTATGAAGTTATACAGCTTTATAAAAATTTAGAAAAATTAAAAGCACGAAAATGTGTTTTAGAAGATATTAAAGACGAAATCAAAAAATATAAAGATAAAGATGTTGTAAAGAATATGTTGTCAAAAATAGATGCGTATTTTTGTATTCAATCAAGAGAGATTGATGATGCTAGATTTGTATCTGTAATAAATAAGTATTCAAAAGATGAGAACAGCATCATTGATAATAAATTTTTATATCTGGTTTATAAAGGCATTGTTGATTTTTTAGTCACTGATGATAAAGGCATTCTTAATAAAGCAAAAGAGCTACAGATTAATGATTGTGTTTTTTCAACATCAGACTTTTTAAATTTAATTAGAGAAAGATATCCAGATTTTACAGATTACAAGGTTCTTTCTGTAAAATTAGAAGAGATTTCAAAAATAGATATTAATGATAGTTTCTTCGAGACATTAAGACAAGATTATAATGGTATCGAATTTAATAGGTGGCTTGAAGGGAAAGGGAAAAGTGGCGAGAGCGCATATATTTTCAGAAATGAAAATGGATTACAAGGATTTCTGTATCTCAAACTTGAGGATGAAAACGAATCATACGAGGATATTGAACCAACTTTTTCTCCTAAAAAAAGATTGAAAGTTGGCACATTTAAAATCAATAGTACGGGTTTAAGAGTTGGAGAAAGATTTCTTAAAATCATTTTTGATTACGCCTTGAAGAGTAAAGTTGACGAAATATATGTGACCATGTTTGAGAACAAGAGAACAGAGGTAAAGATACTGATTGATCTTATGAAACAATGGGGTTTTGAAAAACACGGCTATAAGAAAAGTAATGGCGAATTAGTTATGGCTAAGAAAATGAAATGCTATCGTTTTGATAAGGATCCAAAATTTAACTATCCTAATATTAATAATAAGGCTTCTCATGGGATTTTGCCTATTGATGCACAATTTCACACCGATTTATTTCCTGACTTATTTTTGAAAAATGAAAATATGTCTCTCTTTGAAGAAAAACCATGTGGATATGCTGTTGAAAAGATTTATGTTTGTAGTACTAAAAATGTTCCACATCAGCCAGGCGATTTGATGGCAATTTATAGAATGTCCGATTAATTTTATAAATCGTACAACTCTGTTGTTTCAGGTATTTGCATTCTTCAATCCATAATCTATTCCAAATCATTTGACGAATATATTAATGAGTGCGGAAATAGAACAGTATTCGAAAAAGAACAATTAACAAAATTTTATTATGAAAAGGGATTCAGAACAATATTAAAGGTTTTATTTTTAAAACCTTTAGATAAAAAAATTGTGTTGAATGACTTGCTTATTAACGGTATAATTAGTAGTGAAGAAGGACCTAGATTAAAAACCATCATTTCCAATGAAGGATTTCAAAAATTGTTAAAGCTTGGAGAGAGTAAGACAAAATGAAAAAAAGCATAATTATCTCAATTAATCCTGAACATGTAGAGAATATTATTTCTGGTATAAAAAAATTCGAATATAGAACAAAAGCTGCCAAGAATGATGTCAATAAAATCATCATCTATGAAACAACGCCAATTAAGAGAATTGTTGCTGAAGCAGAAATTATTGAAGTTTTAATGATGAATCCAGAAGAATTATGGAATGAAACAAAAGACCAATCTGGTATTACAAAAAAATTCTTTGATTCATATTTTAAAGGCAGAGACATAGCATACGCTTATAAACTTGGTGAGGTTAAAAGGTACGAAGAACCAAAGACGCTGCAAGAATTTGGCTTAAAATGTGCTCCTCAATCGTTCGTGTATATTCAATAGTGGCTTTGCCACTATTTTTTTGCAATTAAAACAGTGGTATTCAGTGACCTAACGTGACCTAACCTTTTAATGTCTATCCCCACGGTCTTGAAAATCTACTATCTATGATAGTGCCGTCGGCCCCACCTCAAAAATACGCGGGGTAGAATTTTTCAAAAAACAGGATTTCCTGACTGCAAAATGGGAGGGGCGGTCAGTATCTCCACAACTGTATAGATGGACATCGGCCAGGGGTTTCACGCAAAAAGATCGCGAAATCAAAAGGGTAATAGGCATTTGATATCCTAAAAGGAATTTTTAATTCTCTATAAAAGTGCTATAATTGTGTCAAATATTGAAATGAGGGATATTTATGACATATGCAGAAGCTCTTAAGCATTTAAGGAAAAGAATGCATTACACTCAAGAAGAACTTGCTGAACTGTTAAATGTTTCTTTTACCAGTGTAAATAGATGGGAAAATGGCAAATATGAGCCAACCATGAAAATTAAAAGAAAACTAGCTCCTTTATTTAAAGAGCACGGAATAGTGGTGGAGGAATAATTATGAACAAGCAAGAATTAGCTTCTAAGATTTGGACTTTAGCAAACAACTTAAGAGGAAAGGTATCCGCTGCCACATATAAGGATTACATGCTCGGATTTCTATTCTATAAATATCTGTCCGATAAAGAAGAAAATTATCTAAAAGATAAATTAGGATATGAAGATGATGATTTAAATGAAGTCACCGAAGAAGACGATAGAGTAAAAAATAACTGCATGAATAACTTAGGTTACTTCATTGCGTATGATAATTTATTCTCTACATGGGTTTCATTAGATGTTGATTTCTCAATTGAAAATGTTACTGTTGCATTAAGTGCTTTTGAAAGATTTATTGGAACGGGTTATAAGAAAGTCTTCACTGGTATTTTCTCAACTTTATCTACAAGATTAACTGATTTAGGAACAACCGATCCAGAAAGAACGAAAAATAGTAGAGAAATCATTAAATTAGTTAAATCAATCCCTACCGACAATAAAGAAGACTATGACGTTCTAGGATTTATTTATGAGTTCTTGCTAAAGAACTTTGCCGCCAACGCCGGTAAAGCTGGTGAATTCTATACACCTCATGAAGCTTCTTTGATTATGTCAGAAATTATTGCTTATCACTTAAAAGACAAAGAAGAGATTTCTATTTACGATCCAACATCTGGTTCTGGATCCTTATTGATTAATATTGGTCAAGCGGTCAGTAAATACTTAGGAAACAAGAACAAGGTTAAATATTTTGCTCAAGAATTAATAGTGGAGACATACAACTTAACAAGAATGAATCTTGTTATGAGAGATATTCTTCCTGGAAACATTGTTGCTAGACAAGGCGACACATTAGATAAAGATTGGCCTTTCTTCGAGGATGGTGATCCTGATTCTACATATAACTATTTAACCGTGGATGCATGCTGCTCTAATCCACCATATTCACAAGCTTGGGAACCAAGAAACGATCCAAGGTTTGATGATTATGGTATGGCTCCTAAATCAAAGGCGGATTATGCGTTCCTTCTTCATAATCTTTATCACTTAAATAAAGGCGGAATTATGACAATCGTTCTTCCTCACGGCGTTTTATTCAGAGGCGGAGAAGAGGGAGATATCAGAAAGAATTTAGTTAAAAACCGCAACATCGAAACCATCATAGGCTTGCCAGCAAATCTATTCTATGGAACCGGAATCCCAACCATAATTATGGTTCTTAAGAAAAATAGAGAGGCTAATGATATTTTGTTTATTGATGCTTCTAAGGGATTTATTAAGGATGGTAATAAGAACAGATTGAGACAAAGAGATATTAGGAAGATTGTTGACACTGTTATTGCAAGAAAACCTGAAGTTTCTCATTATTCAAGATTGGTTTCATACGAAGAAATCGTAAAAAATGAATTTAATTTAAATATTCCTAGATATGTTGACTCTAATATCAAAGAAGTTCCACACGACATCTATGCGTTAATGTTTGGCGGCATTCCTAATAGTGAAATTGATGGCGATAAATTCAAAGCTTTCTGGGAAAAATTCCCAACTTTGAAAGATGAACTATTTATTAGTGAAGATATCCCATATTCACAATTAAGAAGTGAAGACATCATGGATGTTATTAAAAATAACAAAGAAGTTCAAAAATTCATTTTAGACCACCGAAGCACATTCTCTTATTTAAGAGATTATCTTGAACATGAATTATTAGATGACCCACAAGCAATCCACTTAAATTCCGAAGAAAGCAAGATAGCGGCCACCATAAGGGAAAAACTAGATGAAGATGGCCTAATTGATTATTATGACTGCTATGAAGTTTTAGACAACATATGGCAAGGAATTGCTTTAGATTTAGAAATTATCAAGGAACAAGGTCTTGAAGCCGCTAGAAAAATAGATGAAGTTAAAATCTTAAAGAAAGATTCCAAGACGAAAAAACTTGAAGAAAAAGTCGTTGGTTATGATGGAAGAATAATTCCGTTCACTTTAATCCAGGACATTTATTTTAGTGAACCGGCCAAAGAAGTTAAAGGTCTAGAGAATGAACTAGCTTCTTTACTAGCGGAAAAAGATGAATTTCTTGAATCGATTGATCCAGATGACAAAAATGAGCTATTAAAAGATGATGATAGTGGTGATATTGATTCCAAAAAGCTAACAAAAAAAAATAGCGAGATTAAAAAAGAAATTAAAAAGGGAGCTGAATACGAAGACGATTCATACGAAGCAACAATCTTAAAAATTGATGAACTTACATCCAAGATTTCAAAACTCAAAAAAGAGTTGAAAGAGAAAAAAGAAAAACTGAACAAAAATAACGAAACAAAGATTATATCTTTGACTGATGACGAAATACACAATCTTTTGATTAAAAAATGGATTGATCCAGTCTGCGTTGAAATTGAGAACCTATCTTTCGAATTAGTCAAACTGCTTGTGAGGGAGATTAATAAATTAATCAATAAATATAGTTCTACATTTACCGATGTTAACTCAAATATTAACACTTTAGAAAGTCAACTCTCATCAAATCTTAAAGAACTCACTGGCGATAGTTTTGATATTTCTGGAATAAATAAGTTTATTGAAATTTTAGATGGAGGAAAACAAAAGAATGGCAAATAAAACCCCTTCATTAAAATTTAAAGATTATTCAAACAAGTGGACGGACAATACCCTTGGAGGCTTGGGCTCTGTTGCGATGTGCAAAAGAGTTTTCAAACATCAAACATCACCACAAGGCGATATACCGTTCTTTAAGATTGGCACATTTGGTGGCATGCCCGATGCATATATCTCACGTGAATTATTTGAAGATTACAAATCTAAATATGCGTATCCCAATACTGGAGACATTCTTCTTTCTGCTTCTGGAAGTATAGGCAAAACAGTCGTTTACAATGGCAACGATGAATACTTTCAAGATTCTAATATTGTTTGGTTAAAACATAGTAAAAATGAAATTATCAATCCATTTCTTCATCATTTTTACTCGTTGGCCGAGTGGGAAGGACTTGAAGGAAGTACCATAAAGCGTCTTTATAATGAAATAATTTTGAAAACAAAAATTAGTTACCCGTCTATACCAGAACAAAAAAGAATATCTGGGGTTCTGGATGATTTGGATTCAATTATAAAACTATATCAAACAAAAACCGAATCTATAATCAATCTTAAAAAATCATTATTAAATTCACTTTTTCCTAATATGAGCGAAACCGCTCCTAAAATAAGATTTAAAGAGTTCTCAAAGGATTGGCGACTTCTCTCTTATCAGAATATTGGTGAGCCTCTTTCTGGCGGTAACTTAAGCTATAACGATTTAGCAGAAGACGGTAAATTAAAATGTGTGCTATATGGGGAACTTTATACTCTTTATGACTCCGTGATTGAAAAAATCGTAAATAAAACCAATAAAAAAGCAACAACTATTAGGAGGAATGATATTCTCTTTCCACAATCGACAACAGTAGATGCTCTTTCGTTAATATCTCCTGCTTGCATGAACGATGATGAAGCACAAACGGCTGGGGTTTTTGTCATAAGACCGAACGAAGACATTGATGGTAATTTTATTAGTTATTACACAAAAGGGAATACTGATCAAAAATATAAACTGTCAAAGAAAGCACAAGGTCTTACAATCATTCATCTTTATTACCAGTCGATTCAAGATGAAACTATTTTTGTTCCAGAATTAAAAGAGCAAAAGAAAATATCTTCGCTTTTCAAGAGTATCGATGGTTTGATTTCTTTATATCAAAATAAAGTTGTTTTGCTGCAAAACATGAAATCGTCTTTGCTTAGCAAGATGTTTCCAAACTAGGAGGTTTTAAATATGCCATACAACGATGAATTATTATTTGAAAAAGACCTAGTTAAATATCTTTACACCAATTGTGGTTGGGAAAAGAAAGTTATTAAGTATCCAACCGAAGAAGACCTAATTAAGAATTGGGCCGATATTTTATTTGAAAACAATAGTGGTGTTGACCATCTTAATGGATGCCCTTTAACTGATGGCGAGATGAGACAAATCCTAAATACTGTTGAAACATTAAAAAGTCCATATAAATTAAACACATTTATCAATGGCAAGAGCGTGACCATTATTAGGGATAATCCTGCTGATACATTACATTTCAATAAGCCGGTTACCTTAAAGATTTATGATCGAATGGAAATAGCTGCCGGTAGCAGTAGATATCAAATAGTGGAGCAGCCAAGGTTCAAAACCACAAACAACGTCTATCCAAGTAGAAGAGGCGATATCATGCTTTTAATTAATGGTATGCCTGTTTACCATATTGAACTTAAGAAGAGCAATGTTTCAATTACTCATGCTGAAGTTCAAATAGAAAAATACATGGTTAATAATGCCTTCAAGGGCATATTCTCTTTAGTCCAAGTGTTCGTTGCTATGAACCCAGAAGAGGCGGTTTATTATGCGAATCCAGGCCCAGACGGTAAGTTTAATCCATTATTCTATTTCCATTGGACTGACACAAATAACGAATATATTAATGAATGGCATAAGTTTGCTCACTCACTTTTATCAATTCCAAGAGCACACGAGATTATCGGGTTCTATACAGTTCCAGATGCAAGTGATGGAATATTAAAAGTGTTAAGGCCTTATCAAGTTTATGCTGCTGAAAATGTTTCTAATATAGTTGCTGCCGCTCATTGGACCAAGAGTGAGCAAAGAGGTGGATACATTTGGCATACTACTGGAAGCGGTAAAACACTCACCTCGTTTAAAACCGCTCAACTTATAGCAAATATGAGTAAAGCCGATAAGGTGGTTTTCTTAATTGACCGTGTTGAATTAGGAGAACAATCTTACTTAGATTACGTGAACTTCGCTAATGTTGATGAAAACATTTATAACACAAGCGATACTGACGCACTAATTAGACTATTAAAAAGTGGTGAGGTTGATGAAAAGGTTATCGTCACATCAATTCAAAAGATGTCGCGTATTAGACCTGATTTAGTACCTCAAACTGTTATCGATAAGATTAGAGAAAAGAAGATAGTTTTCATTGTTGATGAATGCCACAGAGACCAAAGTGGAGATATGCACCAGGTCATCGAACACACGTTCCCAACTGCTATGTTCTTTGGGTATACTGGTACACCAGATCATCAAGAAACTGCTGATATCTTTGGCCATGAAAAACATAGATACACAATCGCGCATGGCATCAGGGATAAAAATGTTTTAGGTTTTGACCGCTATAAAGTGTGCATTTACCCAGATGCAAAAGTTAGAGAGCTTGTTGGACTTAATTTAGTGCATGCGAATACAGTTGAAGAAGCTATGGCGGATGATTCCAAGAGAGAAAAATTCCTCTACTACATGAATCAAGGAGATACACCATGCACAATGGAAGAAATTGAAGAGCACGTTCCTGTTAGTCAATTTGAGACCGATAAATATAGAAAGGCAGTAGTGCAAGACATTATTGATAAATGGCCAATAAGGAGTGGAAATTCATTATTCCATGCATTATTTGCTACGAGTAGTATTCCAGAAGCAATCGAATATTATAGAATCTTTGCTGATTTAAAAGCTGAAGGCAAACATAACCTAAAAGTTACTGCAGTATTTGATGAAAGTGATAATAACACTTCAACATCAATTAATAAGATGCAAGGAATTACTCAAATACTAAATGATTACAATGGCATGTTTGGCAAGTTCTATGATTGGGGGCATTATCAAAGCTTCAAGAAGGATTTATGTTTGAGACTTGCTCACAAAGATCCGTATAGAAACTTAGAAAAAGAAAGCCAATTAAACATTGTTATCGTGGTGGATCAATTATTAACTGGATTCGATTCAAAATGGATTAACACAGTCTATTTAGACAAGGTTTTAAGAGGAAAGAACTTCATTCAAGCCGCTTCTAGAACCAATAGACTATATGGCCCAGAAAAGAAACACGGAACAATCATAATGTATCGTTATCCACATACAGAAGACGCATTGTTTAGCGCAGCAGTAGCAGAATATTCTGGCAATAGACCATATGGTGTTTTCGTTGATAAGTTAGAAGCAAACTTAACAGCAATGAACTTTATTTACGATGAGATTAAAAATCATTTTGCTGGCGCTGGAATATCTAATTTCGAACGAAACGACGAAGATTTAGGATGGAAAAAGAAGTTTGCTAAGTTGTTTTCATCGTTCAATGACAAACTTGATTCCGCTAAACTTCAAGGTTTCTTCTGGGGCACATATCATTATGATTTTGAACATGACAGTGGAGCCACTGCTGTAGATGTGGCGATTGATAAAGAAATATATTACATCTTGGTTCAAAGATATAAGGAACTGTTTGTGAGACCTATTGGCGGAGATTATGAACCTCCATATGAAATAGATCCACATATTACCGAAATTAAAACAGATTCCATTAATGATGCTTACATGAATTCTAAATTCAAACAATACATTAGAGATTTAACTGGTGGTGATCCTGTTGCTAAACAAAAAGCACTGGATGAATTACACAAATCATTTGCCTCTTTATCACAAGAGGATCAAAATTTTGCACGACAATTCTTAAATGATATTGAGAATGGATTGGTGATTGATGACGGAAAAGAACTCACTGATTATATAGCAGAATATAAAGCAAGAGCTTATAACGATAAAGTTCACGAAATCGCGGACGGATTAGGACTTAACGAAGAAAAGCTAAAAGAACTTATTAGCCTCCATCCAGTAGAATCAACAATTAATGCTTTTAACAAGTATGATGAATTATTCTCAGAATTAGACATAAGCAAAGCAAAAGATTTCTTGGAAAAGAAACTTGGCCGCGAATTGCCAAAAAGAAGAGATGTCATAATGGCTGCAGATGAATATTTGAGGAATGTCATACTTAACGGTATTTAAAGACACATGGTTCCGCAATAGCCTCTGCGTGTACGAGTAATATAGCACTCGCGCGTGTCAAGGCATTTAGAGACAGAGAACACCTCCTTTTAAAGTGAATATCGTTTTGGCAAGCTTCGCGACTATCATAGAGCATTATTGATTTAATAGTATTTCTATAAATATTAGAAATTATTTTATATAGTTTATATATCCAATAATCAATTATCTGAAACAAGGAATGAACTATGGAATACAATTTCAAAGGGCATATAAAATCACATAAAAAGTATTCGTTACCATTTGAAATTCGAGATGGCAGATTACGTTTAGATATTTCGTCTGTTCCTTACAATGAGATTCATTCCCCAGATTCTAATGGGAATTATGTTTTTTCTAGCGATGTTTCTTTTGATGAATATTTGGAAGGCATTACAGATACAGGGAAAATTATAAAATTACATGTTAAAAAATATTATGATACCGATTCTCCCTTTTTCGATGATAAATGTCGTGCGATAGGCGGTATTGTTTCTTCTTGTGCTGTTTTTGATAATGATAAGTATAAAAATAATGTAGACAAAATCTCATTTTATTCTTATTCGTTAGATAAAATGCTTGGATGCCATGTTTCTGGTGGGCTTTCTGAGGAGGCACTAGAATCAATTGGTTTTAAAAGTAAATTAGCTTCTTATCATGAAAATGGAAATGATTATCATGTTTTTCACGACTTTTTAAACGATGAACAGTTTTGTCATGGACAGGTAATATCAGTAAAAACAGATAAACCTTTATCAATGGTTATGTTGGAAGACATATATTGGACCATTAGAAAGTTCTTTGTTTTTATGTTCCAGATTAAAGAACCACCTATTGTTGAAACCTATTTGCTTGATAACAATAAGGTTGTTGGACATCTATTTATAAAGAAGAATAAAATAGAGCCTAATTTTTCAAGAAAAGTTAAATGCCTATGTGCTAATTCTTGGGATGGTTATTTATCAAATTTATTTCAAGCGTTGGTTAATAAAAAAATCTATTTGAGACATTTACCAGATTTCGATAATGAAAAAAGAGAATATTCCCCATCTAGGTTTTTAATTACAGTTATTGGATTTGAAAGTGTATTAAATGAATTAAATATCAAAGCAGACTATTCCGAAGAACATAGGAAAGCAATTAAAACAGTTAAAACAAAAATAACGGAATTGAAAGATAAGTCAAACAACAAATATGAGAACAAAGAATATTCCAGCATATTGCATGATCTTCAGTTTGATCGCCTTGAATGTAGATATGAAAATGCATTTAAGCAAAATGAGAAATATATTAAGAATTTCTATGCATTTTCAAATTTAGGAGAATCCATGCATGAAGTTGCAAATGAAATGGCAACATCTAGAAACAATTTTTCCCATGGTGTATTGGACGAAGATTTATCTTTGAAGCACACCAAATATTGTGATTTTCTTGATTTATTTATTATGTTTTTGCAGTTAGTATTAATTGGGGTTCCTAAAGATGTAGCATATCTCATAGTCCCACAAATAATGTAGTTTATGAAAATGTATTATGATAAAGAATTTAATATTTTAAAAGATGTTCATGAAATGCATCCGTCAGAGTGCTTAATTGTATCTGATGATGAAGGAACAGCGAATTATTATAATGCTGCAGATGTGCTTAAAAGTATTCTGGATGATAAAAGATTTGAAAAGTGGATTGATAATTCTAAATCGTCTTTTCCTCCAGATTTAATTAATAGCGATGAGAAACTAATAATGGAAGTAATGCGCGTTGACGATCATTCATCAGATGGAAAAAACAATCCAGTATTGGCCGGAGAAAGAAAACTGAGCAAAGAAGCAAAACCGTTTTTAGATATGTGCCCTCCGGACACCCCTTTGATTATTCACGCTAAAACGAATTTGCCTACTGAGCTAGATCATAATTATAAATTTTATTATTTAAGTTTTCAGAGAACTGTCGGGAAACATTTATCTAAACTCAACACTTATAAAAAGAATTATCCAGATAGTAAGGTTATTTTTCTAGTTTTTGATGAAACTAGTGGTGTATATTTTAAAAAAATCGAATCTTCAAATATTGTTTTAAACGGTAATCTTCATATTCCTTTTTTTGATAATAAATTCCTTAATACGTTTATCAACTCTGATTTGGATTATTTATTATGGTATTGCCCATATAATCATTATGATTCATTAGGCGACCATTTAACATTGCCTCGTTTGATTTTCTTTGATATTAAAAACGCACGTAATGGGAAGCTTTTAAAAACAATTGATTACGATGAAAACAAGATGGTTAGCAATGAAAAATAATTTATATAATTACAGATATATATATGCAGGCCTTTTAGGGGCAGTGATATAAAAACACAAGTTATGTCGCTATTTTTTGGAACACCAGTTTTTGTGTTTTTACTAATATCAATAATCAAATTTATAACACTTATCAAAAATGTGCTTAAATAACTAAAAATCCTAGCAAAATATATCAGTATTTAGTGAGTGATTAAAAACTTTGATATATGTTGCTTTTATTTATTAGATTATAAATATGCTATACTTTAAGTAACTATTAATTGGGGGTAGGCATGTATGAGAAAGAATGCACCTTTATGTGCTGTAGTAACAGCATTAGCCTTTGTTGTTTATAGTATTTTAACAATTGTTCAAGCCATCAAAGCGTTAAATTCTTTTGGTTCTTACACAAACGACATAATTTCTTTTACTAAAGGAGCTGTTGTCTTTGAATTAATTGCAGCGATCATTATTCTAATAATGGGAGTTGTTATAATAGCCATGTCTCTTAAAATGGTTGATGATAAACCACTTTATGCAGCTACAGGAGTTTTATTAGGCATTTTCACAATAGCGTCTATCGTAGATATTTTTCTAGCTTATTCACTTTTAAAGAAAATACTTGGTGATCACACTTCTATGCCAGGAGCTAGTATCGCTCAGTTAATATTCTTATTTATTGCGTTAGTATTAATTATTGCTGGCCTATTCTTAACTGGCTCATATATGAATGACGATAAGGCAGGCATAGTGTTCATACTTGCTTCTGTATGTTTAATTATCTGCACAATTATTACCTTGGCAAATATGGACAGCAACACTGCAGGATTAACGATTGCTTCTACTATCTTCTTATTATTTGGATTATTACTTGCTGGATTTGAATATATCAATTCTTATGGTAGTAGTGGTTATAAACCACATAAAACTGTAACTCATAGTAGTTATAATTCTTATTCATATTCCAATCCATATCCTAGTAGCAGTAGTCCTAGTGAT
>DGHZ01000032.1 GCA_002392945.1 Caryophanales bacterium UBA3835 | reverse complement strand
TTATCCATGATGATAATTTGATCAGCATCTTCAATAGAAGATATTCTTTGAGCAATGACGATTTTAGTCATCTCTGGGAGATCTTCTTTTAATCCTTTTCTAATTAATCTATCGGTTTTAGTGTCAACCGCTGAAGTTGAGTCATCTAAAATCATAATTTTTGGTTTTTTTAAGATTGCTCTAGCAATACAGAGTCTTTGTTTTTGTCCGCCTGAGAAGTTAGCTCCGCCTTGTTCAACGCGAGACTTTAATCCTTCTGGTTTAGCGTTAACAATTTCTAAAGCTTGAGCAATTTTACAAGCGTTAAGCATTTCTTCTTCTGTGGCGTTTAAATTACCCCATTTGAGGTTACTTTCAATTGTGCCGCTAAATAGAACATTCTTTTGTAAAACAACTGCGACATTATTTCTTAAAGTTTCTAAGTCATATTCTTTTACGTCATGACCAGCAACTTTAACTGAGCCATCACTAACGTCATATAATCTAGAAATTAAATTAACTACAGAAGTTTTACCGCTACCAGTAGAGCCTAAAATACCAATAAATTGGCCAGATTTAATATTTAAGTTAATATCGGTTAATGCTTGTCTATCACTATTTTTACGATATTTAAAATTAACTTTATCAAAGATAACTTCTCCGTTATCTACTTTCATTATAGGAGAAGCACCATTTTCAATAGTAGGTTCTTCGTCTAGCACTTCAGAAATACGTTTGATAGATTCAATTGACATAGCAAGCATGACCATGATCATTGAAATCATCATTAAGGACATTAAGATTTGAATGCCGTAAGTAATTAACGCGCTTAAATCACCTAGAGTGAGAACTCCACCATAGAAGTCTACTCCATTAAATCCTTTTGAAGTTCTATAGATTAAATAAGATCCTAAACCAAGAATTAAGATATTGCTTAAATGAATTGATGTATTCATTAATGGGTTATTTAGAGCAACAATCTTTTCCGCTTTGACAAAGTCAGTGGTGATCGCATCACTTGCCTTAGTGAATTTTTGTTTTTCGTAGTCTTCTCTAACATAAGATTTAACCACTCTAATACCAGAAACATTTTCTTGGACAGATTGATTGAGATTGTCATATCTTTTAAAGACAGACATAAATATACGCATCGCGTTTTTAATAATTAAGAATAAACCAAAACCGACGATTGGAACTAAGCCAACAAAGATAAAACCCATTAATCCTCCGCCAACAAATGTCATAACTGCAGAGAAAATAAGCATTAATGGGGCTCTAACGACAATTCTAATCATCATTTGGAAAGCCATTTGGACATTATTAATATCCGTGGTCATTCTAGTGACCAAACTTGAAGTAGAAAATTTATCAATGTTCTCGAATGAGAAATCATTTAATTTTTTATATAAGTCTTCACGTAAGTTACAGGCTAATCCAACAGAGGCAATAGAAGCGGTTTTACCACCAAACCATCCACATAAAAGCGAAAGAATAGCCATAATAAGGAGCATTAAAGCAATATAAAAGACTGGAATTCCAATACTTGTTGAAGAATGGAAGAAGCTATCTGGACCAGTCATAGCCTTAAGTTCATCAACAAAAATACCCATAATAAATGGCATAGCACATTCTAAGGCTGCTTCTCCAATCATAAAAATAGGCGTGATAATCGCGTATTTTTTATATTCTCTAACGCTTTTTAGGATCTTGAAAAACTTCTTAAACATATTAGTAGACCATACTTATCGGTATTTGGATATTAGGACAAATGAATTTTTTATTTCCTAATCTTGTACGAGAATACGCTAACCCTTTTATATAACATAATAAAGAAGCAGTTACTTCTCTAATGTTCTTTTCTTTGTTGAAATCACCCTCAGTTTGTCCTCTTTCTATTGTAGAACTAATCCAGGCGAACACTTTTTTATTTTTCGATTTTGAAATAGATGTTGATTTAGTGCCTTCAACAATACTTAAATCTAAACTAATTAATAAATTAATAGCCCAAGCATATTGATCATCTTCTGATTTTAAAGCTTTTGTAATGACATTTAGTAAATCATATAAAACAAATTTTGCTTTTTGCTTAAAATTAATTGAGTTCACTAAATTATGCATCATTGGGAAAACCACATTATCTATTAAATAATCATAAATTCCGTTCTTATTTTTAAAGTAATGATATAGTAAACCATGGGAGCAACCAGAGTCTTTAGCTATTTCATCTAAAGTAGTGGAATCATATCCTTTAGTAGCGAATAAATACATTGCGCTGGTCATGATAATATTTATTCTTTCTAATCTAATTTGTTCGTTTTGTTCTAATGTTCTTGGCATAATATTTTTGATTGACACATTTGTCAGCGAAAGTATTATATTACTTATAAAAATTAAAGCAACAAAATCTTTTAATTATTAATTAATGATTAAAACTAAACAAATAGAGAGTAGAGGATTATAATAAACACATGAAAAATTTTGTCTTTGTTTCCCCAAATTTCCCAGAAACATATTATCGATTCTGCGTTGGACTTAAAAAAGCGGGCTTTAGAGTGCTTGGAGTGGGCGATCAACCTTATGATGAACTTAACCCAGCATTAAAAGAGGCTTTAACTGAGTATTATAAAGTATCTAACTTAGATAACTTCGATGAAGAAAAAGAAGCAGTAGGTTATTTTGAAAGAAAATATGGTCACATTGATTATTTAGAAAGTAATAATGAATATTGGCTTAGAAAAGACTCAATTTTAAGAGATATATTCTCAATTGACACCGGTCTTCATTCAAGCGAGTTAGATGATTATCAAAGAAAATCTTATATGAAGAAACACTTCCAAGAAGCAGGAGTTAAAGTTGCTCCTTATATGCTTGTTAGTGATTTAGAATCTTTAAAAGAATTTGCTGATAAATATGGCTATCCTTTATTTGTAAAGCCAGATATTGGAGTGGGTGCTGAAGAGAGCTATAAAATCAAAAATAATGAAGAATTAGAGGCTTTTTACCAGAAAAAAGACCAAAATTGCCAATTTATTTGTGAAACATTTGTTACTGGTGACATTGTGACTTTCGATGGATTAGCAGATAGTGATAGTAACGCAGTTTACTTTACTTCATTAGAGTGTCCTCCATCAATCAGCGACATCCTTATTGAAGGTGGAGATATGTTCTATTACTGCAACCCATTCTTAGATAAAAAGTTTGCTGAACTTGGTAAAGCCACTATTAAAGCATTTAAGCTTAAAAAGAGATTCTTCCATATTGAATATTTTAGAGTCACTAAAGCAAGAAAAGGTTTATTTAAAGTTGGTGATATTGTAGGATTAGAAATCAATGTACGTTCTCCTGGAGGTTATTCTCCAGATATGCATAATTTCGCTAATTCGATTGACTGCTACGATTTATATGGACAAGTTATGGCGGATTATCATCCTGAAGTAAAGATGGAACCAAAATATTATTTACCAACAGGAGCGAGAAGAGATAATGTTGAATACTTCTACAGCGATGAAGATGTATTAAGAACTTTTAAAAATAATATTTGTAACCATGGACGATACCCAAAAGTCTTATCCGGAGTTATGGGTGATCGCTTCTTTATGGCAAAATTTAACACTGTTGAAGAAGTTAAAACATTTAGAGATTATGTAAATCGTAGAGTGGGATATACTTCTACTAATTCTAGTAGTGGCAATAAATTTAATAAAGTCGCAGATGACGGCAATATTTGTGATAATCACATCGATGGAGCTTAATAATGCTAAGATTTGATCCAGTTGGATGGAGTGAGACTTTTAAAGAAGAAAAAAATAATCTTCAATATTATTTGAAGAGTTTTAAAGTTGCGATTACTCATATTGGGGCTACCGCCTATAAAAACGGAAGAAGTAATCGTAATGTTGATATATTAGTTACTGTTGAAAGTTTGTCTGATTTATCAGCAGTGGTGGTTCGTTTACAATCTAAAGGTTATAAATTGATTAATTATGAAGAAGGACATGAAGTATCTACTCTTGTGGGTCCTAAAAAAGTATTGGGTTATGGAGTTACTATTAAAGTAATGCTATATGCTTCTGAAACCTTTAACAAATATAACGCTTTTATTACATTAGTAAAAGAGCACGAACATTTAATTAGACAATATAATGATTATCGATTTGAACTTACTCGTAAATATAGAAGTGACTATAATACGTATCGCAAATTAAAGATTGATTATATCAATCTATTGCTAGAAGAACATTTCAAATTTGAATAGAATAAAAAATGCCACTCGCTAAGTTGAGTGGCATTTAATTTGATTGATATTATTGTTGTTTAACTGCGTTTTCTTGAATTACTTTGTCTTTTAAGTATTCAGGTAATTCTTCGTAAGCAACAAATTCTCTATTGAAGAAGCCGCTTGCTTGAGTTAAGGATTTAAGTTGAGTGACATAGTCAATAATCTCAGCTTCTGGAACAAGGGCTTCAATCTCTTGATAGCCGTGTTCTTTTTCTTCAATATTTTGAATTCTTGCTCTTCTGGTATTTAAATCAGAAAGAATGTTACCAGTATATTTAGATTCTACATTGACTTTAATTCTAATAATTGGTTCTAAAATAATTGGTTTACATTTCATGTAAGCGTCTTTAAAGGCTAAGATACCAGCCATTTTAAAGGCTTGTTCGTTAGAATCAACTGGGTGATATTTACCATCTACTAATACGCCTTTAACACCAATTACAGGGAATCCAGCGAGTAAGCCACTTTGTAAAGCTTCAAAGAATCCTTTTTCAACAGCAGGGAAGTAGTTCTTTGGAACCGATCCGCCAAAAATCTCTTCGGCAAAGACATTTTCTTCGGCTGGTTCAAATCTCATTTTAACCACACCATAGAATCCGCTACCACCAGATTGTTTGACGTAACGTCCATCACCTTCAGCAGTACCTTTTATAGATTCTCTATAAATGATCTTCATCTTTTCGGTGGTGAGATCAATCTTATAGACACTCTTTAATTTTTCTAAAGCGTAAGCGATATGAGAATCACTTAAGCCACCTAATAATAATTGTTTGGTTTCATTATTACGTTTAACTTCTAAAGCTGGATCTTCTAGTTGCATCTTAGCAAGGGCTGGTCCTAATTTAGATTCATCGTTTTTATTAGCTAAAACAATAGCCTTAAAAATAACGGCGGTTGGATATTTAACTGGTTTATAGATAGTAATTGATTTTGGAGAAGATAAAGTATCTCCAGAAGCCACTTTTTCTAATCTAGTTACAGCACCGATATCACCGGCGATAATCTCATTAACAGAATCGAGTTTTTTGCCAGTCATTTGATATAGCATACTCACTCTTTGAGTAGAGCCATTAACGTAGACTTCATCTCCCACTTTAAGTACACCAGAACAGACTTTCAATAAATTAATAGTTCCAGCGTATGGATCAACTACTGTTTTAAAGACATAAGCTGAGAATGGTTGATTAACATCTGTTGGAACAACTTTGTCATTACCAGCTTCGTCATGAGCCTCAAGAGGTTTAAGGTCGTTAGGATTTGGTAAGTAGTTAATAAACATTTTCAATAATGTTTGTACACCAATATTTTTAGTGGCGCTACCAACAATAAGAGGAGTGAGTTCACCTTTAAGAACACCAATTCTTAAAGCTTCTCTAATTTCTTCCATGGAGAATTCTTCTCCATTAAAGAATTTTTCTAATAATTCATCGTTTGTTTTGGCAACTTCTTCCACAATTGTGTTATGGAGTTCTAAGATTTTCGCTCTCTTATCTGGATAAATTTCCGCATCAACGCATTCTTTTCCATTATAAATATGAGCTTTAAGGTCAACTGCATTAGCAAAGCCATCAAAAGCTTTATCGTGACCAAGTGGGTAACAGAAGGAGATGACTTCTTTACCTAATTTTTCTCTAATTTCTTCTAATACTAATTCGAATTCGACATCTTCTTTGTCCATTTTGTTTACATAGATAAATGTTGGAACACCTTTTTTCTTTAATTGATTGAAGTGTTTAATAGTGCCAACTTGTACACCTACTGAGGCATCAACCACTAAGACTGCCCCTTTAACCACACCAGTGACTCCGATAGTTTCAGAAATGAAATCATCGTTACCTGGAATATCAATTAAATTGATTTTATAACCACCATATTCCAAAGGAATAACAGCGGTTTGAATTGATCCGCCTCTTTTTTGTTCATCAGGGGTGTAATCAGACAATGTATTTTTCTTTTCAACTTCACCTTTAGCAGGAATGAGTTTAGCAACATAGGCTAAAGATTCAACTAATGAAGTTTTACCGCTTCCTTGGTGACCAAGAATAACAACGTTACGGATATTTTCAGTTTTCATAAATTGATATCTCCTATTAATTAAAGGCTAACGACTTTGTTGCCTTCTTTTTTATAGACATCAATATATAGTTTTCCATTACTTGGATTAGAGGAAACCTCGTAAATTCTACCTTCGGTATTTCTGGCAACGACGAATAATCCTTTGATATATCCCATGACATAAGACATGAAAACGATTTCAATCTCTTCGTGAGTAACATCACGACCATAGACGTCTTTCTCTAATTTTGCGATTTCGTCTTTTGCAAGTGTTCTAAATTCATTTGTGTTTCTCATAAAATACCTCCATTACAAAATCGATGTAACCATCGACTTTACAAACAAACAAACGTTTCGATGTTTTAATTTTATACCAGATTGACTCCTTAATAAATAATATTTATATAGTTATTCTCTTTTTTGTTTGAATGTATCCTAAACATTGACAATTCGCTCGCGATGGTTTACTTTAATGATGTGTTTGGGGCCTACCCTTTACGGGTTGGGCCTTTTATCATGCTGACGAGCAGACATAATAGGTACAGAATTAGTAATGTTTCCATACGTCATTCCTCCTTTCACACTTCTTCTAAGTAGCCAAAGTGACTACCGAAGATATAGAAGTAAGACCAACAAAGAACATTCTCTTCAGTAAGTTACTCACTTACCTAGAAGATTAGAAACCATCTAACTACGTCTAGTTATGATAAGTTCCTACACTATATACAGAGTGGAAAAATCGCAAAAATTGCGAAAAAAGTTTTAAGGCTGCTACATTATTACAATGTAATAAAAAAGTTTGATAAAAAGTGTTATTCACATATAATTATTTAGGTATGAATGGAATCATTATTACTAATCAAGAAATAGGACATAACGTCTATAAAATAAAAAGATACAAGGAAGAATTTTCCAAATTAGATATCTCCTTAGATGTTTTTGTTAATGATGGCACTTTAGCGATGATTAAAGATAATGAATTATCCATAAATTTACCTAGGTGTGACTTTATTATTTATTTAGATAAGGATATTTATTTAGCTAGAATCTTAGAAAAAGCTGGATATCGTTTATTTAATAAAGCGGACTTTATCAAATTGTGTGACGATAAGGCTCTTACTAATATTGCATGTGCCTCTAGAGGCATTAAAATGCCAGATACAATTACTGGTCCATTATTTTATTCACAAGAATTAAAGAAAGAGAATCTTAGATTCTTAGATGATGTGATCGCTAAACTAGGATTGCCTCTAATTTTAAAAAGAGTGTATGGCTCATTAGGTTTAGGAGTTTATTTAATTAAATCTAAGGAAGAATTAATTGAAGCTTATAAAGAGCACTGTCGCGCTCCAATATTATTCCAAAAATATGTTGGTAGTTCATATGGAGTATCCGCAAGAGTAATTATTATTGATAAAAAAGTTGTTGGTGGTTTTATCAGATATAATAAAACTGACTTTAGAAGTAACTTTGGAGAAAATGCTTCTTCTAGACCTTTAAAAGAAGGAGATAAGTGTTTTGAATTAGCGGATTATATCGCTAAAGAGTTAGATATTGAATACGCTGGAATAGATTTTATGTTCCTTGAAAGCGGAGAACCTATCTTATGTGAGATTAATTCAAATGCCTTCTTTGAAGAGTTTGAAAAAGTCACCGGCATCAATGTGGCTAAAGAATATGCTTTAATGATTAAAAGAAAGATTTATGAATAAGAATAAAAAGAGATTTGAACATCGATCTAAAGACTATAAAGATTTAAGAGAATATCCGGTAAATAAAAACTGTGAGCTCCTAGAATTTTTATTTGAGACTTTAAAAGGACAATCTAGAAATTCCGTTAAATCTATATTAACTAATCATCGGGTGTCAGTGGACGGGGCTCCTATCTCACAATATAATTTCAAATTAACTAAGGGAGATGTTGTGATTATCTCTAAAACACCTATCCATAAAAAGACAAGAAGTAACTTACCAATCATCTTTGAAAATGAAGAAATAATTGTCATCAATAAACCTAGCGGATTACTATCAATTGCAAGCGATAAAGAAAAAGGTTCAACAGCCTATCGTATGTTAACTGACTATGTTCAACAAAAGGATAAACATAACCGCATTTATGTTGTTCATAGATTGGATGAAGATACATCTGGAGTATTAATGGTAGCGAAAAATGAAAAGCTTAGAGATGCCCTTCAAGATAAGTGGAACGATCTAGTTTCTTCTAGAGGATATTATGCCATCGTTGACGGCAAATTAGACAAAAAAAGTGGCACTTTGACCTCATATTTGAAGAAAAACGCCCAAAATATGATGTATTCCTCCAAAAAGGTTGGAGATGGACAATATGCAGTCACTCACTACAAAGTTATCGCCGAAAGTGATGCTTATTCTTTTTTGGATGTCCATATTGATTCAGGAAGAAAAAATCAAATTAGAGTCCATTTAGGTGACATCGGCCATAATGTTATTGGAGATGATAAGTATGGTAATCCGACTAATCCAATTAAGCGACTTGGATTACATGCTTACGAGCTAGTTTTAACTCATCCATTTACTAATAAAGTGATGAAATTTAAAGCTCCAATTCCAAAAGAATTTGAAACTCTGTTTCCAAATGTTAAAGTAAAATTGTAGAATAGAAAAAGTATGAATATTTGGTTAGCTTTAGCACTCATTTTAGCGGTTGTTGCATTCTATTTATTAGCAATAGAAATCTTTTCCGTGGCTTTTAAGTTAACTGGCTTATCAAGTAAGAAGATTAAATTCCAAGTTGCCTCATTATTTACCTCTGCTGGATTTACCACTAGTGAGAGTGAATTAATTACTGGAGATGACCGTAGAAGAAGGATCGCGACTATTTGTATGTATACTGGTCATATTTTCTCCGTGGCCTTTATGGGATTAATCATTAACGTCTTCTTTACATTAGTAAATGTTAAGGAGATTGATTTCTCTATTCAAACTTATACAGAGTGGTATTTCATTATTTTGTATATTACTTCTGGCTTATTTTTATTAATGATTATTTTAAAGATTCCACCAATTAATAAGCACTTCCAAAAATTCTTAGAGGCTATCGCTTTAAATTCTAGTAAGAAAAGTAGAAATAACAACCACATCACTATTATAGATATGCAAGGTAAGCATGCGATCGCAGAAGTTACCTTAAACAACATTCCTTATTTCGCTTTTGATATCCCATTAAGTGAAATGGAATTAACTAAGAATTATTCTGTTAATATTCTTTCAATTAAAAGAGGGAAAAGAATTGTTGATGTCACTAAAGATACAATGTTTAAAAAAGGCGATGTTATTATTGTCTTTGGTTTAGTAGGTGATATTAAACAAGCGTTTGTGACATCTGTTTCTAATGACTTATTTAAGGATAATGAAAAATATAATGAGATTAACTTGATTAATAACTATGGCTCTAATGCTTTAGTGGAAGTTTATATTGATGAAGTTCCTGAAGAACTAGATGGAATAAAGATTATTGATTCTAATTTAAAGGAAAGATATAACATCACCATTGGTATTATCAAGCGTGGCGATAATTATATATATGCGAACAAAGATACAGTGATTAAAAAAGGCGATACGTTAACTCTCTTTGGTCCATATAAAAATATCAAAGTGTTATTTAAAAACGATGATAAAGAACAAAGCAACGCTGATTAAGTCTTGTTTTTGTTTATTTAAATATATGGAAAAGCGATGAACTAGCCACATATTTTTTTTGATTTTGCAAAATAAAGGTGTATAGTAGTGGTCTTATGAAAAGAGCACTACCTAAATATACACATAAACAAGAAATATGGAACTCCTTAACTCACTTATCTGGGGTAGTCTTTTCTTTAATTGTTTTAGCGGTATTTATTACTATCCAGGTGAAACATAATTTGACCTTTAAATATATGTATCCTTTTTATCTATATTTTATTTTTATGTTCATGGTTTTTATGAATTCTAGCTTATATCATTCTAGCCCTCAAAATAGCAAAATACGCATGGTATGTCGCGTTATTGATCATTGCGATATCTATTTATTTGTCGCTGGAACATACACACCTATTTGTTTAAGAGGAATCTCTGACTACAATATCTCTACTGCCTTAATTGTTATTCAATGGTCTTTAGCGATTAGCGGATTTTTAGTAACAATATTAGGATTAGGAAACAAGAAATGTGACTTAGTGGGATATATCATTTATATCATTCAAGGCTGGGCAGTTATATTCTTCTATCCATTTAAGCAAGTATTAGATTTTAATGTATTTCTCTTTATCTTACTTGGTGGAGTGGTTTATACGATCGGTGCAATAGCCTATGCGATAGGTAAGAAAAACAGATGGTTTCATACATATTTTCATCTATTTATTTTAGGTGCCGCTATTATTCAATTCATTGGAATATACAATATTTTATGTCCATTTTTTAGTTAAAAATTAATTATTAATAATTAACATCTTATATTTATTTAGTTTATAGGTTATTTTTATTGACACAAAAAAATATTTTTTTATATACTTTTCAACAAATATACATTTTCCGGGATTTGCCCGGACTTCGTGTATATGCGCGTATATTAGGGGGTTATTAACTTATGAACGCGAAAAAAAGTAAAAAAGTATTATTATTAGCATCATTATCGACCTTAGCTGTCTCGACTGCAGCAGTTATGGCGATTAGCTTTAGCAATGAATCCTCAAAAGTCCGTGGCTTAGGTGAAGTTGTAAATGGTTCAATTACATGGTCGACAAGCAGTACAAAAAGTGGAAGCGGAAGAGAACTTTCATGGAAGAGTTCAACCGCAAGTGGAACTGAAATGTACCTCTATTCTTACGGACAATATAATCCATTTAATTATGAAATTTTTGATTCTAAGAAAAATGATGCTGGTGACTATGGCGTATATGTTAAATCTGCTGCCGGCAAGGATGGTGCAATGTTCCAATTTCAAAGCATCACTTCTGTAACCATTGTAAGCTGCAATAGCCAAGCTGATGCATCCTATGCAATTTATACCGACTCGACTGCAAGTGGTTCCCCTGTCGCATCTCAAACATTAGAATACAGAATGAGTTCTGCTGAGGAAACACATACATTCACAAGTGAAGTTGCTGGTGCACGTTATTTAGCTATCAAGCCAACTAGTGCGTCATATTACTTTGGTATTAAAAGTATTACTGTCACATATTCTTGTGAACCTGGTGGAGCAAGTGAATATAACATCAGCAAATCTGAAGATGTTGGATACGCTATTTCTGCATCCAAGTCATCCGCTGCTGCTGGTGAAAATGTTTCTTTCTCTGTTGATGTTGCAACTGGATACACATTAAATAGTGTTTCTGTTAAACAAGGATCAGATGATGTTCTTGTTTTTGGACCATCCGCTGGTGTTTATTCCTTCGTGATGCCTGCTGGAGATGTTGAAATCTCTGCTAACTTAAGCGGATTACATCACATTGCTTTTGGATATGGTTATAAAACTCAATATTCTCTTGGTGATACATTCGAAAAGCCAGTTGTTTATGCTTATTACTATGGATCAGAAAGTGGTGAAACTGTAACTGATAGCGCTGTTGCTACTGGCTATGATATGAACACTGCTGGTGAACAAACTGTCGCCGTTTCTTATACTGATTTAGCTGGTGCTACTGTTAGTAAACAATACACAATCAAAGTTATCGATCCATCTGCTGGTTATTCTGTTAGTTATGAGGCATGGAATGGCTCAACTGCAGAACCATTAGTTTTGTCTGAGTATTTATTAGAAGGATGTGTCTTACCTGAAAAATGTGTGGGTGGTGAAACTTTAACTTTAGTTACTTCTAATGTTAAAGCTGGTTATGTTGTTGGTTGGGTTCAAACAACAGAATATGCTGATTTTGATACATCAGACATGGTTACTTGGACATACACTATGCCAGAATATGACATTACTGTTATGTTATTAATTTTTGCAGAATAATTATTTTAAAAAATTTAATATTCCTTGATATCGGAGAGGCTTATTTATGAAATATAAAAGATTTTTAGGATATGGCACTTTAGCGTTAACGCTTATATCGTTAGGCCTAGCTTTTGCTAGGCCAATTAGTTCTAGCAATTTATTGATAAGAGCTAGGGCAGATTTAAGCAATTTATCTGTAACTTTTAATAATCAATCTACAGTTGAAAGTGGATCTATTCAAAGTAGTTCCTGTGTTTTATCTAACGGATTACAAATGAGTGGGATTAAGGCATACGCTACGATATCTAATACATCTAATCCTCAATGGTCTGAAATTTCTAGATTTAATAACGATGCTGCTTCTATAGTATTTAGCGTTGCTTCACCAGCTACTAGTTTTAGATCACTCAAATCCATTGCGTTTACATACAGAAATACAAGTTATTCTGGAAGTATGAATATTATGTGGTCTTCTGATAATTCTTCATGGACGACAATTTCTGCTTCATGTGGTGTTGCTAGCCAAACGTTACCTTCTGGTGCTCATTATGTGAAAGTTGTTAATAATGGTGGATATGCATATTTTACTGCGTTCACTCTTAATTATTCTTGCTCTGATGAACCAGAAGTTAAGACTTTGTCATCTATTAGTGTTTCTGGACAAACAACTGAATTTACTGTTGGTGATACGTTTAGTTTTGGTGGCACAGTAACTGCCCATTATTCAGATTCTTCATCTAGTAATGTCACTTCTAGTGCAACATTCAGTGGATATAATTTGAATGAAGAAGGAGAACAAACTGTTACAGTAAGTTACACTGAAGATGCTGTTACCAAAACAACTTCTTATAGTATTACAGTTAGTGGTGGAGTAACCCCGCAATCTCTTAGCGGTAGTTATTCTGTTTCAATTAGTTCATACACAGCGTATATTGATTTTGATAACAACAAATATTACACAGATAATTATAACTACTGTTTCTTCACATATACTTTCGATGGTTCTTCTATAACATTTAGTTTGGATGGTTCTGTTGAAGGGTTAACTGGAACTACAAGACGCTTGTTCAATTCTGCTGGATTATCAAATACAGCGTCATATAATTCATCAACTGATAAAATTACTGTTTCATTATTCTATACATTCGGTTCCGAAAGATCAGCGTCTTATACATTCTCTAAAGTTTAGAAATTATCTAGATATCATCACTATAATCGATATGGTCTCATCTTTAAACTTGATGAGACCTATTTATATATAATAAACTTATCATATACAGGAGGACTTGATTATGAAATTGAAAAGATTATCAACCGTTCTTATTGCAGTAGCGATGCTTACTGTGGCTTGTAATGATTCAGGAGGATCTTCTGAACATGTTCATGATTGGGGCACTCCAACATATTCTTGGAGCGATGATTTTTCTAATTGCACCGCTACAAGAGTCTGCTTAAAAGATAGATCTCATGTGCAAACTGAAACTAAACAATCTGTTGAAACTATCACTCCTGCTGGTTGTGAGACTAGCGGAGAAAAAACTTATAAAGTTACTTTTACTAATGAAGCATTTGAAGAACAAATTAAATCAGTTACCTTAGATCCTCTTGGTCATGACTGGGGTACACCTACTTATGAATGGAGTAGTGATAATTTAAGTTGCACCGCTACAAGAGTGTGCTCTAGAGATTCATCTCATAAAGAAAGCGAAACTAAAGGATCATCTTATTCCGTTATCACTAGTCCAACTGAAACTAAATCAGGACTAGGAAGATACACTGTTGAATTTGATAACTCTGCATTTGCTAGCCAAAGTATAGATGTGGTGATTAGTCCGCTTGGTCCTTCTGGAGATATAGAAACATTTGTGGATGCTATTAATAGCATTAATGCTAGACACAATTATTCTGCGCATTTAAATAACCAATGGGCTAATGAAAGTGAACCATTTGCTGACTTTAATTATTTCAACATTAATGATGATGTAATGTTTGATGATTTTGATACTTATTTCTATTCAGGTTATATCAAACAAAAAGGACAAGGCATTGTTAATTTCCAATTAAATAAATCTGCAACCTCTACTGGTGGATTAATCTTAGGTTATTTCAAATCCACTAATGTAGATAGAAGTGTTAGTGATGTTTATTCTTTAGCGGTTGAACACTTAATCGTAGAAGAATTCATCTATGATGAAGATCTTGGCTTATATAAATCTACCTCTATGAAGGCTATGGCGATTTTAGCTAATCTTGCTTTTGGTGATTATACTTCTTTAGTGTCCGCTCCTGAATATATCACAGCTAAATTTGAAAATGATATTCTTACATTCCAAGGTATTTATGAAGTGACATATTTTGATGTTGAAGAAGTGCATACAACCGCTGATGTGACATTAAAAGTTTCTAATATTGAAAAAACTCATAACGAAATACTTGAGGGATATGTTATTAATCCAGATTATACATATGTAGCTCCTACTGAATGGGATAAAGACACCAGTGATTTATTTAAAGAAGAATTCAACGGTGTTATTCCTCCATTTATTGAAGGTATGTCTTATGCTTGGAAAGCTGGAAAAAGTGTTTCAGAGGGTTTCTATGTTGCAATGGTGGAAGATTATTTCGCTGGCGACTTAACTAGTGGTTATAGAGTTGCTTTAGAAGCCATTGGATTCCATGAAGTTTCCAATCCAGGTTTAATTGAATATCAAAAGATCGTTGAAGAAGAAGATATCATCCATACTTATTCCGTGAAGATGAGATATTATTCTCCTGAAGAACAAGACTCAAGTGGAATGAAATATGGATATTTATATCCAAATGGTATCTCTTCCTTTAAATTCTTACATAAACAAAAAACTAAAGGGACGATTGTCACTGTTGGTTTATTAAATGACTATATTGGTAAATCTCTTGCAGGTGAATATTTACCTAAATTTGATTTAGATGCTGATACTAAAGTAGCAAACTTTAATGATGCCTCTGCGACTAGTGAAGACATGGTTATCTTATATAAAGGTACTGAAGGAGCCTCCGATGGAGCGTACTTTAGAATCTATGCTGATACTAAGAACCACGCAGTTGAAGCAGTGAATAAATTTATTTCAGATTTGAGAAAACTTGGCTTTAGCGGCAGTTCATCCGCAAGTTTCCAACAATATTGGATGAGTGATGATTATTTCAGCCAAATCAGAATTACTGATCCAAGCTATGCGACTGCATGGACTGATAAAACTTATTTACAAGTGAGATTTGAAATTACTCAAGCTTCTATCGATTATTGGAAAGAACAATCAATCATTTTAGATTCGATTTCCGTGTCTGGTCAAACTCTAGTTTGGACAGAGGATGATGAGTTCATCTTTGATGGAGTGGTAACTGCTAAGTATTCTTCTGGATATGAAGAGAAAGTTACTCCTACTGAAGTATCTTCTCCAGATATGAGTAAAACCGGCACTCAAGATGTTACCGTGAAATATAAAAACTCTAAAGATGAAGAAGTTTCTTGCACTTATCAAATTACTATTAACACAAAAGAAACAAAATATAACATTAGTTACACTCAACCAACCGGAGCAACAATATCTGTTATTTATCCACCATCTGGACAGGCTGCCGCTAATAGTGATGTGGTTTTAGAAGTTATTCCAAATGATGGATATCAAGTTAATAAAGTCACTGCCAGTAGTGGCGATAAAGAAATTGAAGTTACTGGTCCAATTCCATCAACTTCTGGTAACGTCGGTTATACATTTAAAATGCCAGCAGGGGATGTTACTATTTCCGCTGATGTATCAGCTATAGTTGTTTATCACAACATTAGTTATGTAATTAAAGATGTCGATACTTTAGAGACTTTAAGTTATGACTCTGTTATTGGTTCTGGTTCTTCCTTACCAAAAAGTGCTGAAGAAGGATCTTTAGTTAACTTTGTGGTTTCTACTAAAACTGGATACTCTGTTAACTTCTTACAAATCGGAACTACTGTTCTTCCAAATGCCCCATATTCTACGATTATGGGAGATAGCGATATCGTTGTCGAAATCTATGTGAAGGATGAACATGGTGGAGAGGATGTTTTTGGCGGTGAATATAGTACCACTGTTAATATGTCTACCCCAGGTTATTATTTCAAATATACCTTAATCTTTAATTCCGATGGTACTGGTTCTTATGTTAGAGAAAGATACACTCCAACTTTAGTTCCTGGTGACACTAAAACTTTAACGTTTACATGGTCTGGTAGTGGGTCTTCCTTAATATTAACATTTAAGGAAGGAGAAAATACTGACTTCACTAATAATTATCGTTTATTCCCAAGGAATAAAGATAAATCAGATCCATCTGATGTTGTTACTAACACTACCGGTGTGATTGTTGATAATAATAACGTCACCATATCTCTTTATAGCTCTAGTGGAACAATCGCTAATACCTTAACATTCACGAAGGCTTAATTGATACTATATCCATTTGAATCAATATAGAGGAGTGATTATTTCACTCCTTTTAATATATTTTGAATAGGTTTATAATAAACTTATTATTGAGGTTTTTGATATGAAATCTAAGAGATTTATTTCTTTATCATTAATGTTTGGTTTAACTGCTGGTTTATTTGTGTCTTTAAAGGCTAATTCTAATGTAACTGCTTTTGAATTAGTACAAGCAGATTCTGTTTCAGATTACTATAGTGGAATTAGTGATACACTTGAAGGAGACGCCTTAAAACAAGCTCTCCATTCATTAAATAGCAGTAAAAGAAAAAGAACCGTTGGATATGATGGAATGAAAACATTTGCCTCTAAATGTGACGCTGATCCTAATGGTTCAGGGAAAATCGTAGGCTTTTATGATAATAAATTAGTCGGTCCTAGTTGGGATGCGGCAAAAACATGGAATAGAGAACATGTTTGGCCTAATTCAAGAGGTGGTTATTTAGTTGAAGGTGACGCTCATATGACTAGACCTGCCTCAACTGCAATTAATAGTGAACGTGGTTCAAAAGGCTATTCAGAATTAGCATATGATCCAGGACAATATGTTGCTTATTATCGTGGAATGGCTTCTAGAATTATTTTTTATGCTGCTATAGCAGATACCTCATTAGAATTAATTGAAAATCCTCTTCCAACCGATAAGACTGGAGAATATGACCATCATATGGGTTGTTTAAGCGAAATGCTTGCTTGGAATTTACAATATCTTCCTTCTGATACATCTTTTACTGGTGCTAATGATATAGCTAGAAGAACTGAACTTAATCGTAATAATGTAATTCAAACACATTCAAGTGGTCAAGGTAATAGAAATCCATTTATTGATCACCCTGAATATGCTTGTAAGATTTGGGGTAATACTAATAGTGCTACTAGAGCAGCATGTGGACTTACTCCTAGCGATCCTTCAGTTTCTATTAGTAAGACTGCTGCCACTTTAGAAATTGGTGCAACTACAACCATTAGCGCATCTAGTAGTGACTATTCACAAATTACTTGGTCAACTAGTAATTCAAGTGTTGTTTCTTTAAGTGCTTCTACTAGCGCATCTGGAACTAGCATTACTTTAACTGCTGCTGGCGCAGGTTCTGCTACCATTACTGCTAAAGCCACTATTTCTGGAACAGAATATTCTAATACTTGTTCAGTCACAGTTAATGGCGGAGCAGAAATAGAATCTATTTCATTAAATGTTACTGAAAAAACATTAAAGCCATCAGATAGAGTGCAACTTAGAGTTACAGTTAATCCTAGTGATGCTAAACGACCAACATTTGTTTGGTCTAGTAGTAATGAAGCTATTGCTAGTGTTGACAGTAACGGATTAGTGACTGCCAATAGTGTTGGTGAATGTGAAATAATTGTTAAAACAAGTGATAATAAATTCAGTGCCAAATGTGCTATTCATGTAAATAATGGTAGTACTTCTTCAGGTTGTGGAGGAAATGTTGTCACTACCAGCGTTATTTTAAGCACTTTAAGTTTACTTGGTGTAGGTATATTATTAATAAAACGAAAGTTTAGTAAATAAATTCAATAAGGAGAAAACTATTATGGGATTATTTAGTAAAAAAGCAAAACCAGAAAAGAAACCAGCAGTGAAACAAGCAGTTCCTGACACAAAAAAAGCAGAAGCCAAAAAGAAAGAGACTCCTAAAAAAGCTGCTAAACCTGCCCCTAAAAAACCTGAGCCAAAAAAGGAAGCGACAAGAACCTATCATGTTGTTAAAAGACCTGAAGACGGCAAATGGGAAGTGAAGTTTGCTGGTGGACAAAAAGCTATCAAATTATTTGACACCCAAAAGGAAGCTTTAGAGTATTCCAAAGTCATGGCTAAAAACCAAGGTGGAAGTATGTTAGTTCATAACTCCAAAGGCGCCAATAAAGGCCGTATCAAAAGCAAAAAGTAATTAGGCATTATTATATTAAAAGAGACGCAATTTGCGCCTCTTTTTTTATATTTTATTCATTTTCTTGTGCTCTTTTTACGTGAGCCTCATACTTCTTTCTTTCTGCGGTATTTAAGATTTTTTTACGCATGCGGAATGTAGTAGGAGTAATCTCCACTAGCTCGTCGCTATTGATATAATCTAAGCAAGCTTCTAGTGACATCTTTCTAGGTGATTTTAAAACCACTGTATTGTCTTTATTAGAACTTCTAACGTTGGTAAGATTTTTCTTTTGAGTGACGTTAACTGCTAAATCAAAATCGTAGCGGTGTTCACCTACAATCATTCCTTCATATACTTCAGTTCCTGGAAGAATAAACATTGTTCCTCTTTCTTCAGTATGTTCGATTGCATATGGAGTGGCTTGTCCGGCTTCTACTGAAACTAGAACGCCAATATTTCTTTCTCCAATAGAAGAAGCTTGTACTGGACGATATTCTTTATAAGTATGAGATAAAATGCCATATCCTTTTGTTAAGGTCATGAAATTAGTCATATAGCCTAATAGACCACGAGATGGGATGACATATTTAAGAATAGTGACTGTTTCTTTAGCGTCCATAGAGACTAATTCGCCACTTCTTTCTCCAATAGTGGTCATGATATCGCCAACATATTCATTAGGGACATCAATTAATAAGTCTTCGTATGGCTCACACTTTACCCCATCAATTTCTTTAATGATAACTTGAGGTTTACTTACTTCGAGTTCAAATCCTTCCCTTCTCATATTTTCTATTAAAATAGAAAGATGAAGTTCGCCTCTTCCAGAAACAATCCAGGATTCAGTGTTTGGAATTCTTTCGACTCTTAAAGCAACATCTCTTTGAGTTTCTCGATATAATCTTTCTTCGATTTTTCTAGCAGTTAATAATTTACCGTCTTTCCCAGAAAATGGAGATGAGTTTGTACCAAACGTCATTTGTAAAGTTGGCTCATCTAATCTAATTAGTGGGAGAGGATCAACTTGGTTAAATGCACAGATAGTTTCTCCAACGTTAATATCTGTAAGTCCGGCAACCGCGACAATATCTCCAGCGCTAGCCTCATTTACTTCTAATCTTTTTAAGCCTTGGAAACCAAATAGTTTTAAGACTCTAAAGTTAGTGGTGCTTCCATCTAATCTAGAGACAGTGCAGTTATCATTAACGTGAATAGTTCCTCTTTTAATGGTGCCGATACCAATTCTTCCGACGAAGTCATTATAGTCGAGTAAAGCGACTTGCATTTGTAGTGGCCCATTAGCGTCAGTTTTAGGAGCAGGAATTTCATCAATAATAGTTTGTAAGACTGCATCCATTCCTTCTACTTGACTAGCTGGATTGCTATCTAAGGAACTAGTTCCTTTTAAAGCAGAAGTGTAGACTGTTTTAAATTCCAAAAACTCATCTGGAGCCCCTAATTCTATAAATAAAGTTAATACTTCATCTAAAGTTTGTTCGATATTGATATTCGGTCTATCAATTTTATTGATAACCACAATTGGTTTTACGTGGGCCTCAAGCGCCTTTTTAAGTACGAATCTAGTTTGAGGCATTGTGCCTTCAAAGGCATCAACTAAAAGCAAACATCCATCTACCATATTCATGATACGTTCAACTTCACCACCAAAATCAGCGTGACCTGGAGTGTCTAAGATATTAATCTTAGTGCCTTTATAAACAATCGAGGTAGTTTTAGCTAAGATGGTAATTCCTCTTTCTCGCTCAATATCATTAGAGTCCATGGCTCTATCAGATAATTCTTCATTACTTCTAAATGTTTCGGAGGATTTTAAAAGCTGGTCGACTAAGGTAGTTTTCCCATGGTCAACGTGAGCGATGATTGCGATGTTCCTTAATTCCATAATTATTCCTCCTAATTACAAAAAATCTTTTCAATAATAGAAAAGACTTTCGCTAATTTCAAGAATAATTATTATTTAATAATATCTTTTATGTGATTTTTTCTTATTTCAAAGGTTTCAGAAATAAAATCTATTGCGTCTTTTTTACTTAGCCCTTTAGTGACTAAGGAGTTCACAAATTCGATTATTTTTTCATCATTTATTGAACTAGATTCTTCCTTATTTCCTTCTATAACAATAACCATTTCACCTTTTAAGGTGGATTCATCTAGATTAACTAGTTCTGATAAATTACCTATTATATTTTCTTCATTTATTTTAGTGAGTTCTCTTTGTAAAGATACTTTTCTATCTCCTAATGCTTCTAAAAGAAGTTTTAAGGTTTTTATAATTCTATGAGGAGATTCATAGAAAATCAGAGTTTCTTTTTTATCTTTCAAAGCTTCTAATTCTTCTTTAGCTTCATTTTCTTTTGCGGATAAAAAGCCGTGGAAATAGAAATGTGATGTTTCTAGTCCTGATCTAACTAAAGCATTTAGAAAGGCCGAGCTACCGGAAATAGTAGAGACAGCGATATTATTTTCTAAACATAGTTTTACTAAGATATATCCAGGATCTGAGATTCCTGGATAACCAGCGTCAGACATATAACAAACTTTCCTGCCGCCTTTAATTTGACTAATAAGATTTAAACTAGCTTCTACTTCATTATGTTCTCTTAAAGAGACTAGTGGTTTTTTAATATTAAATTTATGGAGTAAGTCGCCGGTATTTCTTGTATCTTCTGCAGCCACCAAATCCGAATCATTAACCACTTCAATAGCCCGAGGAGAAAATTCTCCTAAGTTTCCTATTGGAGTAGCAATTAGATATAAGACTTTATAAGAGTTATCAAAAGACTTAATTCTCTTCATTTCTATTTTCGTTTCTTCTTAAGCGATAGTGGGTTTGTTCAAAGAATTCTTTTAAGGATAAGATTTTAGTGTCTTCTTCATTATCAATTCTTACAGTTTTAGAGATGACATTAATATTTGTGACTTCATATTGAACTTTATCAATAAAGACTTTAGTTCCAATTTCTGGAAATTCCTTCTTTAGGTCAGTATAGGCATCATCTTCATATTTTAAACAGCACATGAGTTTGCCGCATTGCCCAGATAATTTTGGGATGTTAATCGCAAGCATTTGGTTCTTCGCTCTATTGATGGAAATGCCATCAAATTCAGAAGCAAAAGAAGCACAGCAAAGAGGTAAGCCACATAAGCCAATTCCGCCGATCATTTTAGCTTTATCTCTAGAGCCAATTTGACGTAGTTCAATACGGGTATGAAGCTTGCTGGCAAGAGCTTTTAAAAGTTCACGGAAATCCACTCTTTCATCAGCGACATAGGTAAAGATAACTTTGCTCTTATCTAATGTGTATTGGCATGAGAGTGGATTCATATCTAAATTAGCCTTTTTTACCTCATTTCTACAAATTTCTAGGGCAATTTCGGCATCTTTTAGATTAATTTCGTGTAATTTTAAATCCACATCAGTGGCTTTTCTAAGTACTGGTTTAAGTTCTAATTGAGAGTGATATTCTTCAATTGAAATTGGTTTTACTTGTACTTCACCAAGCTCAGGTCCATGAGTGGTTTCAACTACGACTTTATCACCTATTTTTAAGTCTATATTTTTTGCTCCAAAAAAGTAGCAATGTTTCGCATAAACGAACTTAATTCCAACATAACAATCAAATGTATTTTCCATAATGTTTATTCCTTTACGATATATAAGATAATGTGGTCAATTTGTAACGAGATATTTAGATTCATATTTACCAAATTTCTCTGTTTAAGAATCTCCGTTAGCGATTTCTCAATATGCGAAAGTTTATTAACTAAACTAGTCAATATTGTAGCATAACTTTTTAAATAGATATCTCTATTACATTTGAGATTTAGTAAATCTTCAAATACTTCCGTTAATAGATCTACAAAAAATCTCATTTCTTCTTTAGTTTTAATTAGTGGGATTATTTCTTTTTGGACATAATAAGTAGCGTCTTTTTCATTGCCACTTTCAAATGTTTCTAATAATCCCTTTATCGCTTTTTTAGAAATGAAATAATTTTCACTTTCTTCCTTATCTTTTAAGAAATTAAAAATTAGTTCACTGTCATTATAAAAGTACGATAATAATTCAGCGTCTTCCTTTTCAATTGATAGATCAATTGCCTCATCAATAATTGTTTGTCTATCGATGTTTTTTAGATTTAATACTTGGCATCTAGAAATAATAGTTGGTAAGACATTGTTTAAATTGTTAGTGGTCAAGAAAGCGTAAACCTCACCTTCTGGTTCTTCTAAGAACTTAAGAATAGAGTTAACGGCCTCTAAAGTCATATTTTCCACTAAATGAACCACATATATCATGATCCCTTTAGTTTCGAAAGCAGTTTTTTCAAATCTAGATTCAATATTTAAAACATCTTCTTTTTTAATTGTGGCTTTACTACCATCAAGAATGATGACATCTGGATAATTATCGCTTTCAATTCTTAAACAGGTAATACAGTTAGAACAGGCAAGCGGACTAGGGTCATCACATAATATTGATTTAGCTAAAAAAGTCGCCGTCTCTAATAGAGGCGTCCCTGGATTACCCACTAATAAATAAGCATGAGAAAGGCTCTTATTCTTAAGTGAATTAGTAAATGTTTGATAAATAATCGGTTGTCTATTTTTTAGATAATTATCTATTTGCATAATCTATTTAAGATGGCTTCTAAAGTAGCATTAGCTACTTCTTCTCTACTTTTAGAAGCATCTATAATGACATATCTTTCTGGATACTTTTTGGCTAGTTCCAAGAAAGTGTTTCTGACTTTGTGGTGGAATTCTAATTTTTCTAAGTCTAAGCGATTAACTTCTCTAGAAGCATTCGCAGCGATTCTTTTTAATCCTTCTTCTGGAGTAATATCAAATAACAAAGTTAAATCTGGGAAAGTATTTTCAGTTGCAAACATATTCACATTTAAAATGTTATCGACTCCTAAACCTCTAGCCCCACCTTGATAGGCTAAAGAAGAATCTAAATAGCGGTCACATATAACAATTTTGCCTTCTTTTAAAGCTGGCCAAACTTTTTCCACTAAATGCTGCCTTCTACTAGCAGCGTAAAGCAGAGCTTCAGTACGAGGATCCATTTTTGTGTTTTCTTTATCTAAAATCACATTTCTAATTTGTTCAGCAATTGGAGTGCCACCTGGTTCTCTAGTTCTAACGATTTGATAACCACGTGCCTCTAATTCTTTAACAGCAGCTTCAACAGCGGTGGTTTTTCCGCTACCTTCAGGTCCTTCTAAAGTAATAAACATATAATGTTCCTCCTAGATTTTATGTCTTCCCTCTAAGGCTTTAGATAATGTAAGAGGATCTACGTAATCTAGATTTCCTCCCATTTGTAGGCCATAGGCAAGACGAGTAACTTTTATTTCGTATTTTTCTAATACTTTATTTAAATAACCAGATGTGGTTTCTCCGTCTATCGTTGGGTTAGTGGCTAAGATTATTTCTTTAATATTTCCTTCATCTAATCTTTTAAATAAAGATTCAAGATTTAAATTAGAAATATCTAATCCTTTAGATAAGGAGATTTCTCCGTTTAACACATGATATAAGCCGTTATATGCACCAGATTTTTCTAATGACATCACGTCTTTTGGAAAAGATACAATCATTAAGGTTGATTGATCTCTAGTAGAGTCATCACATATATAGCAACCATCAATATCAGAAATCATTCCGCATATTGGACAGAAATGGATTTTCTCTTTTAAAGAACTAATTGCCTTAGCAATATCTTTTAATTCATCATCGGGGAAATCCAAAAGTGCGTACGCCATACGCTCAGCGCTCTTTTTTCCAACTCCAGGAAGTTTAGAAAGTTGTTCTTGCAAAGCTTCTAATGATTTTAAATTTTCCATTAGAAACCTAGTCCTCCAGATTTACCAGCAATCTTCTCATCTATTTGAGCGGCTAATTCATCTATTTGAGAGAATAATTCGTTTAATCCATCTCTAATTAACTCTTCAACCATCTCTTTATTATCGAGTTCATAGCCATCCTCTTCGATATCGATAGAAACAATTTCTTTAGAACCAAGGATAGTGATATTAACTAGCCCCGCCTTATTTACCTTAAATACTTTAGCTTCAAGTTCAGCGTGTGCTTTTTGAAGTTCTCTTTGGGCCTTTTGCATTTGCATGACCATTTGTTGCATTGGATTCATATCACTATTCTCCTATAAATTCTAAATTGACATCTTTTGCTTTTGGTAATTTACCAATTTGTAAAAGATTCATATATAACGCTTGTAAGTCAATAGATTGAGCTCTACTTACAGCGTAGATAAACATGTGTTTATTAAAGACATGATTAATCACGGTTTGTAATTCGGATTGCATATCTTTAGCGTTAACTTTTTCTGCTAATTTAGCTAAAGGATATTCCAAAATTAAAACTTTATTAGATGCCACTAATGGGCGACCATCAATTAATAATGTTGCAGCTTTTCCGTAGATTTCATGAGTGGATAATTTTTTAATATTTTTCCAGCCATCAACAAGTTCAGATTTAATTTCTTTTTTAGAGATAGCCATAACTTGAATCATTAATTCATCACTAATAGCAAAACTATCTTCTTGTTCTGCCTCTTTAATATAAATCACGCTTTCAATCGGAGTGACACTACTAGTAAATACAGGTTCTTCAACTTGCTTAATAATTTCTTCTTTTTCAGTTTTTGCTTCAACTTTTGGCTCTATTATCTCAACAGGCTTATCAATAACTGGTTTAACTATTTCTTTTTCAATTACCTTTTCTGCAACTTTTGGTGTTTCAATAACTCGACTTGGACTAGTTTCATCTAATGATGTAAGTTTGATTAAGGTGATCTCAAATAGCGGATTAATAGAGGTGACATTCTTATAATCTTTTATTGCTGATAAGAGAATATCTATCATCTTTAAAGCTTGTTCATTAGAAATGTATTTTGCTAAATCAGATGCTTCCTCTTCTTTTAAAGATTCAAGGTAGTTACCGATATTGGAGGAATTATAAATAACAATATCTTTCAAGATAGATAACAAATCTTCTGTTAAACGTTTGATGTCTGTTCCTTTAGTAACATAGTTATTTAGTCTAGATAAGACATCACTCATATCGTGATTGACAATAGACTTTAAAAGTTTGATTTTTTCTTCTTTAGATTCAAGAGCAAAGATGTTTAAAACATCTTCAACCACTAAACGGTTATTTGAGTACGCTAATACTTTTTCTAAGATACTTAAAGCGTCCCTCATTCCTCCATCTGCTAAAGAGACAATTAGTTCGACTGCGTCTTCTACATACTCAACGTTTTCATTAAGTAAAATAGCCTTAAGTCTTTCTTTGATATCGACTTCACTCACTTTAGTAAAGTCATATCTTTGACATCTAGATAAAATGGTAGGAAGAATCTTATGTGGCTCAGTAGTTGCTAAAATAAAGATAACGTGTTCCGGTGGTTCTTCTAAAGTTTTAAGTAAAGCATTAAATGCTCCAGCGGATAGCATATGAACTTCATCGATGATATATACTTTGTATCTACCAAGAATAGTGCCATATTTGACTTTATCAATTAATTCTCTAATTTCATCAACACCGTTATTACTAGCCGCGTCAAGTTCTAAAACATCAGGATGATTTCCTTCAATAATAGAAATGCAGTTTTTACATTCATTACATTGATGGCCAATGCCTTCTTCGCAGTTAAGCGCTTTAGCAAAAAGTTTCGCCATCGTGGTTTTTCCTGTTCCTCTAGGACCAGCAAATAAATATGCATGAGCAATCTTTCCTGTCGCTAATGCATTTTTTAAAGTTTTGACAATATGTTCTTGTCCTGCAACTTCATCAAATGTTTGAGGACGATATGTTCTATATAATGCTTTATATGCCATAATATAAATTACCTTTTTCTAGTATATCTTAATAATCTTTGAGTTTGAAGGATTAATATAAATATTAAGTATCTTTGTGTTTTTCAAATAGTGTGCTACAATAACTCGCGGTAAAGAAAATTATGGAAGAAAGCATGTTTCAAAGACTAAACGTTGCATGCAAACGTTTAGAAGAAATTGATCAAGAATTATTAGATGAAAATACGATGAAAGACATTCGTCATTTTCGAGATATTTCTAAAGAAAGAGCAAATCTAGAACCTCAAGTCGAAGCTTTTAATAAATATAAAAAGAACCTTGAAGAACTAGAAGGTGCTTATGAGATGTCTAATGACTCTGACCCAGAACTATCAGAAATGGGAAAAGAAGAAGTTAAAAGACTCACCAAGGAAAACGAACAAATTGAAGAAGAATTAAAGCTATTGCTAATTCCTAAAGATCCTAATGATGATAAAAATATTATTGTTGAAATTAGAGGGGCTGCTGGAGGAGATGAAGCAAATATTTTTGCTGGAGATTTATTTAGAATGTATACCAGATACGCTGAAGCCCAAGGTTGGAAGATTCAAATGTTAGATGAATATCCTTCTGAAGCTGGTGGCTTTTCTCAAGTGTCTTTTATGATTAAAGGTAAAATGGTGTATTCCAAACTAAAGTTTGAATCTGGTGCACACCGTGTTCAAAGAGTTCCTAGAACCGAGGCTAGTGGACGTATTCATACTTCTACCGCTACCGTTTTAGTTATGCCTGAGGCAGAAGAAATTGATGTTGAGATTAATCCAAATGATTTACAAGTAGATACATATCATTCTCAAGGTGCAGGTGGACAAAACGTTAATAAAACTGAATCTGCAGTTCGTATTACCCATATTCCTACTGGTATAGTGGTGGCGTGCCAAACTGAAAAATCACAAATCCAAAATAGAGAAATTGCTATGCAAATGTTAAGAGCAAAGATGTATTCCACAATGCTAGAAAAACAACAAGAAGAAATTGGCAATGAACGTAGACTTAAAATCGGTACTGGAGAAAGAAGTGAAAAGATTAGAACTTATAACTATCCTCAAAACCGTGTTACCGATCATAGAATTGGGTTTACTATCCAACAATTAGATAGAGTTATGGAAGGTGAACTTGATTCCATAATTGAAGCATTAATTCATTATGATCAATCTTTAAAATTGGCTGGTGAGAATTGATGACTTACCGCGAAAAGTTTTTTGAACTTAAAAAAATAGATAATCAATATCTCAACCAAACATCTATTAAATCACTATTAATTGATAATGGTGGATTTGTTGATTTTTTTGATTTATTAAAACATTTTGATGAACAGATTAAAGACGAAAACGTATTAAATATTCAAATCAAAAGATTAACCTCAGGAGAACCGCTTCAATATATTTTAGGTTACGCCTATTTTGTTAATAGTAATTATAAAGTTAATCCCGATGTTTTAATCCCTCGACAAGAGACTGAACAGCTTGCCGTTTCCACGATGACAAAGATTGTTAAATTATTTGGCAGAGATCCTAAAATTAAGATTGTGGATATTGGAACTGGCTCTGGGATTTTAGGTATCTATTTAAAAGAATATTTTCCAAAAAGCACTGTAATTTGCACTGATATTTCCTCAAAAGCTCTAGAAATCGCTAAGATTAATGCAAAGGATCATCATGTTGAAATTGAATTTAAGAAAGGTAATATGTTAGAGCCGATTTCAAATGAATCTAATATATCCGTAATCGTTTCTAATCCACCTTATATTAGAAGCAAAGAATCAGTTGCAGAACAGACATTAAAATATGAGCCTCACCTTGCTTTATTCGCTGATCCTGCTATTAAATACTACAAAGAAATATTAACCTCTATTGATAAGCAATTATTAAATGATAATAAGTTTTTAATTGCTTTTGAAATTGGAGAAGATATGGAAGAAGAGTTAACAGATTTATTAGAAACTAATTATAGTGGTCTACTATATAGTTTTGATAAAGATATGTATGGGAAAACAAGATTCTTATATATTATTAATAACAAGGAATTAACAGATGCACTTAACTAATGAATTTGAATTTGCTAAAAAGGCTTTAGATGACTCCAAGGTCATTGCTTTTCCTACTGAAACTGTGATGGGTCTAGGAGTTTACTATAACGACTTTAAAGCTTATAAACTTTTAAACGAAATTAAAGGTCGTCCTGAAGATAAACCTTATACTTTAATGTTAGGCTCTATTTGTGACATTCAAGAATTTGCTTATGCAAGCGAGAGAGACTTAAAAATTATTAAAACATTTATGCCTGGGGCTATTACTATCCTATTAAAAAGCAGAAGCAATGTCCCAAGTTATGTTACTCATAATACCGGCGTTATCGGTATTAGAGTTCCAGATATTAAACTTGTCCAAGATTTAATTAAATTTCTAGGTACTCCTTTATTAGTACCATCCGCTAATAAAAGTGGATGTAAGCCTGCTATTACTTCATATGAAGTAAAAGAAACTTTTGGTGAAGAGTTAGGTTATGTATTTGAAGGCGATGCATTAGGAGGAGTTCCTTCAACAATTGTTGACCTTACTGGAGAACAAGTTAAAATTGTTAGAGAAGGACCTATATCTTTAAAAGATATCGAGAAAGTTTTATAGGAGGTACTAGTATGAAAATTGCAGTTGGCAGTGATCACGGCGGATTAGAATATAAAAACGCGATTGCGAAACATTTAAAAGAATTAGGACATGATGTAATTGATGTTGGCACCTATTCTTTAGACAGTTGTCATTATCCTCTATATGGTGCGGAAGTCGGCAAAAAAGTAGCTTCTAAAGAATGCCGTTTTGGTGTTGTTGTTTGCACTAGTGGAGAAGGCATTGCTATGGCGGCTAATAAAATCAAAGGTGTAAGATGCGGTATCGCCTATAATGACGAGGTTGCTAGACTTATGAGACAACATAATGATGCGAATGTTATCTCTTTTGGTCAAAAGTTTATGACCTTAGATGATGTACTTAGAAGAGTGGATATCTTTTTAAATACTGAATTCGAGGGTGGTAGGCACTTAACACGTGTTGAGATGATTAACGAATTAGAAAAATAACTATAAAAATATTTTCTGTGATAAAGGCCATAAGGCCTTTTTTTCATATACAAAAAAATATTTAAATTTTTTTCACAAGAAATCAAAAAAATCGAGTCTTTATATAATGTAAGGACTTTTGATTGCTTTCTTAATCATTGACTCAATTATTTGATTGCCAAAAGTTAACGAAGGCATGAAAAACATAACAGAAAGGAGGATATATGAGCAAGAAAAAGATTTATAACAAACACTTAGAAAAAGGAAGGTTTTATGTTCACAATGACAAGCATGGTGGTCATCCAGCCCTTCTATATAAGAAAAGAGATAAAAACAATATGTATTTTGTTATTATCTTCACATCTTCTTTTGGTCCTAAACGAACAAAGTTAAAACATAGTATTGAACCTACAAAGGTAAAAATATCATTTGTTCACAATTCACCAACTATTGCGAAAAGAAGAGATTTAGGTTCAAAGCCAATGAATGGTTTAAAAATTGATAAAGAAGATAAACCAATAATAAAAAATATAAAAAAGAAAAAATGATTCACCGAAACCAACAAAGGATTTCCAACATGCGAATCATTACATATATTAAAGCAAACGAAAGAAGATAAATCAATATGGAATCTTATAAATGTCCTATTTGTGGTAATACAGATATTCATTCAATTGGAATACTCAACGGAAAGTATTATAGCCGCAGATGCATTTCTTTTAAAGGTGAAGAAGTAGAACATAAACCGTCTTATCCAAAGAAAGTGCCTATTCATTTAGAGTATGAATTATCCCCAAAACAAAAAGAACTATCGGATAAGCTAGTCGATAACTATAAGAAAGGAATTGATAGTTTAGTTTTTGCGGTGTGTGGATCCTCAAAAACATGAAATCCATAGCAGAAAGGAGGTGAATCAAATGAGCAAAAAGAAAAGAAAACACAAAATAACATTAGAAATAGGAAAGTTCTATAGAGTTCTAGACGGAAGTTCAGGTGGACATCCTGGGCAAATATACAAAATTGACAATGAAGATAAAGCTTTTTACGCAATTATTACAGGATCGATGAGTGAAGATGAATTTAAAAGACTTGGATTGAGAAAAGGAT
>DGHZ01000034.1:2876-17951 GCA_002392945.1 Caryophanales bacterium UBA3835 | reverse complement strand
GTGTTTGCATGATTTGCTCTCACTCAGTTCAAGAAATTGCTGACTTAACTCCTGTTGCTCACTTAATCGCGATTGATGCAGAAACCCCTGTCTGTCATTTCTTTGATGGATTTAGAACTTCTCACGAAATTCAAAACGTCGAATTCGTTGATGAAAATGAATGGAAGAAATTACTTCCAATGGATAAAGTCGAGAAATTCAGAGCTCGTGCTTTAAACCCACACACTCACCCAGTGACTCGTGGTGGAGCCGAAAACGATGATATCTACTTCCAAGGAAGAGAAGCTCAAAACGCTCACTATGAAAAAGTCGTCGAATATGCTGAAAAATATTTTAAAGAAGCAAGTAGACTTACTGGTAGAGAATACGCTCCATTTACTTATTACGGAGCAAAAGACGCTGAAAGAGTGATCGTTGCTATGGGTAGTGTTACCGACACTGCTAAAGAAGTGATCGATGAACTTAAAGGCGAAAAGATTGGTGTTGTTAAAGTTCATTTATATAGACCATTCTCCGCAAAACATTTATTAGCGGTTTTACCAAAAACTACTAAAAGAATTGCGGTCTTAGATAGAACTAAAGAAATGGGCGCTACTGGTGAACCATTATATTTAGATGTCGTTAGTGTTATTAAACAAGCTGGATTAGATATCGAAGTTATCGGAGGTAGATATGGTTTATCTTCTAAAGATACTCAACCAAAAGATGTTAAAGCGGTCTTTGATTTCTTAGCCTCTGAGAAGAGACATCATGACTTCACCGTTAGTATTAACGATGACTTAACTCATAAATCTATTCCTGTAGACGATAATTTCCACGTTAAAGCGGATTATACATCTTGCTTGTTCTACGGCTTAGGTAGTGATGGTACTGTCTCTGCTAATAAATCCTCCATTAAGATTATTGGAGATGCGACCGGACAATATGCACAGGCATATTTCGCCTATGACTCTAGAAAAGCGGGTGGTGTTACTAGATCTCACTTAAGATTTGGTAAGACCCCAATTAGAAGTGCCTACTATGTACAAAACGCGAACTTCATTTCTTGTAGCTTAGATACATATTTATTCAAATTTGACATGATCAAAAACTTAAAAGAAGGTGGAACCTTCTTACTTAACACTGATATGTCTGATGAAGACTTAGTGAGATTAATGCCAAATAGAGCCAAATATCAATTAGCGAAGAAACACGCTAAATTCTATGTTATTGATGCTAATAAGATTGCTAGTGAAATCGGTATGGGTAGACATACCAATACCATCTTACAAGCCTCTTTCTTCTATCTTAATCAAGACATTATGCCTTATGCAGAAGCCAATAAATGGATGAAGAAATTCGCTGAAAAATCTTACGCTAAGAAAGGCCAAGATGTTGTCGAACTTAACTGGAAGGCAATTGATGCTGGTACTGAAGGATTAAGAGAAGTAAAAGTTGATCCAAAATGGGCTGAACTCGAACCAAAATTCGATAGACCATTAACTGGAGATGAATATTTTGATTCTTATGTTGCCGTTATGGGTAACTTAGGTGGAGACGATTTACCTGTTTCTAAATTCACTGAATTTGAATTATTAGATGGTACAATGAATCCAAATATCACCTATAAAGAACAAAGAAGTATTGCTGATAGAGTTCCACTTTGGCACAAAGAAAATTGTATTCAATGTAACCAATGTGCGTTTGTCTGTCCTCATGCCACAATCAGACCATTCTTATTAAATGAAGAAGAACTCGCTAAGGCACCTGCTTTAGTTAAAGAAGATGTTAAACCAGCCATGGGAGTTCCTGGACATCAATATAGAATCCAAGTTTCCCCACGTAACTGTGTTGGTTGTGGCCTCTGTGTTGCAGAATGTAACGCCAATAAGACTGGTAAAGTGGCTCTTGAAATGGTGGAAGCCAAATCTCAATTTAAGCAAGAAGAAGCTGCTGAATATTTATTCAAACACGTCTCTTATAAAGCTGATAAATTACCAGCTCCACTTCAAGCTACACCTAAAGGAGTTGGCTTCATGATGCCTTATATGGAAATCTCTGGTGCCTGTGCAGGTTGTGGAGAAACTCCATACTATAGATTAGTATCTCAATTATTTGGTAAAGATATGTTAGTGGCTAACGCTACTGGATGTTCCTCTATTTATAGCGGATCTACCCCTCTTACTCCATTCTGCACCGATAAAGAAGGTCAAGGTATTGCCTGGGCTAACTCATTATTCGAAGATAATGCTGAATTTGGCTACGGTATGAGAGTGGCTACTGATAGTAAACTTAAAGCCGCAATTGCGATTTTAGATGCTAGAAAAGAAGAAGTTGAACCAGAACTTAAAGCCAAAATTGAAGAATATTTTGAACATATTAAAGATAGAGTCGCTTCTAGAAAAATCGTTCCTGAATTAGTGGCTTTAGTTAAAGCTAGTAAAGATGAAGAAGTGAAGAAAGTCTTAGCTTATGAAAGAGATTTACAAGATAAATCAGTCTGGATTATCGGTGGAGACGGTTGGTCTTACGATATCGGCTATGGCGGACTTGATCACGTCATCGCTAACGAAGAAGATGTTAATATCCTAGTCTTAGATACTGAAGTCTATTCTAATACTGGCGGACAATCTTCTAAATCATCTCAAACCGGTAGTATTGCTAAATTTACCGCTAGCGGTAAACTCACTCCTAAAAAGAACTTAGCGCTTATTGCTATGAGCTATGGTAATGTCTATGTTGCCCAAATCGCTTTAGGTAGTAATCCTGTTGCCGCTATTAAAGCTTTAAAAGAAGCTGAAAGTTATAATGGTCCATCCCTTGTTATCTGTTATGCACCATGTGCTAACCACGGTATTAAGGGCGGGCTTGCTAACTCTATGAAGCAAGAGAAGAAAGCTGTTGAATGTGGTTATTTCCAACTCTTTAGATATGATCCACGTTTAGTTGCTGAAGGAAAACCAGGTTTAACCATTGATATGAAAGAGCCTGATTACTCTCAATTTAGAGACTTCATTATGACAGAAACTAGATTCTCTCAACTTCCAAAAGTTAATCCTGAGCATGCTGAAGAACTCTTAACCAAAGCGGAAAAATATGCTCAAGATAGATGGAATAGAATTAAGAAATTTGGCTTATAATCGCATATCTACAATTATTCTTAAATTTTATTTAGATAAAAGTTGAACAAAATTTTTAAAAGTAGTTTAATATAGGAAAGGTTGGAAACGATATGAAAAAAAGTGAAAGACAAGTTGAAGTATTAATTGAATCCTTAATCGAAGTTTCAGAGATTGAAAAAGTCGTCGCTTCTTTACCAAGAGGCTACATTTCTGTGAAAGTCATTTCCGGACATAAATATTATTATCGACAATGGAGAGAAGGAGCTAAAATCATCTCCTCTTACGTTCCAGAAAGCTATCTTAATGTCGTGAGACAAAAGATTGAGATTCGCAAACAAAACGAAGAACTTCTTAAAATCTTAAAAAAAGATTATAAGAAAGCTGAAAAGGCAGTCTTAAAAGCTGGTGAAGTCAGCCCTGAAGCTATTGCTAAAGCAAAAGAAAAGGTCGCGGCTTTAAGCGAAGAAGAACTCGCCAATAGACCAGAAGTGGTCAGAGAATTAAAGAAAGAATTATTTGCTTAATTCTCTCAAGTAAAGAAACTAAACTCCAAGAAATTGGAGTTTTTTCTTATTTTTATATAAAAATAATGTTACAATATTTCGCATGAACAAATTAGTAGTTTTAGCTGGTGTCCCTGGAAGTGGAAAAAGTTACTTCTCTTCCACAATTAAAAAGATCAAAACTTCTCATGTTTATGTTATTAGTAGTGATCAACTTAGAAAAGAAATTGGTGGGGCCCAATCAAATTTGAATTATGAAGAATTAGTTTGGAAAATATTTCTTGATTTAGCCAAAGCTTATTCTAGCGATAAAGACGGTATTGTCATTTTAGACGCGACCCACATTAATAGCGATTTCCGTGTGGGACGAAATAAAGTTCTTAGACCATTTTTTGATGAGACTTATTTAGTGGTTTGGAATCTAGATCGCTTGGTGGTTTCTAATCAAAATTTACAAAGAGATTATCCAATTCCTCCAGAAGCGATGAATATGTTCTTTAATAAATTTCAAATGCCAGATGAAGTAGATAAATCCTTCTTCGACCACATTATTTACATAAATAATTCTGATATCGCTCCAGCGATTGAGGCTCTGAATTTAGAGGTTAATAAAGAATAAATAGATAACGGCTATAAGTCGTTATTTTTTTGTTTTGTACACGCATAATAGTAGAAACATTTATTTTGAATTGCTAAAATAAATGCACTATGGAAAAGAATATTGTCATCAAAGGGGCTAGAGAAAATAACCTCAAAAATATTAACGTTACTATTCCTAAAGACGCTTTAGTGGTTTTCACTGGCTTAAGTGGAAGTGGTAAATCTACTTTAGCCTTCGATACTTTATATGCCGAAGGTCAAAGAAGATATATGGAATCACTTTCTAGTTATGCTAGACAGTTTTTAGGTAACTATGAAAAGCCTGATGTTGATGTTATTGACGGACTTTCTCCTAGTATCGCAATTGATCAAAAATCGGTATCTCATAACCCAAGAAGTACAGTGGGTACAGTTACAGAGATATATGACTATTTAAGACTTTTATTCGGTAGAGTAGGAATCCCTTATTGCCCAATTCATCATGAGCCAATTGTTTCCTTTAGTGTCACTAATATGACTGATATTGTTTTAAGTTATCCTGAAGGGACTAAGATTCAATTATTATCTCCTGTTGTTCATAAAGAAAAAGGAACCCATAAAGAATTACTTGATAAAATCAAGGCTAACGGCTTTGTGAGATTAAGAGTGGATGGAGTGTTTACTACTATTGAAGATCTTAAACCCTTAGATAAAAATAAAAAACATGATATCGATTTAGTGGTGGATCGAATTATTGTTAAGTTAGAAAATCGAAGCCGTGTTTTCGAATCTATTGAAACCGCTTTAGATTGGAGCCATGGTCTATTAGTTATTTATAGCGACATTGAAGAAAAAGTTCTTTCAGATCGACACACCTGTCCTATATGTGGCTTTTCTATTCCTAAGTTAGAGCCTAGATTATTTTCTTTTAACGCTCCAATGGGATTCTGTCCTGATTGTCGCGGGCTAGGAATTAAGCGTGAAGCCGATCCTGCTTTATTAGTGCCAAATCCATCATTAAGTATTAATCAAGGCGCAATCGATTATTATAAAAACACTGTGGGAACTCAAAATCTAGAGTGGCAAGAATTTAAAATGCTATGTGATTTATATAGTGTTCCTACTGATATTCCATTTGAACAATTAAACGAAAAACAAAAGAAAATCTTATTTATCGGTTCTCCTGAAATTCATAAATATCAACTTAAATCCTCTTCAGGAAATGTCATGAATCGACTTGGCTATATTGAAGGTGTTAAATCTAAAGTTGAAAGACTCTATGCAGAAACTAGTAGTGATTTTATGAGAGACTATTACGAGAAATTTATGCGTGATAGTGTTTGTACTACTTGTAATGGGGCAAGATTAAATAAAGAAGCTTTATCTGTTTTAATTGATGATAAAAACATTTACCAAGTTACTTGTATACAGCTTGGTGAACTTAAAGTTTGGATTAATTCCCTTAAGGGAAAACTTAAAGACAATGATTTAGCGATCGCTAATATGGTGATTAGAGAAATTGATTCTCGAGTATCTTTCTTATGCGATGTGGGATTAGATTATTTAACTTTATCTCGTATGGCGATGACTTTAAGTGGAGGGGAATCTCAAAGAATTAGACTCGCCACTCAGGTTGGTTCTAAATTAACTGGTATTTTATATGTCTTAGATGAACCTAGTATTGGTTTACATCAAAAAGACGATGAAAGATTAATTAAGACTTTAAAAGAAATGCGAGATATCGGTAACACTTTAGTTGTGGTGGAACACGATGAAGAGACAATTAGACAAGCAGATTATATCGTGGATATTGGACCTCGCGCTGGAATACATGGAGGGGAAATCATTTATTCTGGAGATGTTCCTGGTTTACTTAAATGTAAAGATAGTTTAACTGCAGACTATTTAACTGGTAGAAAAAAGATTGAAGTTCCTACCTCTAGAAGAAAGGGAAACGGCAAATTTATCGAATTAAAAGGATGCAAAGTTAATAATCTTAAGAATATAAATGTGAAATTTCCTTTGGGAACATTTATCGCGGTTACCGGAGTTAGTGGCTCAGGAAAATCATCTTTAGTGAATCAAACATTATATTTACAGTTACAAAAATATTTTACCGGTAAAGAAGTTTTCCCAGGAGAAGTGAAATCATATTCTGGCTTTGATAATGTAGATAAAGTCGTTAATGTTTCTCAAGAGCCAATTGGTAGAACTCCAAGAAGTAACCCTGCGACATACATCAAACTATTTGATGAAATTAGAGATTTATTCGCTAATACAGTAGAGGCTAAAGCTAGAGGCTTTGATAAGGGAAGATTCTCTTTTAATGTTACTGGAGGAAGATGCGAGAAATGTGAAGGAGCGGGTGTGACTCGTGTCCCAATGAATTTCTTACCAGACGTTTACGTTAAATGTGATGCATGTAACGGAAAAAGATATAATGAAGAAACTTTACAAGTTACCTATAAAGGTAAATCTATTTATGATGTTTTAGAAATGACTGTAGAGGATGCGCTTAGTTTCTTTTCTAATCACCCTAAAATTAAAAACAAAATCCAAATCCTATATGATGTGGGTCTAGGCTATATCAAATTAGGACAAGCTGCGACTACTTTAAGTGGTGGTGAGGCTCAACGAGTCAAATTAGCCTATGAATTACAAAGAAAACCAACTGGTAAAACTTTATATCTATTAGATGAGCCTACTACAGGTTTACATTCTCACGATGTGAAACAGTTAATCGCTGTTCTTCAAAGAATTGTGGACCATGGGGACACTGTAATTGTTATTGAACATAACTTGGATGTGATTAAAGTGGTGGATCATATTATTGATATCGGACCGGATGGGGGAGATAAAGGCGGTAAAGTTGTCGCCACTGGAACTCCGGAAGAAGTCAGTAATAACAAATCTAGTTATACCGGCCAGTATTTAAAGAAAGTGTTAGGTAATTAATATGGTAGCGTTAGTGTTTATGATTATTGCTATTGTCTCCTCTTTAGGGGTAGCTATTTATAGCATTTATAAATCTGTGAAATTAGTGAAATCTCCAACTCCTAGAGCAAATAATTATCCTTTAGAATTTAAAAAAGTTCTTTGCTTAAGTGGGGTTACCGCTATATTAACTATGTTAATATTTATCATGCTTTCTTTATATCAAGGCTATGCTTTAAAAGCCTCAGAATGGGCAGGAGTGGTTCTTGGTTCACTTTTATTTGGGTTCTCTTTTGTTGCTGCAATTAATACTTTTATAATTCATTACTACGGAAAAGAAATTCCAGTGAAACTTAATAAAGGTTTATTCTGGTCTTTAATCGGGGCTTTATTAGTTACTGGCTTAGGTTTGTTAATTGTTACTAACGGCATTGCTGAGCATGTCGCTTATCCTTTAGTTAACGGTATTTCCTTCAAAGAAGGATTTACTGTTCCGGGAGGGATTAAACCTTCAATTGCTTGGTATGCTTTATGTATTTTAGGAGGAGCAATCCTTGTTTATTTTGTTTGTGATCATAGATTTTATGTGGAATATGGTAAACACGGAATATTAGAATCCACTTTCTTAATAGCGTTTCCTGCTGGAATTATAGGAGCGAGAATTGGTTATGTTATTGGTAACTGGAATCGAACCGCTGAAGGTTTGAGCTTTGCTCAAAGAGTAGCGATGGGCCAGTGGTGGTCACCTTTAGCTATTTGGGAGGGCGGACTTACTATTATTACCGGCGCTTTAGTAGGTATTATCGTTGGCGTTCTTTGGTTTATTTGGAGAAATAAGAAATATTCTATTTGGCTTGCAGTCGATATTATCGTTCCTACAATTTTAATTGCTCAGGCAGTTGGAAGATGGGGTAACTTTTTTAATGCAGAAGTACATGGCTTTGAAGTTTCTAAAGAGGCTTGGCGATGGTTCTTACCAAAAATGGTATTAAACAACATGGAATATTCCGATACAGTTTATCGAATAGTTGATGGTGCTAGAGTATATACTGCAAGTCCAGGCAATATCTTCTTACCGCTTTTCTATATAGAATTCCTATCAAATTTAGCTGGTTATTTCTTTATAAGATTTGCTTTAGGCAAAGGACTTAAAAAATATTTACAACTTGGAGATTTAGCCTTCTCTTATATTGCGTGGTATGGTTTAACTCGTGTAATTATGGAGCCACTTAGACATCCACATTACAACATGGGTACTGATAACTTCTATAGCTGGATATGGGCGATGGTGTTCGTGGTTGCGGGTTGCTTTGCTATATTCTTAAATCACGTTGTGAGATACCTATTAAATAGAAAAAAAGAAACATATAAGAATCAAAGTGTATTAGGTTCTTCTATTTCTAGTTTTACTTTACTAGCGGTGTCTATCGTCTTTATTGTTTTAGGCGCTATTTATATGGGTGGAGAAAGAACTAATACAATGATGTTTGATTCATTTAATACGGGATTACTACTTTTGATTATTGGTTTAGGTGTACTCTCAATATTTGGTTGTGGAATTATATATTTAATTCAAGGAATAAGTAAAAAACATGAAGCAATATAAGACTCTACTTTTTGATATGGACGGGACAGTGATTGACACTGATCCTCTTTTAAAAGAGTCTTTTCATATACTTTGCGATAAATATCGTGATGGTCATTATACTAGCGAGGAAGAAATTTGGTATTTCTCTGGTCCACCAATTAAAAAGACCTTAGCGAAAGAATTTCCAGATTTAGAATTAGATTTTATCTTTAAAGAATTTAATAAAGTGTCGGAGTCTTTATATCCAACACACACTTTAAAATATGAGAATTCTAAAGAAGTTCTTTTGGAACTAAAAAAAGCGGGTTATCAATTAGGGATTGTCACTAATAAAGTTCATCGCTTAGCCCTTTATGCTTTAAAGTGTGTGGATTTAGATAGCATCTTTGATATAGTGATTGGCTTTGAAGATGTGAAAAACCCTAAGCCTGATGCGGAAGGTATATTAAAAGCTATAGATCTATTTAAATCTAACCAAGAATCCACTTTATATATTGGTGATAACGCCACTGATATATTAAGTGCGGATAACGCTAAAGTTGACTCTTGTTTAGTTTTATGGGGTCCTAGAAAAGTAGATCCAAATGTTAAACCAACTTTCAAAGTTAATTCATATATCGATCTAAAGGAGAAACTAATGTATGGAAAAGGAATTTGATGTCGTAATTATTGGAGCAGGGCCAAGTGGAATTGGTTGTGCGATTGAACTTAAAAAAGCTGGATTTAATGTTGCTTTAATTGAAATGAGTATGCCAGGAGGAAAGATTAACATTGCTCCTAGAGTGGATAATTATCCTGGACAAAAAGAAATTCCTGGTCCAGATTTGGCGATGGTTTTCTATCAAAGAATTTTAGATAATGAACTTAACTTTATTGGCGATGAAATTATATCTTTAGATAAAGTCGGTGATACATTTGTTTCTATTGGTAAAAATGATACCTATAAATCTAAAGCTGTCTATGTCGCTAGTGGAACAGTGGAAAGAAAAGTTGGCTTACCAAATGAAGATAAATTATTTGGGCACGGCTTAAGTTATTGCGCTTTATGCGATGGACACTTCTTTAAAGGACAAGATGTTTTAGTTATCGGAGGGGGTAATGCCGCTTTAAAAGAAGCAGTGCACCTTGCCCACTTAGTGAAACATTTATATTTAATCCATAGAAGAAATGAATTCCGTGGCTCTATGAAAATTGTTGAGGAACTAAAATCATTTGATAATGTGACGATTATGACTCCTTATATTCCTGTAGAGTTTATTGGAGAAGATAAACTAGAGGCAGTGAAAATTCAAAATAAAGAAACTTTAGAAGAAAAAGTGTTAGAGGTTCAAGGTGTATTCCCGCTTGTGGGACAAAACCCAAATACTACTTTTATTAAATTAGATATTAAAAATGAATATGGAAATATTCCTGTTGATAAAAATATGTCCACTAGTGTTGAAGGCTGTTTTGCCGGAGGAGATGTTCTTCCACGCGATATTCGACAAATCTATTTAGCGGAGCATGATGGGATGGTAGCCGCAAAAAGCATTAAGGAGTATTTATCTAAATGAAAAACATTGTAGTTATTGCTGGTCCTAGTGGATCTGGCTTATCTAGTGTCGAGTTCGTTTTTGAAGAGCTTGGTTATTTAGTAATTAAAAATCCACCAACTAACTCAATTAATGCAGTTGTGGATGACTTATTAAAAGAAGAAAGCGAATTAAATGATTTTGTTTTAATGCTTAATGCGGGTAGTGGAAAAGATATCTTTAAGATATTAAAGCAAAGAAAAGACGCTAATTACCGCTATATTGTTTTAAATTGTTCTGAACAAGAATTAAATAAACGTTATGCTTTAAGTAGACATGTTCATCCTCGTAGCGCTCGCTTTAAATTATCTTTAACTGATGCGATTAAGCTTGATATTAAAGATACCTTGGATATTGTTAATGAAGCCGATTTATATATCGATACTTCTTCTTTAAGTGTTAAACAGCTTAGAGGGATGGTTTATAAATTCTTAGCTGGTATTGACGATGAAAAGATTTTATCTGTGACTTTTATTTCTTTTGGAATTAAAAACGGTATTCCTCAAGGTATTGATACCTTTTTAGATACAAGAATGATTCCTAATCCATATTGGAATGAATCTTTGAAAGAGCTTAACGGCACTGATCAACCTGTTATTGACTATATGATGTCGTTTGATGTTACCAAAGAAGTATTAGAAAATTTTAAAAAATATTTATCAACTTCTCTTAAGGAAGTGCAAAAAGACGGAAGAAGTTCTTATACAGTTGGTGTAGCTTGTAGTGGGGGCCAACACCGAAGTACTTTTGTTGCCAACTATTTAGCGGATTATTTCTCCAAAAAATATCGCACTCAGGTGATGCATCGAGACTCTCCTCAATTAAATAAAGAATAATGGATAATAAAATTACTTTCTCGCAAACCGTTAAAGAAGAATTAGTGAGCGAAGTTGCTCTTTCTAATGAAAGAAAAGAGGCGCTTTTAAGCGCTTATATTCGTATTAATGCTTCTTTAGGTTTTGTTAATAAAAAAACAGAAGTAATTTTAAAAACTGAAAATGCAAAGATTGCTAAATTCATCTATAGTGCGATTAAAGAATTAGGAAACGAATACCAAATCGAACTGAAGTTCGATAAAACAAAGAATCGCAAAAAGAAAACATATTATCATATTTATATTTATGATGCTGATAAACTTTTAGATCGACTTCATGTCTCCTTCATGGAAGGGAAAATATCTAAAGATATTGTTTATAACGATGAAACGATTTCTGGTTATTTAGCGGGTGCTTTTTTAGCAAGTGGCTCTATTAATTCTCCTAAGACAAGTAATTATCATTTAGAAATAACTACGGTCAGTGATAATTATGCAAAGTGGTTATCTAAGCTGTTCTTAAAATATAAAAAGATAGAGATGTCCACTAAAATTGTGAAGCGTCGAGATAAATATGTTATTTATTTTAAAAAAGGTGACCAGATCTCTAATTTCTTAATCATGATTGGAGCGGCAAATTCTTGTATGGAATTTGAAAACGCCAGAGCTTATAGAGATTACACCAACAACACTAATAGATTAATAAATCTAGATATTGCTAATATGTCTAAGACTACCGAAGTAGCGAAACGACAAATTAGAGAAATTAAATATATTGATGATAAATTAGGAATTCATAATCTACATAATCCTAAAAAAGAATTATTATGTTACTTTAGATTAGATAATGAATCTTTATCGATGTTAGATTTAGCGAATAAGCTTTCAGAAGAATTAGGAATTATCGTTACTAAAAGTAATGTTAATCATATGTTTAGAGATTTACATACTTTATATTTACATTTAAAAGGAATTAAATTATGAATATCTTAACTCAACTCGGAATGCGAATTCGTTATTTAAGAAAACAAAAAGGCTTATCGCAATTAGACCTTTCTTTAGAAGCGGAAGTGAATAAGAATTATATATCTGATTTAGAAAGAGGAAGACGCAATCCTTCTATATTATTATTAGAAAAAATATGTAAAGCGTTGGATATAGATTTAGCAACATTATTTAAAGGGATACAATCTTTTGAATAGTAATATATAATATTAGTGAATAAGGAGAATATTAAGAATGCAACTAGTAATTTTAGCAGCAGGAATGGGTAGCAGATTTGGCGGGCTCAAGCAAATGGAAAAAATGGATGAAGCAGGAAATTTCCTTCTTGATTATTCCATTTATGACGCCAAAAGAGCAGGTTTTTCCTCTGTGGTGTTTATTATTAAAAAAGCCTTCTTTGAAGACTTTAAAAACTCAATTGGAAAAAGAGTGGAAAAATTAATCAAAGTTGATTATGCTTTCCAAGAATTAGATGATCTTCCAGAAGGATTTAAAGTTCCAGCGGATAGAGAAAAGCCATGGGGTACCGCCCACGCTATTTATGCCGCTAGAGATTTAATTAAAGAAGATTTCATTATTATTAATGGTGATGACTTCTATGGGAAAGAAACATATGAAGTTGCTTATAAATATTTAGCAAGTCTACCTAAAGGTAGTAAAGGTAAGTACGCTAATGTGGCCTTTAATGTTAGTAACACAATGACGGAAAACGGCTCTGTTAAAAGAGGTGTAGCTTTCTCTAAAGATGGCTATTTGACTAAGCTAGTGGAGTCCTCAATCGAAAAGATTAATGGTGAAATTGTTTGTAAGCCACTTGATGGATCTAGTGAATTCACTGTTCCTCCAACTCAACTTGTAAGTATGAATTTATTTTGCTTTAACTTAGATTTACTGGAACATTTAAAAACTCGTTTCCCTGTTTGGTTAAAAGAGAACATTAACGTTCCTAAATCAGAATTTTTAATTCCAACAGTAGTAGACGAATTAGTTCACGAAGGTAAAGCTTCATTAAAATTATTAGAAACTTCTAGTGTCTGGTTTGGTGTTACTTATAAGGAAGATAAGCCAGGTGTTGTTAAAGCCTTAAAATCCTTAGTGGATAAGGGTGAATATAAAGAAGGATTATATTAATATAAGAGTCTGGTTTTTCAGACTTTTTTATAAAAGTAGATATGTATCAAGGCCGTCACTGTCAATATACTGATTATCAATTATTAGAAAATACTTCTCAGAAATTTTTACAAATTATTAATCTGGACAATTTTGTTATAAATGAAGTAGAAAAGTATTTATCCACTTTTAGTGACTTTGATTTTAACTTATCCTCAAAAATAAGAATATATCTAAATAAAATTGATGATGATAAAAGTGGAGTAATAAATAAAATCACCCACTTGTTAGATGAGTTGAAAAACAACGTTTTAGTGGATATTCGTGAACATAATTAACATTTTAAAAGGTATCAAAAGTAAATATTTGATACTTTTTTATTGCACAAAAAAATACATATAGTATAAACTATATAACGCAGTGAAAAGGAGGCATTTATATAATGTCAGTAAAAGTTGCAATTAACGGATTCGGTCGTATTGGCCGTTTAGCATTTAGACAAATGTTTGGCGCTGAAGGATATGAAATCGTTGCGATTAACGATTTAACTTCTCCAAAGATGTTGGCTAATTTATTAAAATATGACACCGCTCAAGGTGGATATTGCGGAGTTGTTGGTGAAAATTTACACACTGTTTCTTCTAAAGAACCAGTCGTTGATGAAGAAACCAAAGCCGTCTTAGTTCCAGGTTCTATTACAGTAGACGGTAAAGAAATTACCATCTATGCAGAACCAAAAGCTGAAAAATTACCTTGGGGTAAATTAGGTGTTGATGTCGTCTTAGAATGTACAGGTTTCTATACCTCTAAGGCTAAAGCACAAGCTCATATCGACGCTGGTGCTAGAAAAGTCGTTATCTCTGCTCCAGCAGGAAATGACTTACCAACTATCGTCTTCTCAGTTAATGAAAAGACCTTAAAAGCAGAAGACAAAATTATCTCTGCTGCTAGCTGTACCACTAACTGCTTAGCCCCAATGGCCAAAGCTCTTAATGATGCATTCCCAATTCAATCTGGTATCATGACCACAGTTCACGCTTATACTGGTGATCAAATGATCTTAGACGGACCACATAGAAAAGGCGATTTAAGAAGAGCCCGTGCTGGTGCTGCTAATATCGTTCCTAATAGTACAGGCGCTGCTAAAGCTATCGGCTTAGTCATTCCTGAACTTAATGGTAAACTCATTGGTAGTGCACAACGTGTTCCAGTTCCAACTGGTTCCACAACTATCCTAGTGGCAGTTGTTAAAGGTGAAGAAGTCACCAAAGAAGCAATCAATGCTGCTATGAAAGCTCAAGCAAGTGCTTCCTTCGGTTATACTGAAGAACAATTAGTCTCTTCCGATGTTATTGGTATGAGATTTGGTTCCTTATTCGATGCTACTCAAACCATGGTCACCAAGATTTCCGATGGCTTATTCCAAGTCCAAGTTGTCTCTTGGTATGACAATGAAAACTCTTATACTTCCCAAATGGTTAGAACCATTAAATACTTTGCAGAATTAAAATAAGTATTAGGGCAATTATAAGTTAACTAACAAAATAAGCGCCCACTCGTTTGGGCGCTTTATATTATATAAAGGAGAATAAACCATGTTATTAGTTAAAGACATGAAAGATTTAAAAGGAAAACGTGTTATCGTTAGAGTCGATTTCAACGTTCCTCAAAAAGGCGGAGTTATTTCCGATGACAACAGAATCGTTGCTGCTTTACCAACCATTAAAGAATTAATCGGTAAAGGCGCTAGAGTGGTTTTAATGTCTCACTTAGGAAAAGTGAAACATAAAGAAGCTCCAGAAGTTGTGGAAGAACAAAAGAAAAAGAACAATATGGCTCCTGTCGCAGTTCGTTTAGGCGAATTATTAGG
>DGHZ01000034.1:0-2758 GCA_002392945.1 Caryophanales bacterium UBA3835 | reverse complement strand
GGAGAAGTCTTATTAATGCAAAATACCCGTTATGAAAAGGGTGAAGAGAAAAACGATCCAGAATTATCTAAAGAATGGGCAAGTTTAGGTGATGCTTTCGTTATGGATGCTTTTGGTAGCGCTCATAGAGCTCATGCTTCAACATACGGCATTCCTGAAATCTTAAAGGCAGAAGGCAAACAAGTCGCTATCGGTTATTTAGTAGAAAAAGAAGTCGTCTCTTTAGAGAAGGTTGTTAATGTCCCTGCTAGCGGACATCCTTATGTCGCTATTTTAGGTGGCTTTAAAGTATCTGATAAAATCAAAGTCATTGATTCTTTACTTAAGAAATGTGACAAAGTCATTATTGGTGGAGCGATGGCCTATACTTTCGCAGTTGCCTTAGGCAAGAAAGTCGGTAATTCCCCATTTGAAGCTGACCAAGTTGAATACGCCAAACGTATGTATGATACCGGTAAGATTTTATTACCTGTAGATGCAGTGGTCGCTAATGATTTTGAAAATCCAACTGATATTAGAACTATTGAAGGCGATATTCCAGAAGGATTCCAAGGTATGGATATCGGTCCAAAGACTAGAGAAATTTATCAAAGAGAAATCGCTAAAGCTAAGACAGTGTTCTGGAATGGACCAATGGGTGTCTTTGAAAAAGACGAATTCACCGCTGGTACAGTTGCTGTTTGTAAGGCTTGCGCAGAATTAAAAGATGCTTTCACTGTTATTGGTGGTGGTGATAGTGCTTCTGCAGCAAAGAAACTTGGCTTTAAAGAAAAATTCTCACACGTCTCTACTGGTGGAGGAGCATCTTTGGAAATGATTGAAAATGACGGTCATCTTCCAGGCATTGATGTTATCAAATAATGAGAAAGAAATTATTACTTGGCAACTGGAAAATGAATAAACTTGCTAGCGAAGCAAAAGAATTTGCTTTAGCAAGTGTACCATTTGCCGCTTTAGCAAAAAAGAACAATATTGAAATTGGTGTTGCTCCAACTTATTTATCTTTAGCAACTGTTAAAGAGCATGCTTCTAAAGATATGATTGTTGCTGCACAAAACGTCCATTTTATGGACCATGGCGCCTATACTGGAGAAGTCTCAATTCCAATGCTTAAAGAATTTGGCATTGATTGGGTGATTATTGGCCACTCTGAAAGAAGAGCCTACGATAATGAAACCAACGAAAAATGTCACGAAAAGATGAAAGCCTTATTTGAAAATGATATGGTGCCAGTCTATTGCGTTGGTGAAACATTAGCAGAATTTGAAGCTGGTCAAACTAAAGAAGTTGTTGGTAAACAAGTAAGAGAAGGCTTAAAAGACTTTACTGCTACTCAAGTTGCTAGATTAGTCGTTGCTTATGAACCTGTTTGGTCCATTGGTACAGGCAAAAATGCCTCTAGTGAAATCGCTCAAGACATTTGTAGTTTTATTAGAGGAATATTAAAGGAAATGTTTGGCGGTGTCGCTGAAGAAATCCGTGTCTTATATGGCGGATCAGTCAAACCAGTGAACGTTAAAGAATATCTCTCTTGTCCAGATGTTGATGGCGCTTTAGTTGGAGGAGCCTCTTTAAAGATTGAATCTTTTGAAGAATTATTAACAAACATTTTATAAGGAGGATTATATGAATAATCAAATTTATGAATCTCCAAATCAAGAAGTTGTTGGTCAAAAATCACATAGTGGAAATCTTAGCTTTGCTAAAATCTTCTTCTATATGTTCCTTGGCTTAGCTCTTACTACTGGTGTAGCCTTTGGAGTTGGAGCGATATTAGTTTATAAATGTCCAGACGTTGAAACATTTAGAAATGTCTACCTTGGTTTAATGATCGGTAGTGGTATCGCCCTTATTTTGATGACATTTATAATCAATCTTGTTTTCCTTAGAGGAAAGCATTCAATATTAGTGCCTGCAATTATTTATTGCCTATTAATGGGAACGCTTTTATCTTCGTTTACCATCTTTATTGATTGGCGATTACTCGGCATGGCTTTTGGCATTACTAGTGGCGTGTTCTTATTAATGACTTTATTAGCAGTCTTTACTAAGGGAAATATGTCTCCACTTGCGATGCTTGGAATTGGCTTATTAATGGGTTCAGGAATTTTAATTCTTGTTAATTTATTAGTAAGATCATCAACTTTATATTGGGTCATATCTTTTGCAGTCTTTGCGGCAATGATCTTTATTACCATCTTTGATATTTGGAATATTAAAAAGATTACTGAACGTGGAGAAATGTCCACTAATTTGGAATTATATTGTGCTTTTACTCTTTATGTAGACTTTATCTACATCTTAATCAGAGTAATTTACTTCTTACTTTTAATTTACGGTAAGAGCAAATAATTCTTACATAACTTATTTATGAATAAATGGTGTTATTCAGTTAACATCATTTTTCTTTTACATAAGTATTGCATGCGTATGTATATGCGTGTATAATCGTGAACAATACCGCTTTTATTTACTAAATAATGGGGTCAAAAAAAATATTGAAAAAAAATTTAAAAAAGTAGTTGACTCTAAATTATCAATGGTGGTAGTATATTCAAGCGTGCAGTCCTGAGAAGGAACTCTATTACATAGTAATAAGCACGCTACTGATCTTTGAAAACTAAACAGATGTACAAACAACAAACGTCAATTTTTTAATTTACAAAAACCAGATAATAATTTTGAACTAGAATACAAACATTGAGAGTTTGATCCTGGCTCAGGATGAACGCTGGCGGCGTGCCTAATACATGCAAGT
>DGHZ01000025.1 GCA_002392945.1 Caryophanales bacterium UBA3835 | reverse complement strand
CTTAAAAATGTGAGAACGATTATTGTTGATGCCCATAATTCAATTCCAGAAATGAGAAAACAAATTTGTTATATGGGTTATATTATCGCTGATGAAGATATCGTCAACGATGGTGGTAAGTATTATGAAATAATCAAATTCATTGCTGGTGAATGTGCTTATTTAGATAACAATGACTATGAATTTGGTCCAGTATTAAGAAAAGAAAAATCTTTAACTTTTAAAGAGAAATATCAATCTAGAATTACTGAAATTGATAATTTATTATCAACCAAGAAACTTTCTGGAGATAGAATCTCTGATTTAGATAAGGAAAAAGAAAGAATTAGAAGAGTGTTATGAAGACTAAAGATCTCTTAAGAAAATTAGCTAAACAATTTCCAAAACGCTACGCCAAGATGAATCATGACTATGTTGGTTTAGCAGTGGGAAAACTTCCTGAAGATGTTCATAAGATTTTCTTATGTTTAGATTGTGATTGGGAAGTATTCCCAACAATTGAAAAAGAGAAACCTGATTTAGTGATTACCCATCATCCGTTTATTTATGGAACCAAACCTAGAGTATATAAAAGAGATCCAAGCAAAAAAGTTCTTTTTGATAAATTAGCAAGGCTAAATATTCCGGTTTATAGTTATCACACAAACTTCGATACTGGAATAGGCGGTATGAATGACGCTTTGGCAAATGCTTTAGGCCTGAAAGATGTCAAAGTTGTCGAAGGCAATATTATGATGCGTGGCGGTAGACTCAAAGAGTCTATGAAAGTAGAAGAGTTTGCTAGATTTGCTAAAAAGGCACTAGGTGTTGATTATGCCTTATTAATTGCATGTGGTAGTCCAGTAGTAGAATCTGTAGCGGTAATCGGTGGAGGAGGTTCTGGACACTGGGTCGAGGCTAAAGCAGCAGGATATGATATTTATATTTCTGGAGATGCTCCTCATCATGTCAGAAGAGAAATCGTTAACGCTAAATATAATTATTTAGATGTACCTCACGAAGTAGAAAAAATCTTTATCCCTACAATGAAAAAAATCCTTGAAGGATTTGATGATAGTTTAGAAATCGTGACTGTTGATCACGAGAAAATGCCGAAAGTTATTTGCTAAGCAAATAATTATAAATGTCATCCACAACGTATTGTGGAGTAGAAGCCCCTGAAATAACAGAGGCTTTTCTTTTTGTTTCTATGTCTTTAATAGCGGACAACTCCCTTAAATCGTTGACCATTAAAACAAAGGCATCAGGATAATTGGATTTAGCAATTTCAAATAATTTATTTGAATTACTAGATTTTTGATGCCCGACAACAATAATTAAATCAGTATCTTTATCAATTTTAGTAACAGCTTCTTGTCTTAATCTAGTAGCGGCACAGATTTCATTTTCAATTCTAGCGCCTGGAACATGTTCCAAAATATCAGAATAATACTTATCTATACTCTTATAATTGAGTGTAGTTTGATTAATTACATATGGATTTTTATCAGTAATTAATTGGTAGTTAATTAGTAGTTGTGTATCATATAATGATACATTTTTTGAAACTGATAAAGCTGCATTTGTTTCTTTATGACCCATTTGACCAATATAGATGACTTGATGGCCTTGTTCGATTTCATGTTTGATCTTCTCTAAATTACTTTTTACTTTAAAACAAGTTGCGTCATAGATTATTAGGCCTTTTTCTTTAGCTTTATTTTCTATTTCTTCTCCGTGTCCATGGGCAGTAAAAATTAAAACATCACCAGCTTTTAAACTTTCTATAGCGGCGAATTCATCGCTATCGTTTAATGTAATTAAACCTTCCCTAGTTAAATCATCAGTTAAGGTTTTATTATGGGCAAGCATCCCTAAAATATAAACATTCTTATCTGGATGTTCTTCTTTGGCTTTTTTAGCTATCGAAACAGCTTTTAATACACCAGAACAAAATCCTTGAGGTTTTACTAAGGTAACTTTCATAAAAATATGTTAACATATTCCAGAGGATAGCAAAATATGGAAAAACCTGAATTATATATTGGCAGTCATGTAAGTATGAACGCTCCTGATTTTTTTGTAGGTTCTGTAAAAGAAGCAATATCCTATGGATCTAATACCTTTATGTTTTATACAGGCGCACCACAAAATTCATTCCGTAAGCCACTCGGAGAATTAAAAATAGAAGAAGGAAGAAAGCTTCTTAGAGAAGCTGGATTTGATGAATCTAAACTTATTGTTCACGCTCCTTATATTATTAATGCTGCAAATTATACAAAACCAGAGTTATGGGAAATGTCTATCAATACAATTGTCAGTGAACTTAGAAGAACAGCAGCGTTTGGCGTTAAAACTTTAGTTTTACATCCTGGAAGTCACGTCGGAATGGGTGTAGAAAACGGCATTTTGGCGTTAGCCAAAGCCTTAGATTTAGCATTTTCTACAGACGGCACAGATGTAAAAATTGCATTAGAGACAATGTCGGGAAAAGGGCATGAAATAGGTATTACCTTTGAAGAGATTCATTCTATTATTGACCATTGTAACCACAAAGAACGCTTAGGCGTTTGCTTAGATACTTGCCACATTAATGACGCTGGATACAATGTTGAAAACTTTGATGAAATTCTAAAAGAATTTGATAAGGTCATTGGTTTAGATAGATTATTAGTTGTTCATGTTAACGACACTAAAAATCCAATTGGTGCTCATAAAGACCGTCATGAAAATATTGGCTATGGTTATTTAGGATTTGATACATTATATAAAGTTGTTCATCATCCTTTATTAAAAGGAATTCCTATGATTCTTGAAACGCCTTATTACAATGAAAAAGCTCCTTATAAACAAGAGATTGAAATGCTAAGGAGCGGTAAATTCATTAAAGATTGGAGAGATTAGAATTTATTGATTTCTTCTATTAAAGCTTCCAGGGCTTCAGCTTCTGGAACTTTTTTTATCACTTTATCTTTTCTAAAGATAACATATTCATGATGTCCACCGGCAATACCAATGTCAGCGTTTTTAGCTTCTCCTGGTCCATTGACTACACATCCCATAACAGCGACATGAATTGGCTTATTAATAGTTTCTAAATATTCCATAACTTTCCTAGCAAGTTCTTCAACGTTAACCTGGGTTCTACCACAAGTTGGACAGGCAACTAAAGTTGGATAGTTAGGATATAATCCGCAGTCATGTAAAAGTTGTTTACATACTTTTATTTCGTCTTTTGGATCTCCAGAAATAGAAATACGGATTGTGTCACCGATTCCTTCTAATAATAATGGAGCAAGTCCTGCAGAACTTCTCACCATAGAAATCTCTTTATATCCTGCTTCAGTAATTCCTAAATGAAGTGGATATGGGAAAGTCTTTGAAGCTAGTCTATAGGCCGCTATTGTTTCTAAAATATTAGTGCCTTTTAAAGATATGACTATGTCATAAAAACCAAGATTTTCTAATATTTCTACATGTTTTTTAGCAGATGCTACTAGTTTTTCTGCTGTGTATTGACTTGAATAATCATGAATTGTTTTATCTAATGAGCCAGAGTTAACCCCAATTCTAATAGGAATATGTTTTTCTTTAGCCATAGAGACGACTTTTTTAACATTTTCGATGTCGCCAATATTTCCTGGGTTGATTCTGATCTTATCAACTCCATTTTCCATCGCTAATAAAGCTAAACGATAATCAAAATGAATATCCGCCACTAAAGGAATAGAAATTCTTTTTTTAATTTCTTTTATAGCAATAGCGTCTTTTTCATCCATAACGGAAACACGCATCAATTCTGCTCCGATACGTGCGCATTCATTAATTTGCTCGCTAACAGCGAGGTAATTCTCAGTTTTGATGTTGCACATCGATTGGATAACTACTTTATTTTGTCCACCGATTGCTAAATCTTTAACTTTTACTTGTCTAGTTAATTCTCTTTTTGTCATCTTTTGTATTTTACCACTCAGTATAATAAAAATGTACTTTTATTATTTTAAGTGATGTGATAACATAACATACGCAATTCAAGGAGACAATATCTATGGCCAAGAAAGAAGATAGAATTTCTATAACATTAAAGTGCACAGAATGTGGTGAAGAAAATTACCTTACTTCAAAAAATAAAAAAGCAAATCCTGACAGATTAGAAAAATTGAAGTATTGCCCACGTTGCCAAAAGAAAACACTTCACAAAGAGAAAAAGAAATAGGTTCAAACCTATTTTTATTTTATAAAAAGATATGAATATTTATAAATTCGATTATAACCCTATAGATGATTTAGTCAGTAACACCTATATAGTTAGTGATGATGATTTAAAATGCATTATTGTTGATCCAGGTAAAGGAAATGACAAACTAATTGAATTTATAAATAAGCACAAATTAAAACCAACAGCGATTTTATTAACACACGGGCATATAGATCATATCCGTGGAGTAGATAGATTAGTAAAAGAGTATTCTATAGACATCTACATTCATTATTTAGATGAACAGATGCTTAAAGATGAAGAATTAAATCTTTCCACTCAATTAGGAGAGCCACTTGTTATTAAGTCTAATATTAAAACAGTTGGTGATAATGATGTATTAAATCTTTTCATAGAAAAGATAATGGTGATTCACACTCCATTTCACACTAAAGGTAGTGTCTGTTACTATATCCCTGAAAGAAAAGTATTATTCACTGGAGACACATTATTTAGACAATCTATCGGAAGAGATGATTTACCAAATAATGAACGTCATAAAAGAGTGGAATCTCTTAACAAAATTAAAAAACTTCCAGGCGATGTGACCATTTATCCTGGTCATGGACCTAACACAACTTTAGAAAGTGAATTATTAAATAATCACTTTTTAATAAATTAATAGTTTGGTATAATACCAACGGTATTTAAAGAAAGAAGGTTTAAAATTATGGTTAACGTTACTGAATTAAGACCTGGCAACTATTTCATTGAAGAGGGTAATATTTACCAAGTTCAAGATATCTTATTGAACAAAACCGCAATGAGAAAGATGGTTGCGAAAGTCAAAGTTAAGAACCTCCGTACAGGCGCTGTGACAGAAATGGCCCGTAATAGTGGATACGGAATCGAAACTATCAGATTAGAAAAAAGACAAATGCAGTATCTTTATGATACTGGTGACGCCCTTTGCTTCATGGATCAAGAAACCTATGATCAAATTGAAATCTCAAAAGATAGATTAAAATGGGAGATTCAATTCTTAAAGGGTGAAGAAATAGTTGAAATTACCAGCTATGAAGGCGAAGTCCTTGGTATCAACTTACCTGCCAAAGTTGCTTTAAAGATTACACACTGTGAACCAGCTATTAGAGGCGATACAGTTAATAAAGCAATGAAAGATGCAGAATTAGAAACCGGACTAAAAGTCCGTGTCCCATTATTTATTGAAGAAGGCGAAGTCGTCTTAGTCAGAACCGATACTGGTGATTACGACGGAAGAGCGTAGTTAGGAGGCTAATATGTCAACTGGTGGATGGGTTGGATTACTAATTGCTGCTGTTATTGGCGCTCTTGTCGCTGGATTCTTCCTTGCTAGATGGTTCTTCAAAAGACAACTTGAAAAGAACCCTCCAATCAATGAAGGAATGATTAGAGCCTTATATCAAAGCGTTGGAAGAAAGCCAAGTGAAGCTGACATTCAACGTACAATGGCTGCTGTTAGAAGACAACAAAAATAATTGAACCAAATAGGTTAATAAAAATAACGTCGCAAATCAAATTTGCGGCGTTTTTTATTGTTCATTGAGTCAGAAATCGTGGTGGAGACTAAAGTGTCTTAAAATAGTCGCCAAAGTCAATCAAAACGATTTGATGCAATCAAATAAAAATCCACATTTTCATGCAATGTGGATAATTGAATTCACAAAATATTAAATATACTAATTATCTACTAATTATTTACTTATGGATTATTTCATCCAAGTAATTTTTCTTTCTGTGCCTTCTTTAATTCGCTTAATATTAGCTCGATGTCTAAAGGTTAAAATTGAAGCAGCAAAAGTAACGACAATTGAATGCACATAACCAAATTCCATCATTGTGTAATATCCTGGAATCCAACTATAGGCAAATGGTATGACTCCTGTTAACATTAAAATTGTCCAAATCCATGTTAATACTGTGGAAATCCAACTTATGGAGATACTAGCAAGGGAAACCATTTTCTTCCATTTAAGGATAACCAAGAACAAACAAGCTGGGATAACTCCGAATAACCAAGAAGAAACAAAGCCAAATCCGATAAAGGAGGATACATTTTTACCTCCTTTAAATCCGGCAAAGATTGGCCAACAATGTCCGAAAGTGCAACCAACCATGACCATGTAATAAGCTGGCCATTGAACTAAATATGCTGATGTATCCGGATTATTTATTTTAGCGGACACACTTGGAATAAGAGGTAATCCGTTATACATTGGGACGTTTGTTAAAATTGCCCAAGAGATAATAAATGGGGCAATGACTTTTAAACAATCTAAAACAATGCAAAGAACACCAATTTTCTTTCCGAATATTCTTCCAACATTTGTTCCGCCTGAATTTCCAGAACCAAAATCACGTGGATCTTTATGAAAAAATAGCTTACCGATCCATATTCCGTTTGGTATAGAACCAAACACATAGCCGATAATTATCAATAAAATTGCTACCAATATATTATATAAAATAATATCCATTTTTTACCCTCGTTCTATTTTACTAAATAACTTTAATTTTGCAACATTTTCCGTTTATAATAAACGGCGAAAAGAGAGATATAGCATGGCAGAGAGACAATATACCGCTAATGATATTCAGATTTTACAAGGCCTCGAGGGTGTTAGAAAAAGACCAGCAATGTACATCGGAAGTTCTAACGCAAGTGGTCTTCATCACCTTGTTTGGGAGGTCGTCGATAACGCTGTTGATGAGGCGTTAAGTGGATATGGAAAAAACATTACAGTCACCTTACATAAAGACGGAAGTTGTTCAGTTTTAGATGAAGGACGTGGTATTCCAGTTGGCATTAATAAAGAAACTGGAAGACCTGGTGTAGAGATTGTTTTTACCGAATTACACGCTGGAGGAAAGTTTAATTCCGCAGTTTATAAAAGTGCTGGTGGACTTCATGGAGTTGGTGCTTCTGTTACCAATGCGTTAAGTGAATGGTGTGATGTCACCGTTTTTCAAAACGGTGAAATTCATCATTTAAGATTTGAAAAAGGCGGACATTTAGTCACCCCACTTGAAGTTATTGGCAAAACCAACAAACACGGAACCTTAGTAAGATTCAAACCAGATCCACTTATTTTCTCAACCGTGGATTTCAAATATGACACAATTTCTAGTCACTTAAGAGAGTCAGCTTTCTTAATGAAAGGTGTGCGTTTCATCATTATTGATGAAAGGATTAACGAGAAACAAGAATTCTTCTATCAAAATGGTTTGGTAGAATACGTCAATGTTCTTAATGCTGAGAAAAAAGAAATTATTCCAGTCGTGGATTTTACAGAAGTTGATGCCTCAACTCAAATTGAAACTGAAATCGCTCTTCAATATTGTTATGAAGATTATAACGAAACTATCTATTCTTATGTTAACAACGTCAAAACTGGTGATGGTGGTACTCATGAATCTGGTTTCAGAACTGGTATTACTCGAGCGGTTAATGACTTTGCCGAAGCGCAAGGATTACTTAAAGGAAAGAAACTCGAAGGAAGCGATATTAGAGAAGGTTTAACTGCGATTATCTCTTTGAAAATCCCAGAAGAATTATTGGAATTTGAAGGCCAGACTAAAGGAAAATTAGGCACTCCTGCCGCCGCTCCTGTGGTCTCAAGTTTAATTTATAATAAGTTTACTTATTATCTTACTGAAAATAAAGAAAATGCAATGCGTATTATTAAAAAGTGCATTGATAGTCAACAAGCTAGAATTGCCGCTAGAAAAGCAAAAGATGAAGCTCGTAGTAGTAAAAAAGCCAAACAAGAAGTCATTCTTTCGGATAAACTAACACCTGCTCAATCTAAAGAATACATGAAAAATGAACTTTTCATCGTTGAAGGTGATTCCGCTGGTGGTACCGCTAAAAAGGGAAGAGATCGTTTACATCAAGCAATCTTACCACTTCGTGGTAAACCACTTAATACTGACTCTATTGCGTTAGATAAATTAGTCCATAATGAAGAAATTGCGACTATTATCAACACAATTGGTGCAGGATTTGGACAAACTTTTGATATTAACGATATTAGATATGGCAAAATCATCATCATGACCGACGCTGATACTGATGGTGCTCATATTC
>DGHZ01000052.1 GCA_002392945.1 Caryophanales bacterium UBA3835 | reverse complement strand
TTGAAATGTTAGGGATTACCAAAAGGTTTGGTAATATATTGGCTAATGACCACATTGATATTAGACTTCAAAAAGGTCACATTTTAGCGTTGTGTGGAGAAAATGGTGCTGGCAAATCCACAATTATGTCAATTTTATTTGGACTATACACTCCTGATGAAGGAATCATTAAAAAAGAAGGAGAAGTGGTGAAAATCACTAATCCTAATGATGCGACTAGCTTAAATATTGGCATGGTTCATCAACACTTTAAACTAGTGGATACCTTTACCGTTTTACAAAATATTATTTTAGGTGATGAAACTCTTAAAGAATATAGAGGAGACAATCTTAACTTTGTTAAGAAATCACTTAATTATTTAAATAAAAAGATTTTTAAAATTATTGATTATAAAAAAGCTAGAGAAGAAATTAATAAAATCATTAATCAATATGATCTACAAGTTGATTTAGATAAGAAGATTAAAGATATCTCAGTAGAAATGCAGCAAAAAGTAGAAATCATTAAAATGCTTTATCGAAAAAACGAGATCCTTATTTTTGATGAGCCGACTGCAGTGTTAACTGAGCAAGAAATTCAAGACTTCTTAAAAGTAATGAATAACCTTAAAAAAGAAGGTAAATCCATTATCTTTATTTCTCATAAACTAAATGAAGTTTTTGAGGTCAGTGATGAAATCACTGTTATTAGAAAAGGTCAATATATTGATACTAAAAAAACTAGCGAGACCACTAAAGAAGAAATATCGGCTTTAATGGTGGGGAGAAAGCTCAAAGAATTTAAAGGTAAATCTAAAATAGCGCCTAAAGAAGAAGTTTTAAGAGTGGAACATTTAACAATGATTGACCCATTCTCTAAAAAGAAGGTGGTTAATGATGTCTCTTTTAACGTTAGAAAAGGAGAAATTGTCACTTTAGCGGGAATTGATGGGAATGGACAACAAGAAGTCATTTACGGTATTACCGGCATTAAAAAAACTCATAGTGGCACTATAACACTAGACAAGAAAGATATCTCTTCTTATTCCATTAGAGAAAAAATTAAAGCAGGTATCTCTCATATTCCAGAAGATCGACATAAACATGGTTTAATCTTAGATTATTCTATCTATGAGAATACTGTACTAGATCGATATTACGAAAAAGAATTCTCAAAATGCTTATTTTTAAATGAAAAGAATATTAAAAAATACGCGGATGAATTAATCGATAAATATGATGTGAGATCTAGTGGAGACGGAAACACAATTGTTAGAAGTATGTCAGGTGGTAACCAACAAAAGATAATTGTTGGCAGAGAAATAGAACGTAACCAAGATTTATTAATCGCTGTTCAGCCAACTAGAGGTTTAGATATTGGGGCAATTGAAGGAATTCATAACCTTTTGCTTAAGCAAAGAGAAGAAGATAAAGCGATTTTATTAGTCTCTTTAGAGTTAGATCAAGTCTTTGCGCTTTCTGATCGTATATTAGTAATGTATGAAGGCGAAATAGTGGGTGAATTCACTCCAGATAATGTGAATAAAGAAACTTTAGGTTTATATATGTCAGGCGCGAAAAAAGACGTAGTTAATGCGATTAAGGAGGGTGTAAATGAATAAAATTAAATCATTTTTCTCTTCTTTAATTAAAAAAGACGCCACTAAGACAGTAGTGACCTCCATATGGTGTGCTTTACTTGGTTTAATTTTAGGCTTTTTAATTTTATTAGTTATTAATCCTTCTAATGCTGGATATGGCATGACTTCAGTATTAGGCAATTATTTAATCTTTTCTAGCCATAGTGATCGAATTAATTATTTTGGGCAAACTTTAGCTAAGACCGCTCCTTTAATTGCGATGAGCTTATCAATTCTAGTTTCTTATAAAGCCGGTCTATTTAATTTAGGTGCTTCTGGACAATATTCTATTGCCGTACTTGTGATTTGCCTTTTAGGATCAGGAGCGAATTGGCCATGGTTTGTTGTGATGATTATCGCCATGATTGCTGCGGCTATTTGGTCTGCTATTACCGGATTATTAAAAGCGTTCTTTAATGTTAACGAAGTTATTTCTGGAATTATGCTTAACTGGATTGCTTTATATTTAGTTAATGGCATTTTATCTAATGCTGGTAAAACCATTTGGGATGGTGCCCATTCTGAATCAGTTGCAATTACAAGCGAATCTAATTCCTTTATTCCTTCTATTGGATTAGATAAATTATTTGCTGGTAACTCAATAGTCGGATTAGGAATGATTTTAATCTTAATAGTGGTGATTATCATCTTTATTTTATTAAAGAAGACCACAGTGGGCTATGAACTTAAGGCTACTGGATTAAATAGTGATGCGGCTAGATACGCCGGAATTAGTAAAGTTAAAAGTATTTTAATAGCGACCGCTATTTCTGGAGCTTTAGCAGGATTAGCAGCTTCACTTAATCTACAAAACGGCTTTACTACTTGGAGATTATCTTCTGTTCCTCCAGAAATTGGTTTCCAAGGTATATCATCCGCCTTCTTAGGAGGACTTCACCCAATTGGAGTAATCTTCTCTTCATATTTCATTATGCATATCACTGAAGGTGGATCGATGATTACTGATTTAGGCTACTCTCCTGAAACTGCTTCAATTATGACTTCAGTAATTATTTATTTATCTGGATTTGTCTTCTTTATAAAAGAAGTGATGAGAAAATTTGAAATTAAAAATGAACTTAATAAGCTAAGTAGAAATAAGGAGAACAAAGTATGAGTGCTGTATTATTTCTTTTAGCGTTTGTTTCTATTCTTACTATTGTCGCTTTAGGAGGAATGTTCTCCGAAAAAAGTGGAACAGTTGCTTTATCTTTAGAGGGCTGTATGACTTTTGGCGCTTTTAACGCTGGTATGGTGATGTATGTACTTCCTAATACAGTACCAGCTGGAATTAGTGCTTTAATTGTCATTCTAGTGGCGATAGTTAGTGCGGGATTATATTCACTTTTATTAGCGGTAGCCTGTGTCACTTTTAAAGCTGATCAAACTTTAGTTGGAACTGCTTTAAATATCTTAGCTACTGCTTTAGCAGTAGTCTTAATTAAACAAATCACTAAAACTGAAGCTTTACCAGTTGGTAATTCACGTCTCTCCTTTATGAGATTTTATGAGATATTTAATGTCAACTTCTTTGGTATGCAAGGAGTGAGATTTAACTGGCTCATTATTATTGCTTTAGTTTTAGTTCCTATCATTTACGTTGTTATTTATAAAACTAGATTTGGTTTAAGATTATCAAGTTGTGGAGAAAATCCATCAAGCGCAGATTCTTTAGGAATTAATGTTAATAAGACTAGATATATTGGTATTCTTCTTTCTGGAATGTTAGCTGGATTTGGTGGCTTATTTTTAATCACCATGAATTCTGAATGGGAATTCGCTAACGGGGCAACGGGATTTGGTTATCTCGCTTTAGCGGTATTAATCTTTGGTCAGTGGAAGCCTTTATACATTTTATTAGGCGCTTTAATCTTCTCAGGATTTAAGACCTTATCAGTTTTCTATTCTTCGATCGATTTCTTAGAAAAACTTGGTATATCATCTTATTTCTATTTAGCTTTACCTTATGTGGTGTGTTTAATTGTATTGATATTTACCAGTAAGAAAAATGTTGGCCCGAAAGCTTTAGGCGAACCCTACGATAAAGGCAAAAGATAAGAAAAAGAAAACAGCCCTTAATAGGCTGTTATTTTTGAGCAGTGATTAAGCTTGAGGCTTATCGCTAACTTCTACTTTGATTTTGCTAACTCCTTTTAGAGGAATAATTTCAAATGTGAAGTTAGTTTCATCAACTGTTAATTTTTCTCCGTTATAAGTAACAGTGATTGCTTTGCCTTCTAACCAATATTTGCTCTCATCAGTGACTCCTAAAGATAATCTAACTTTTTGACCAACTTCAAATTCTTTAGGTAAATCTTTAACGATATATCCAGTAGTGGAATTCTCATCTAAAGAAAGGGTCACTTTTTGAGCTTTAGTTTGAACTATGAAATCATATGTTTTTGCATTGGCAGCAAAAGTATAACTAATCGAGCCATCTAGATTAACTTTGTATTCACTTTCTGTTAATCTCTTATCGTTAACTTCGATAGAATGGAGATCTTTATATTCGTTAAGTTTGAATTTAACGGTAACAGAGCTCTTGCCGTCAACTTCATAAACATCGTAGCCCATTTCTTCGCTTGCCTGTTTACCTTCAATTTCAGTTTTGAAAGCGCCTTTATTAATTCTAACAGTAGATTTATAAGAATCTTGTTCTTGAATTGTAACTTCAAATAAAGATGATTTATCAGCAGTAGCTTTATATTTTGCAGTTTGTTCGCTATTTAGTTTATAGATCTTGCTTTCTGGCTCTTCTTCACCATCTGTAGGTGTAAATGGAGATAAAGGTGATCCTTCAAATGATATAGCAGTAAGAGTGGCGGTTGGATGATCTTCATTAGCGTAGAATGTTACATAAATTGCGCCTTCAAGTTCTGCGGCTAATAATTTACCTTTCTCTTTATTGGTGCCAGTTAATTCGATAACTTCTTTACCTTCTGTTTCTCTATCTCCTTCTTCAGCGGTAAAGGAGATATTAATTGGTTTAGCAAATGGAACAGTGAAAGTATATAAATCTTTTTCTTCTTCTCTTTCAATGGTTTGTCCGTTGACAATCATCTTAAGATTTTTATATCCTCTTTTTGGTCTTAAGTTAATAGAGACTTTATTACCAAAACCAATCGCGTTTTCTAAATATAGAGAAGCTTTAGCTTCTGTTTCCATAAATCCTTTAACGTATTTATTCGCGGAAACAGTATCAATAACAAAGAATTCATTAGCAATTTTTGGTGTCCAAATAGCGTTGATAGTGACCTTGCCATCTATTACATCTTTATCATCAATTAAAATACTATAAACAACAATTTCTTTTCCATCAGGGTCAAATAACTTATGATCTTTGACTACATTGTTACCAAATTTCATGCTTAGGACATTAAAGTATTCGGCGTGATATTGGCTAAATTCAACATAAAGATAATGTGTTTGTAAGGTAACAAATTCAGTGTCTGAAGAGACTAATTTTCTTTTTTGCCATTCTTCATATGTGAAACCATCAAATGAATAAACCTTGTCCTCAGCATCTAAACCATTAAATACTAATTTGGTTTTCTCAGCTACATATGGAGCGGTAGTTATAACAATTTTAGATATGACTGCTTCATTAACGCCTTTAAAATCAATGGAATTTTGTCCTAGATTACCTTTAGTTAGATCAGTTTCCCAAACTCCGTTTGCGTAATGTTCAAATTGATCGGCATTGATTAACTCTAATTTATTTTTGTCTCCAACAAAGGTGAATTCAATTTTTCTAATCCAAACGTTTTTATCTTCGCTTTGAGTACGACAAATTAATTTAAATTGTTTGTCGTTAGCAACATTTAAATTGTTATTTTTAAATACGTTTTCAAAGCCTGTTTCGGCAACATAAGGTTCGACAACCACTCTAGTTCCACCTTTTGTTAGCTTTTCTGTATAGTTTTCTTCGGTTAATCCTTCAAAAGTATAAACTACTTTGTTTTCTAATTTATTTGTTGTTACTTTTAAGGTATATGTTTTTTCTTCAGTAGGAGTGAATGTATATTTGTTGCTATTACTTGGTGGTAATTCTACTTCATTCATCTTCACGGAAGAAACGTTATATTCTTCGTTTATTGGACTAACAGTAAATTCGATAGCCTTATTTAATTCATATTCGCCAGCTTTTAAAGTGGTGGTCATGTATTGATTTGCTTCAATACTGATTGTTGCCTTTTTTACTGGAGCGCTCTCTCCACAAGAGGATAAAAACATTCCACATAAAACAGGAAATAATAGTAATCTTCTTACTTTCATAGAATATTCCTCAACTTTCTTACACATATATTATAAATAAGTATGCGCACAAAAGTGTCACACAATCGACATTTTATTTAAAAAGCAGAATGTCTTTTATTCATAAAATAGTCGCTGTCGTATTTAAAAGGGTACTTACTAAAATATAATAGTGCTTAAAACAACAAAAAATTAATTTAGAATAAAAGAATTGAGTTGCCGATATAAATTGCTTTTTTATTAATAATAAACGAGTAAAATATTAATTAGTAACTACTTTGTCTTTTTTGAATAAAAAACGTTCGAGTGGGGTAATATATTCATTACATCTTATTAAGATCTTGGTTACTGTTGTCTTTTGGAGGGTGTATAAATGCATAGAAAAAAGCTTTTGATTGCTATATATTTTGCTCTAGTAGGAATTACAACTGGTTTTGTTATTAATAACAGCGCAAATTTCTTTTTAACTGAAACACGTGCTAGTGGTGGATCATATGGAATCTCTTTTAATTCATCAAAAAATAAATTTCATTCACATACTGGTAACACCCCTTATGATGGAGATGCTTTGATTCATACGAATTTAGGAAGCGGAGTTAGATTTAACTATTATCAAATTAAAGGTGTTGCCACGACTTGGCACGTTTTAGGAAGTGGAGGATATTTTTGCAACACCGATCCAATTCATGGTATGGAATCAATTGATTTATCTTTTAAAACCGATGGAGCGCCATATGTTATCGAGTATTCAAGAGATGATAGTTTTTCAGAATCGAGGAATTTTACTTCTACAACTTCTTCACACCAAATATTTAATTTTGATGGCTATCTACCAAATTATTTTAAAATAACTAATTTAAGTGGTGCTAATTTTAATATTTCTTCTATGGATATTTCTTTGACTTGTCTAAATAATTTTCCGATATTGTCACTTACTAGTGAAAATGAAACAATGGGTTCAGTTTCTGGAGGTGGAGTAAAAATAGCAGGAGAAAACATCACAATTAATGCATCTGCAAATATTGGCTATCGCTTTGTGGGTTGGTATAAGGGTGAAACCTTAATCAGCGATAATGCGAATTATTCATTTACTATTGGTAATGATGATTTATCTTATGTTGCTAGATTCACCTATCAATCTTATAACTTAGTTATTCAATCAGAATCAAGTGAAAAAGGAGTGGTTTCTGATTCCACTGGATCTTATGATTATTTAAGCGAAGTCACCATTGAAGCCACTGCAAATGATGGCTATACATTTAGCGGATGGTATGAGAACAATTCGTTAGTATCTAACGATAATCCTTATTCGTTTAATATGCCATATAGCAATAAAACCTATACCGCTAAATTTTCCACAAACAATTATGAAGTTTTATTAAATAATTTAAATCCGTTATTAGGAAGTGTCGCTGGAGCAGGAACATATAAATATAAGCAAAATGTTACCTTAGTCGCTAGCGCAAATACCGGAGTGAGTTTCTTAGGTTGGTATAACACAAGCGACGAACTAGTGTCTAACGATAATCATTACTCGTTTAATATGCCTCATGAAAATTTGGAATATACCGCTAAATTTGCGTGGACCCCATATTCAGTTAGTTTAACTGTTGATGATGAAAATAAAGGCAGTGTTTCTGGAGCAGGATCATATATTTATCAACAAGAAGTCACTTTAACCGCTAACCCTAATACACATTATTCCTTTGCGGGTTGGTACGATAATGACAACTTTATTTCTTTGGATAATCCATATATTTTTAATCTTCCAAATAATTCATTAGAATATGAAGCTAGATTTACGCAAAATTATAACATTAACGTCTATAGCGACGATGAATCTATGGGAACTGTATCATCTCCTAGTGAATGGGGAGCTGGATTAGAAGTTAGCGTGGTTGCTAATGCTAATACTAGCTACGCCATCGATTATTGGTATGATGATGATTTAAACGAAGTTTCTTATGATTCTTCTTATACATTTGTGATGCCGGAACATGATGTTAATTTATACGCCTCTTTTACAAATGGATACACTTTGACGTTATCTTCTAGTGATGAAGCTAAAGGAACAGTTTCTGGAGCAGGTCAATATAAAACTGATAGAACCGTGACTGCGACAATGAATTATATAAGCGGAACTTTTAAAGGATGGTATGATGGTGAACGTTTTGTTTCAAATAATAATCCGTATGTTTTCTCTATGCCGTCTAGCAATTACTCTCTTGAAGCAATATTCTTGACTACTGAAGAAGAAGAGCATTTCGCTACAAAGCCAATTATTTCCCAAGACGGTAAAACAATTACTTATGGCTTATATCCACAAACAAATGTTAATGATTTAACTTTAATAACTGCATTAAATGAACTAGTAATGCCAGAATTAAATGGGTGGTATCTATACGAAGGCGATTATTACGCTAAAATTAATGCCACTCCATACGAATCAAACTACACGTTTGATAATGGCAATATCATTGTTAGTGGGGCAACTTATTGGTTTAAATGTGAACCTATCACCTGGAACATTTTAAGTAATTACAACGGTGAATATTATATTCTTTCTTCTGCTTTATTAGATGCACATTGCTACTATAATTCAATATCAGCCAGAACCATTGATGGCCAAACTGTTTACGCTAACAACTACAAATACAGCGATATCCGTACATGGTTAAATACTGACTTCTATAATTCTGCTTTTACATTAGACAACACTTATATTCAAACAACAACCGTTAATAATAGTGCGGCCACAACAAATAGTACAAGCAACAGCTATGCTTGCGCTAATACCGAGGACAAAATCTTCTTACCAAGTTATAGAGATTATCTAAATAGCGATTATGGGTTCTCAACATCGACTGGTTCATCCAGTACAAGATATTGTAAAACAACGGACTGGGCTAGAGCTAGAGGTGCTCGGTATTCAACCAGTTTGTCTTACTTATATAACGGCTACTACTTGACTCGTTCTCCTTGGAGTGGCGCCCACAGCCGCACGCTTTATGTCTATTACGATGGCACCATCACCAGTTACTTTGTCGACAACACGTACTTCAGTGTGCGTCCCAGCCTTTCGCTTAAAATTGCGTAGTGAAACGAAGAAATAATCCATTAATCAATCACCGACTCTAATCTACATTAAAAGAGGAGGTGAACCATTTAAATAAATTAAAATCAGTTTCAGAGGTTTTATGGGTTTCACTGGAAGAAATAGCGCATTAAGAATTGAATATAGCAAAGTTATTATACATAACACACTTTCTTTTCGTTTTGCTTTAACCATTAAAACAACTTCCAAGATTAAAAAAGAAATCATCGTTATAATGAAAAATCCATCCAGTACATGTTTAAATCTTGAAGATGGTATTAATGTTTCAACAACGTCAAGCTCCAAACTAAGAAAAAGTAGAATTGATAGAACAACTGGATATGTATATCGTTTTTTAAAAAACCATTACAAGCGGATAATCATTTTAAATTTATATCCTATTTATTCATCGAACCCCATAGACGTTAATGCCTATTATCATTTGAATAATAACATTGTGAGTATTTCAATCAATGATACTTTTATTTCTCAAACTTTAAAAAAATATCCTTATGCTGATATTGCTTGTGCATGGGGAGGGCCTAATGGAATCAATAACAATGATTATGATGCTAGAATTGGCAAGATATTTTCAATAATAGGGAAAAGAAATACGCTTCAATACGACATAACATCTAAACAACTTGTACAGTATTCTTATCAACAGCAAAATCAAAATAAAAAATGCGTATATCCATTGCATGGCTTGAAGTGGCGTTAATTATTGCTATATGACTATGCATGAAGACATCATACATTGTTTAGGCTTGGCTTTTGCAACTACTAGTGATGGAGGATTTAAGTTTTGTTGCTTAATTCTTTTGCGATAGTTTTTTTACTCGAGTGTCCATGTTTTAAATGATGCCTCAATCTTTATCGTTTTTGGCTATAAGCAATAATCCTCGCTCTTATTTTTAAATAAAGATTAGTGTTGATTTATTTGTATGTTAAACTAATTGCGTTATGAAAAAAACGGGAATACAACCTATTCATATACATCCACTAAGGAAGGCTATTTAAGGTCTTCAAGTTCTGTTGATATTCAAGATAAGTATGAATATAGACTTGTTGAAGAAATAAAGGTTCATATGTTTGAATATTCACTATATGAATTTGATGAATATTTTGAACAATATCGTTATATTGGTAATGGGTTTACCTCTCTTATTAGATTTCAAAAAGGATATTTAACTGAAATAACTTATACGATTGATAGTACTTATTATTTTCATTTATATAATTCTTTCTGTACTGAAATTGAAATTCCTGAATCTTATTATAAATAATAGCAATTAGAAAAATATTACAGCCTTAAAAAAATAAGGGTGTTTTTTATCGTTATATGTGCAAAATACAATGCCCTATGTTATATTAAGTTAGTCATAACTAACCAAGTACAAGTTATGACACTCAATATAAGGAGAGTAGTGATATGAATAAATATATACTAGGAATTGACGGTATGGGATGTGGAATGTGTGAGATGCATGTCGAAGATAAGTTAAGAAAAGCTATTAAACTTAAAAAAGTTAATGCCTCACATATCAAAAATAATGTTATTGTTATTACAGAATTAGAATTAAGCGAAGAAGATTTTAAGAAGATTTTAGATCCAACTGGATATCGAATTACTTCTTATAAAAAATCTATAGCGGTTAAAAAATTCTTCAGATGGAGATAATATGGAGCAATATATCTACCCTTTAATTGGAATACCTTTAATCTTTATATGTACGACTTTAGGAGCGGTATTTGTTTTCTTTATAAGAAAAAAAGACATTTCTCCTCGATTGAATAAGATTTTTATCGGCTTTGCCGCTGGAGTGATGTTTTCAGCTTCATTTTTCTCGTTAATTAAACCAGCTTTAGAAACTAATGTTTCCTATATGCCTACTTGGGTCATAGTGATGATATCTATTGCTTTAGGCGCGGGATTTTTATGGCTTATTGATAAAATTGTGCCTCACTTTCATGCTTCAGAAAATTCTGACGAAGGTTTACCAACTAGAAGACTAAGCAAAACATCTAAAATGTTTATTGCGGTCACTATTCATAATGTTCCTGAAGGCTTATCGGTTGGTATTGCCTTTGGCGTCGCTTTATCTCAACCAAATAACACTGCTTTATTAATGGGAGCCTTGTTACTCTCAATCGGTATTGGTATACAAAATATCCCAGAAGGAGCAGTGGTTTCTTTACCAATTAAAAGTGAAACTGGCTCTTCTACTAAAGCATTCGTCTTTGGTATGTTATCAGGAATAGTGGAGCCAATCGCTGCGGTTATTGGTTTATTCTTAGCTATGCAAATTCAAGGAATTATGCCTTGGGCATTAGCCTTCGCTGCTGGATGTATGATTTATGTGGTGGCGGAAGAAATGATTCCAGAAATGACTAGTGAAGGTCATGACCATTTTGGAGTGTGGTCATTTATTTTAGGCTTTATTATTATGCTAGCCTTAGATTGTATTAGTTTTTAAATTATTATAAAATAATTAGATTATGAAACGTTTAGAGTCCCAAGAAGATTATTTAGAAAAAATCTTACAAATTTCTCAAAAGAAAGAATCAGTTCATGCGATTGATATCGCTAGAGAAATGTCTTTTTCTAAACCTTCAGTTTCGATTGCGATGAATAAACTTAAAGAATTAGGCTATATCGAGATTAACGATAAAGGTGATATCACCCTGACTGATTCAGGAAAAGAAATCGCTGAAAAGACACTTGAGAAACATATCGTTCTTACAAAAATGCTGATGTATCTAGGAGTGGATGAATCTACCGCGATGGAAGATGCATGTCGCATGGAACATGATATCTCTGATAAAACCTGGGAAGCGATAAAAAAACACTGGGACGAACACAAATAATTTAAATATTTATTATTTATAATAAAGAGACAAGAGTTAGTTATTACTAACTTTTTTCTTTACTTGTGTAATTATAGGTATATAATATATTCGGTTAGTCAAAACTAACTATTTTAAGGAGGATATTATATGCCAATTGCATTAGCACCAATTAATCAAGAATTAAAAGTTATTAAAGTTCTTGCTGATGATAAAACCAAAAAACATTTAGAAAGCTTAGGTATTTTGGTCAATTCCTCTTTGACTATTGTTTCTTCTGTTAATGGTGGCGTAGTGGTTGCTGTTAAAGAAGGTAGACTCGCTTTAGATCGTTCTATAGCAAGTAAAATTCTAGTAGCGTAGAAAGGAAGGAATTTATGCTTAAAAAACTAGATGAGTTTCAAGTAGGCGAGACTGGCCTAATTAAAATGGTGGAAGGTGAAGGCAGAATTCGCCGAAGACTATTTGATATGGGTGTCACTCCCGGAGCGACAGTGTATCTCCGTAAAAAAGCCCCACTCGGTGATCCTTTAGAAGTGACGATTAGAGGATACGAATTAACGCTTCGTAAAAATGAAGCACATTTCGTCATATTAGAAGTTAAGGAGGACCTAAAATGAAAAGATTTGCATTAGCAGGTAATCCTAACTGTGGTAAAACCACATTATTTAATTCTTTAACTGGTTCAACAGCCCATGTTGGTAACTGGCCTGGAGTTACAGTTGAAAAGAAAGATGGAGTTTATAAAAAACTTAAAGAACCAATTTCAATTATTGATTTACCAGGAATTTATTCTTTATCTCCATATACTCCAGAAGAAGTAATTTCTAGAAATTACATCTTAGATGAACATCCTGATTGTGTCATTAACATTGTGGATGCCACAAACTTAGAAAGAAACTTATATTTAACTACTCAATTATTAGAAATTAATGTTCCAGTAATTGTCGCTTTAAATATGATGGACGTCCTTGTTAAAAATGGTGACTCAATTGATGTTGAATCTATCGAAAAGAAATTAGGCGTCCCAGTAGTTTCTATTTCTGCTTTAAAAGAGAATAACTTAGAAGAATTAATGTCTAGAGCCTTAGAAGCATCTAACACTCCTAGAGAAGGAAAAACAATTATCTCTAATAAAGATTTATTACATCTCATTGGTGATGTTCGTATTGCTTTTGAAGGACAAAAAGTTGATAATCCACTTTTCCACGCGATTAAATTAGTGGAAAAAGACGAATTAGAAACCGAAATGCATCCTGATTTAATCCCAATGGTGGAAGCTTTTAAAAAGACATTTAATGATGAAACCTTTGGTAATGACTTTGAAGCGGTAATCGCTGATAGTAGATATCAATTTATTTCTTCTAATTTCCATAACGCAGTAAAAAGAAAAGAAGTGGAAATTGTCGAAGACAAAAAACATAAAAAACATAAAGAATCTAAATCAGATCGAATTGATAAAGTTTTAACACATAAAGTGTTTGGTTTAATCATTTTTGCAGCGATTTTATTCTTAGTGTTCCATTTCACCTTCTCAGAAAATTTATTCTATTTAGGTAAGGTTTTTGAAAATAACGGCATCGCTCCTTCTTTTGAAGGAACAATCTATGAAGGATTATTCTGGACTGACAAGGGAATTAATTCTCCAGGGGTGATGTTATTTAATTTCTTTGATATGTCATTCTCCGCTTTAATTGGTGACGATGTACCAGGAATTGGTATGGGCGTTATCCGTAGCGGCATGATTAATGCCTTAGGAGAAGGACACTGGTTTACCGGTTTTGTTTGCGATGGTGCCCTTAACGGCCTATTTGCAGTATTAGGGTTCTTACCTCAAATCTTATTCTTATTCTTATTCTTCTCTATCATGGAAGATACAGGATATATGGCTCGTGTAGCCTTTATTCTAGATAGAATATTCCGTAAATTTGGTTTATCAGGTAGAGCCTTTATTCCAATGATCATGGGCTTTGGTTGTAGTGTACCTGCGATGATTAATACTCGTACTTTAGCCGATGATAAAGAAAGAACCTCCACAATCAGAGTTATTCCTTTCTTCTCTTGTGGAGCTAAACTTCCTATTTTAGTCGCTATCGCTGGAGGTATATTACAAGTCTTCCACGCCGGTAATGTCGACGTTATTACTTATAGTATGTACGCTGTTGGTGTTGCTGCAGCTATTATCACTGTCTTAATTATGAGACATACCACCCTTAGAGGTGAGACTGCTCCATTTATTATGGAGTTACCAGAATATCACTGGCCTCAATTTAGAAGTTTAATGATTCACTTATGGGATAAAGCAAAGCACTTCGTTAAGAAAGCATTTACTATCATTTTAGCTTCTACAATCGTTGTCTGGTTCTTATCTAACTTTGGTTGGAACTGGCACTATTTAGATGGTGATATTTCTAATTCCATGATCGCGGGATTAGGTCAATTAATTCAACCACTTTTCACCCCACTTGGATTTGGTTCACAGCTCAATCAATTTGGCTTTGTATTTGCTGTTGCTGCGATTGCTGGACTTATCGCTAAAGAAGATGTTATCGCTACCTTTGCGACTTTAGCAGCAATTATTGTTGTCTCCCCAGAAATGGCGGCGATTATCGAATCTATTGAAGACGGAGATGTGGCTTCAACATCGGCGATGATTGCGGGTACTGGTATAACATGGCAAGGTTGTATCGCCTTTATCGCCTTTAATATGTTAACAATTCCTTGTTTTGCTGCTTGTGCGACTGCAAAAGCAGAATTACCTAAAGGTAAATTTAAATGGACATTACTCTTCTGGATCGTTACTAGCTATGTCGGTTCCAGTGCAATTTACTTATTCTTAAGTATGTTTGATGCCTCAAGTTATGTTTGGGCTATCCCAAGCTTTGCTGGACTAGTTGTTTTAGCAGCGGTTGCTATTTACTTCGTTAGAAGATATAACAAAGCTCATCCAGTAGTAGGAGCGTAATTATTATGAACACATCCCCTTGGCTTGAAATTATTGTTGGAGTAGCGATATTTATCTTCTTCTTAGGATTATTTTTAAGATACCTTTATAAGAAGAAACATCATATCCATACTTGCGAATGTGGGATGGTTCATAAAAATAAAGAACAACTATTAAAAGAATATAAAAAACTATATTCCAAAAAATAACCTCAAAGGCCGCTATTAAAAAGCGGTCTTTTCTTATGCGCGCTAAAGGTGATAAAATTAACAATAATAAAATAGTTAGGGGTAATCTTATGAAAATCTTGAGACTTATATTTTCTAAATGGCTAATCAGTGTCCTTTTACTTTTAGCCCAAGTTGCTGCAATAGTATTAGTGGCTATCTATTTACTTGAATACCTTATCTGGTTCCAAATCGTAAGTGTAGTCATTGGCGTCATTGTTTTCTTTGTGTGCGTTAATCGTAAAGAAAATCCGGAATATAAAATTCCTTGGCTATTTCTGATTTTATTCTTGCCATTATTTGGTGTTTTATTCTATTTAATGTTTTCTAGAGTCAATACTTCTAGAAAAATGAGAAAGATAT
>DGHZ01000040.1:11089-22300 GCA_002392945.1 Caryophanales bacterium UBA3835 | reverse complement strand
CCATTAATCTTATAGTGTTTATAAACTTTAATATCGTTTCGTTTTAATTTGTTGATAAATGTTTTAATAGAAGCGTTATCTTCATAAAAAGATATGACAACACTAGAAACAAATAAGCCAACTTCTTTATATGTATCAATTAATCTTTCTACTTCTTCTTGATAAGTAATCAAGGTATCATTTCTAACTTTGTTAGAGATAATGTCATTGGCGTTAACCACGACCACCATCTCTACTTTTTCTTTAATACCTAATAACATTTGAAGTTTAGAGTCAGCTTTAAATCCAGGAAGGACTCTAGAAGCGTGATAATCATCAAAAAGCTTTCCTCCAAATTCGAGATAAAGTTTATCTCCAAATTTAGAAATACGTTTTAAAATTGATTCTCTTTGAATCTTTAGATATTTATTATTATCAAACGCTTCTTTTTTCATATACAAAAAAGATAATGATTTTATCAATCGTTTTCAATAATAAACATAATTTTATTTTTTAGCTAAACCGGCAATTTGAGAATAAACACGATCAGATGTTTCTTTATCTAATAATAGTTCAGTAATTTTTAAACCAAATGGAATACTATAAAGCATACTCCTGGCGGTTACGATATTATCAGTAACCACAACTTCTTCTCCAGTATAGATGCCATCTAGGCCCTCATTACATCCTGGGTAACATGTGTATGATCTGTTATGTAATAATCCATTTTTACCTAATACCATAGGAGCAGCGCATATTGCACACACTAATTTATGCTTTAAATAAAAATCTTTCACTAATCTATCAACATCGTCACATTGCAATAAATTATTAACGCCTCTACTTCCACCAGGAAGAATAACCGCGTCAAATTCATCGACATTTATATTCTTTAGGCTTTTAAAGCCTGTTAGAGACATTTTATGAGATGAGACCACTATTTCATTGTCTTCAGCAATTTTCGCGTCATAGACACTAATTCCTGCGCGCACCAAAACATCTCTAGTTGCAATTGCTTCAACATCCTCAAATCCATCAGCATAAATAATTAATACTTTCATACATAATAGTCCTCTTAAAAATCATACCATCATAACGTCCAATATAAAAGGAGGTCCGAAGACCCCCTAGTATGTTTAAGAACGATTATTCAGCAGCAACTGTAACAACAAAGGAAACAATTCTAACTTGATGTTCGGAAGCTGTTAAAACCAAACTGCTAGATTCGCCTTCCCATGTTCCAGCTTGTGATTTTTCGCCAACTGCGCCTTTTGTAATTGTGCCAACGCTTGCTTTGAAACCATCGACACCATAAGGACTAACTTTGCCATCCTTATCTGTATAATCGAGTTCGCAAACAAATTCAATTTTGGTAACTGTTTTACCACTGAATGTCATTGTACTATCAGCACCTTTAGTAACACGAAGTTGAGTGTGTCCATCATAAGTTGCGCCTTTAGCTTTGGTAAACGAAATTGTTAAACCATCTTTTGTTGCAGATGCAGTTGTAAAGCTGGCTGTACTAGCGTTAAAGTCTGCAGCGGTGAACGAAATGGTTGCTGGTGCAACTTCTTGTTTGTTTTTAACAGTAATTAAAGCGGTGTCCTTGATGTTATCATCATCAGCTTTAGCAACTGTAATTGTGACAGTCTTTGGTTCACCATCTAAAGCAACATAATCAGCAGGAATGGTAACTAAACCAGCATCTGAAACTTCGACAGCTGCATCACTAGATGTCCAACTAACTTCACCTAATGTCGCCTTTGCAGGAACAGGGGCAGCAGTTAATTGAACTTTAACGGCTTCAGTTTTTTCATATAAATTAACGGTTGTTTCTTCAGGAGTAACTTCAATACCAGTTAAGGTTGGTGGAACACCTTTAGTAACGCTAACGATTGATGCATTAGTGTTCTTTTCAGCGCCTGGAGCTTTTCCTGGAGCAATTTCATATTCCTCACCCATAATCTTGGCATAGCCCTTAGCGATAATGGTGTCTCCTTCTTCAGGATTATCAACGTTTTCTGCTGGGTATCCACCATAAACGGTGAAATATTTATCAACAAATGCACTACCATCAGATTTTTCTAATTTACATGTATAAGCATTGCTATCTTGCCATGTCTTAGAAACAGAGTGGACTACTCCTCTAACAACCATCATCTTGACAGTTTGAGAACCATCTTTGAAGTTGTTTTCAAGTAAATCATGAGCTTCTTCAGGAGTTAATGGAGCTTCTTCACTACCATAATTGATAGATCCAGAAATAGTAACTGTACAAGTAGCAGTAGCATTTCCTGCTTTAGCAGTAATAACAGCGGTACCTTCTTTTAAGGCTAAAATTCTACCATCTTCAACATAAGCAGTGGTTGGAGCATTAGATTCCCAAGCAACTACATCGGTAGAAGTTGCAGGTTCAACAGTAGCTGTTAATTTACCAGCTTGGCCGTCTTTTAATGATAATGATTCAGCACTGAGAGTAATACCAGTAGCAGGAATTGGATCACCTAATTCAATGATTCTTGCAAAACCAACAGCAGGAATACCTGTGCCTTTTTGGAAAGCAAGACGTTTGGCATTAGTTCCACTATAAACAGCTAAGAAATATTCATCAGCCTCAGTAGCTGTGGCATCACCAACAGGAATAAGACAAGATAATGAATAATCAGAATTTAATTTAAATAATGTTTTGGCATATCCACTTTCACTTGTGAATCCGATATTACAGTGAGAAGAATCTCTCTTTTGGCCAATAGTACTGCCATTAGAGAATGTAATGGAATATCTATATGGGCTATTGATATTTTCTTCGCTAACGGATAAATCCATAGCACCGTCAAGACTATCGGCAGGGTCTAAATAATATGGATTACCAGAATCGACTTTACCTTTTGTTCCAGCAGCATAATATGCTTTTGGTCCGATATACCATCTTAATTTGTAATCATCCTTATCAGGATCAAGAGTTGTTGCAACTCTATAGGTTGGTCTGGCCTTAACTTCGATTTCTACAGAATCTGATTTTGCATTCTTATAAACTGCAGAAACGGTTGTTTTACCAACACCAACAGCGTGAACTTTTCTAAATGTGGTTTGATCGATAGTAGCAACTGCAGGGTTACTAGATGTAACAACTAAATCACCAGCATCGATAGCGTCAGAAATTCTTACGCCTTCAATTGACATAGTGATGCCGCGGTCATCATCTTCGACATACCATTCAGTTTGAAGTTCGTCTTTGTTTGTGATTTTAACATCAGGGACGTCAGAACCACCACCGCCACCACATGCGACCAAGCCCAACGTGAGTGCGGCAAGCGTGGCAGTAAATACAAATCCTTTTTTCATGTTTTTCCTCCTTTTTAGAAATTTTGAAATTGGATTTTGTTCAATTTTATAAACTTATTGAACGAAAGTTTTTTGATTTATCTCTTTTAATAGGTTTGTGTAACGCACTTTACGAGTTGCTCCACGAGAAGTAAAGAACGTTCCGAACACTATAAGGATAACAGCAGTAAACCCGAGAACGGCCGCAACCCAGAACTCAGGGCAAGTGAAACTGATGGCCATTTGTAAGTCAGCTTTTCTTGCAAGTAAAAGGAATATAAAGGCAGTAACTCCAAGAATGATAGCAATAATAAGCGCTGACATTCCTCTAGCTAAGTCATTTCTTCCTCTTTGTAATTCAGCGTGGCAAGCGACAGAAAGAGATTTTGAATCTTTTTCATCGAAGCCTTCGTGAATTAAATGTCCACAACGAGGACAAACATAATTGATTTTTGAATCTAAAGAGGCAGATTCGATGAATTGTTCTCTACTAGATTTTTTGGCCTCAATCTTGTTTTGATCTATTTTATATCCGCAGTGATAACAATACATGATACCTCCTTATTCGCCGATGATTGGACGATCTAACCAAAGTAATTCGCCATTATTTACAGAAGAGAAGACGATTTGGTAATTATAGGTTTTACCACCATCATCATCGTTAAATGCGTGATAGGTATAAACACCTAGATTGACACCCATTCTCTTATCCTTCCATTCTTCATCGCTATCCCAGTTTGCGCCAGTAGTAGGATCACCTCTAAATGTAGTGGTTACATATAAATCAAATTTCACATCTTTTAATTGGATAGTCCATTTATTATTTAATGAATTTGGTTTACATCTTTTAACAGTAACTGGATCTAAATCGGATTCATGTTCAGCTTTTTGTCCGCTAGTTTTAACTAAAGATACTGGAGAATTTAAGATAGATAAATCTTCTTCGGTAGCGATTTGAGATAGTTCTGCAGCAGTTAAATAATTAACATAAGGCATTAAAAGTGGGTCTTCGGTATTTTGAGATGCAGGGACTAAAACTCTAACATCACTTTCAGATAAATATTCTTCATCGTCTAGTTTAGGGAAGTGGGACTCAACGTCAGTGATTTGGAATCCAAATTCTTCACTATCTTTACATAGTCCGTTTAATCTTAAAACTGCACCAAAGGCGCGATATTTTCCAGGAATAACCTGCATACCACAGAAGATGTTAATGGAATAATATTTTCCATCTCCGTGTTCGCCAGTTTCAGGATTGATAAATTCTGGGTCATCATATTTTTGCATATATAATGTACCAGCACTATAGCCAACAACAGTTCCTTCAATTCTTACTTTCTTGCCATCATAAGGATTCTCGTAAGTTGAATCTTTTAATTGTTTATTAATTTCACGGCAAATATCAGGAATATAGGCTTCTTCATAATCACCATAGTTAAATGTTGGATCAGGAAGACCAGAGTGCATGTTAAGTTTTAATGCTTTAGCTTGAGATAACGCTGCTAAGAAAACACTCTTATATTCAGGCATATCATCAAGACCGCCGATACCTGAAAAGCCTTCTTGGACAAGCCATAAATTAAGGTTTACTAAGGTATCATATGGTGCATTCTTTCTTTCTTCGTTAATCCAAATACAAGATAAATAACGATCGTTACCATCTTTGTGATCGGTTGGATCTTTATATTCATTGCTATAGCAAGCAACAACTATAGTTCCATTTTCAGCAGCGTTTTTTAAATGCTTTTTAGTAAAATCGGAAGCAGGTTTGCCATAAGGTTGAACTCTACCAGTAGATTCTGGAGTGTCAACACCATAGAAACGAGATTTTACAATCGAACGGCTAGTTGTCGTAACTAATGGAGTAAAGTGAGCGGTATCTCCGTCAATACATGTCCATAAGTCAAATTGACCAATACCGTCTTTATAGAAATCTTTACCTTCGTAGTCGATAGTTAAGCTACAAGAGCCATCATGAACATAATCGATTTTTGTTGGTTGAGGATTTCCACCACCACCACAAGATACAACACCAATACCAAGTATTGAAATTGTAGCAGCTAGGATTGTCTTTTTAATCAATTTCATATAAGCATCTCCTTTCGATTACATGAATTTCTTTGTTTCTCTAACGAGCGTAGCTAAAATGTCATCAATAGAATCATCAGTCTTGATAAGATCTTTAACCGCAGTGGTCACATTTTCACGATATTTATCACTACCCTTAAACACTTTGGTGCTGTAGAAATGATAATCGATAGATTGAACAACATTAGCGGTGTGGGTGTAATAAGTAATTTCTTCGCCGGCTTCGGTATCAGGAGAAATAATTTTACCCCAAGTAGGAGTTGCGTAAGCAGACTTTCTGATAGGTACATAACCTTGAGAGTCATTAACTGTAAGAGCAACGTTAGTGTTTGGCATAATTAAATATTTATAGAATTTCCAAGCATATTTTAATCTAAGTTCATTGACTTCGTCAGAAACTGATGTGTCTCTAAGGAAAGCAATGCTTGGACCTTGGCTAACATATTCAGGATGTAAAGCATCACTACCAAAATATGGGACTCTAGCATAACCTGTATTGAAATCACCTTCGTCAGGAACTGAATATCCAGCACCACCAGAAGAACCAACAATAAAGATGCATTTACGTGATTTAAATGATGTAGATGAGTAGTTACCGTAAGCAGCTTTTGTGGTTAATAAACCAGACTTGCCCCAATCTCTAATTTTCTGTAAAAGAACTTTAGCTTCAGCAACATTTTCACTCATAGAAGCTTCGCTAGCGTCTAAGCCAAGAATTGGTTGACCGTCTTTAAAATCAGAATAAACTAAGTCGTTTTGAATAAGTTGAGTAATGGCCATATTAGAATCTGAGTCATAGAAAACAACGTTTTCTAAATCTGGACAATGGAAGTCAACTTTGTTATCTTCAATAATTTGAGCAATTTCCATCATTTCGTCAAATGACATATTTGCAAGGAATGCTTCCTTTTGAACAGCAGTCATATCTTTTGTTTTGCTATATTTAGCCAGTGCTTGAAGAACAACATCAGCGTTATATTGAAGAATTTCAGTAGATTTCATGAATGGCAAACAATAGGTGCCAGTTCTAGCGAATTCTTGGCCTTCTTTTAAATAAGTAGGAATAATATCACTTTCATCCCATGCAGGTCTTTCACCAAGCCAGCTTTCTTTACCTAAACCAACTTCACTACTTTTCATATAAGGATCCATATCCACAATCCAACGTCCTGCAGTTCCTTCTCTAGATTGCAAAGAAGCAACGTGATCAGGATAAGCAACTGTCATAGTTGGACCACCAGTAGTTAATTCCATACCAACAGTATCTACAATGGCCTTATAAGTCATTGCAGGTGGCATAATTAATTCAAGTTTGACTTTATCATGAGCTTCAACAATGCTCTTGAATTTTGCAAATTGAGCTTGAACGCCTTTTTCAATACCTTCACCAAAAGTATGGTCAAAAGTAATTTTGATAGTTCCGTCATCACTAGAACCACCGCCACCACATCCGGCTAATGTGGAAGCTGCAAGAATTGTACTTGCAAGTAATAATAATTTATTTGCTTTCATAATATTTTCCTCCAATATTACATATTTTTCTTAATTTCAGTGACCGTAGCGTTGAACTGACTTAATAGCCAATCATCACTTTCATATTCTGCTGGAGAAGCAGTAAGAATCTTAACAAATAAAGATTCAACTTGTTCTCTACAATATGCAGAACCAATAAATACATCATTTGTGAATAAAATGTTGTCATAAGTAGCACAATAATTTGCATTACGGGCAGTTAATAAATCGATGCCGGTCTTCAAATTGCCATCTTCATCATATTCATCAATAACTTTGCCCCATGCAGGTTTAGAAGTAACAGTCTTACGGATTGGATAGTATCCAGAAGTGGCTGCCCATCTTAAGCATTGTTTTTCTTCAGTAATATATTTATAGAAAAGCCAAGCTCCTCTAATTCTCTGTTCGGTATATTTAGGGTGTTTTAAGATACACCAAGAACCACCTTGAGAAATCATTTTTTGTCTAGCGACTTCATTACTAGCTTGTGGAAGACGTCCACATTCAATTTCCCAATCAACGCCTTCAATAGCGGTTTGGGTGTATTGAATACCGCCAGTAGAGCCAATGTAGAATAAACATTGACCAGTTTTAAACCAGCTAGAAATACCGCCTTGTACAGAGCCATCGCTAATAAAATAGTGATCGGCTTTAGCTTGAGCAAATCTCTTAGTTATATCTCTAACACCTTTAACATTAAAATCGATTGATGCTTCAGCGGTAACTTTGTCAACGTGTGTATAGGAGTAACCGTGTTGTTCACAAAGAGTGATAAATAAGTTATTTTCGTCTCTAACTCCTAAAAGGCCATAATTTTCATTTCCGTCAGGATTCCAAATCTTCTTTTCCAAACCATCATTATAGGCTTTAAATTTTGGAGCGAAATTATCGAAAAATTCATCCCAAGTTAAGGAATTGATATAATTATCATCAATTGGTTTGCCGTTATTTACTCCTGGAATTTCTAAACCTAAAACAGCAGGATTATAGAACATACATTCTGTAGATGTTGAGAATGGTAATACGTATTTACCAGATTTTGGGAATTCAATAGAGAATTGGTCACGTGCTGATTCTGTAAAATCATTCATATCCTTAGTAGAAATACCAATTTCAGGATCATTGATAAGACTAGATAAGTCTGCAGCAGCCTTGAATGTCATCATATAATCAACAACATGGTCAGGATAGCAAACAACTAAATCTCCCCAGTCATCACTAGCTTGGTCTTGCAAGTATAGTTTTTCTTTATCAAATACATCCTTATAAGTACCGGAAATTTCTTGATCAACAATAACATTATATTGTTTGTTAGCCGTGTTAAATTCAAGAGCAAACTGATCAAGTAATCCTCTAGGTCCTTTACCATATTGACAGTGTACATAAATATCAATTGGTCCGGTTGGTCCTGGATCAGATCCTCCTCCACCACAGCCAACAATTGTTAGTGCACCAACGGCAACTAACGAATTAAATAATAGGTTTTTTCTTTTCATATTTTTACCTCTACTTATTTATAATTATTTGCTAAAGCAAAATAATTAACCTTTAATGCCTGCTCTTCCAACACCCTTCATGATGTACTTACGGAAGAAGACGAATAATAAGAATAATGGAACGGTAACGCAAACTGATGCGGCCATTTGATAACCGTATTCAATAATGCCGCTATCAGGATCATTAAATGCGGCACCTCTTAATCCGTTAGAAATTAAACGGAAGGCTTCTTTTTTGGTAACTAAGTTTGGCCACACATAGGAGTTCCAAGTTCCCATGAATTTTAAAATTGTAATGGAAATAAGAGTTGGTGCTGCAAGAGGAACCATCACTTTCCATAAGAAATCCCAATCGCTCTTACCGTCGACTTTAGCAGCAAGATATAAAGCATCAGGAATTTGTTTAAAGTTTTGTCTTAATAAATAAATATGGAAGACACTTACCATGAATGGAACAACCATTGCTAAATAAGCATCAGTACGAGTTTGATCTTTAATCCAACCAAATGCCGAAACAGTTAAATAGTTAGAAATAACCATCATTTCACCAGGAATCATCATTGTCATTAAGAAGACAAAGAAGACTGTATCACGTCCCTTGAATCTTAATCTAGAGAACGCAAATGCGGCAAAGATTGTAGTAATCAATGTACCTAAAGTAGAGAAAATCGCAACAACAATGGTGTTACCCATATAAGTTGAGAAATCAAATACTTGGAAAACATAAGCGTAGTTAGACCACATTACAACATTAGGGAAGAATGTTTGATTGATCTGTTCAATTTCAGCTCTTTGCTTTAATGAGGTAATAATCATCCAATAGAATGGGAATACGACAATTAAAGCTAAAGCTAAAATAAAGGCATAAGTTAATACTGTGGTAATAATCTTCACTACTTTTTCTGTTGATTTAATAGCTTCAGTGGTTTTGCCGGCTTCTTCAATAGATAAAACAATGTTGTTATTAACTTTAACTTTTCTAAAGTTGATATATTGATCTTCGCTTTTCTTAAATAATGCAAATGCCATAATATCACCACCTTAATAATGGACTCTTGACTTGGATACCTTCATTTGGATGAAAGTAAATACCAAGACAATTACAAATAGGAAGACACCAGCAGCAGCGGCTCTACTTGTAAATCCAGCTTCAACGTTTGCGTAAACGTAATAAACAATAGTTTCCATGTTAGGATCACTAGCACTAGCGGCACCATAAGTACCAGGACCATTAAATAAGGCAACAACAGAAGTATATTCCTTAAACGATCCAATAAAGCTTGTGATCATAATGTATAAAATTTGAGGAGATAATAATGGAACAGTAATTCTTGTTAAGACCTTCCATTTTGGACAGCTATCAATTTGGGCAGCTTGATAGTACTGCTTATCAATACCTTGAAGTCCAGAAAGGAAGATTAAAATCTTAAATGGAATAGAGTTCCAAATAATGAATAAACATAATGGAAGCATAGCGTCCCAACGGTCTGCGGCGAAAATCCATGCTTTGTTTATTCCGAATATATAGTTAATAATACCTTTTTCTTGGAATAAGACAGAGAAGACAAGACCAACCGCCATAGCGTTAGTAACGTAAGGAAGAAAGAACATTGTTTGTAATGTCTTTTGGAACCATTTAATACTATTTAAAGCGACAGAAATAATTAATGCTAAGACAATTGAAACAGGGACTGTAACAAATGTGATAATTAATGTATTTGGAATCGCGTATTGAGTAAAGAATACTTCTTTTCCGCCTTTACCAGCAGTGGTAATACCAAAGATTTGACCAAAGTTATCTAAGGTAACACCAGAAAAATGTCCAGTAGCGTATTCATAGTCCTTAGCAAAGGAGATGAAAATGGTATTCACTAATGGATATAACAAGAAGACAGCAATTAATACAATAACAGGAGCTAAATATAGCCAACCTTTCCAGTTATTTGTAGCAGCTACGTCATCAATACCAGTAATTTGATACGCTTTTTGGTTCTTTTTCTTTCTATTAGAAACTAAACGAATAATCGTATCGCTTTCTTCATAGTATCCTTCAACGTATTCTGGGCGAACTTCTGGTTCGGCAACCAAAAGACCGTTGCTAGCGACTTCAACTTGTTTCTTTTTCTTTATATGTAAGAATGTAAGGATTTTATTCCACATGTTAAAGCCTCCTATTATTTTGTATAAATTCTCTCTTCGGTTTCACTATCAAAAATGAATATTTTGTGAGGTTTAATTTTAAAGGCCACTGGTCCAGCTTTGACATCATCATCAGCAGAAATAATCGCCTTAAATGTTGGTTTGGTACATAATTCGTTATTAGCAACAACAGAGATATCACGTCCCATAACTTGAATCATTTCACAATTGGCGTGTAAAACATTCTTATCACTTGGTTTAGCTAAGACAAATCCTTCTGGTCTAATAGCAACCCAGACATCTTTTTTGCCTAAATCCTCGCCTAATTCATGGACAACATCTTCACCAACGATGACTTTTTTGCCGTCAACTCTACCTTTAAAGACGTTAATTGGTGGGGTTCCTAAGAATTGGGCAACGAATAAGTTAGCAGGAGAGTTATAAACCTCTTGAGGTTTACCCATTTGTTGCATAACACCGAGTTTCATAACAACGATTTGATCAGAAATAGACATTGCTTCTTCTTGGTCGTGAGTAACGAAAACGGAAGTAATTTTTGTTTCTTGTTGAATACGTCTAATTTCTTCACGAGTTTGTAATCTTAATCTGGCGTCTAAGTTAGATAATGGTTCATCTAACAATAACACGCGTGGGTGTTTAACTAAAGCACGAG
>DGHZ01000040.1:3151-11015 GCA_002392945.1 Caryophanales bacterium UBA3835 | reverse complement strand
TGACCACCTGATAATTGAGATGGTTTTCTTTCAAGGTATTCATCAACTTGAACAAGTTTAGCGGTATCGTAAACGATATCTCTTCTTTCTTCTTTGGTTAAGGCTCTATGAGCAATTGCTTGAGCGACATCAAATTCGACATTATCGAGTTCAAGAAGTTTACCAAGTTCTTCGACTGCGCTCTTGGCATCTTCAGTTTTTGTTCTATGTAATTTGAAATAGATACGTGTATAAGTCTTATCAAAATATAACTTATAGTCAGTGAATTTCATTTTCTTTGCTTTAAAGAATTCTTTAATAACACGATCAACTTCATGGTTATAAGCATCGTTAACAATGACGTTTTCGTTAGAAAGTTGTAATTCGGCTACAGCTTCAGCAGCGAATTCATCTTTCTTACTAGATAAAACTTTCAAAACACGGCCCATCACTTCATAACCATGTTGTCCTCTAGAGATAATGCATTCACCAGCCTTGCCGTATTTAGCAGCAATAGCTTTAAAAGCATTAATTGTTTCATCTAAATGATCGGTTGTAAATTCTTTTGGAAGTCTTGCTCTTAATGTAACATCAAGGGTCTCATTTTCAAATTTCTTACCAACAACCGCTCTAATTGTGGAATCATATAACGCGTCACTTGTTTGTACTTCGGATTCACTAAGTAATTTAAATTTAACAATACGTTCCATGTTAAGTTTGAACATATCTCTAACTGCTGTAGAAACATTCTTAATTTGAACATGTACTTTTAATAAACCATCCACTACTTCGTGTTTGATATCAAATTGTTTTCTTTTTAAACCAATTTTCTTTAACAAAGAAACTAAGCTCTTAATAATACCATCTGGTACATCAGATTCATTTAATTTATATTCGTAATCAAAATCGAAATTGAAGAATGTAACTAAAGGAATTTCAACCTTTAAATTTGTAAGAGGGAATTCAATATTTTTGAAAATAGTCATATGAGGATATAAGGCATAGTTTTGGAAGACTAAGCCAATACCTCTTTTTTCAGGGGATAAGTTAGTAACTTCTTGATCACCAAACCAAACTTCACCAGATGTTGGTGTTTGTAATCCACTAATCATATAAAGGGTTGTGGATTTACCACATCCAGAAGGTCCTAATAAACCAACAAGAGTACCATCATCAACTGTAAAATCCAAATCCTTAACAGCGATTGTGTCACGAATGTTCTTTTTGGCGTCACCAGGGAAAATTTTGGTTAAGTTCTTAATTCTAATTTCCATAATTTAAACTCCTAACTTTATTTAGTACCATCATCGGCCACTTCATCAAGAAGTCCGAGTTTGGTTGCTTTTTTCTTTTGTTGTCTTGCTTTAACAGCAATAATTATATTTCTGACATAATATCCAAGAATAATAATGGATGCGATGCCAAAGATAACGATAAATGTATCAACTGGATTAAATACAGCAATTGCAGCGGTAAAGGCTGTATTTCTTAAAATGATAAATGTAAGTGCGAGAACAATCGCTAGAGATGTAGCCCAATAAATAATAGCTTTTCTAATGAATTGTTTTGGTTTTAATCTCTTAAATTCATCGTTTTTATATACCTTTTTATAAACAAAGAATAATGTTGTCGCTAAAGCTAAAGCGAGACCGGTATATCCAACCGCTAACAAGATAACAAGTAAATCAGCATTAAATGTTTTTGCAGCATCAACAGGTGCCTTAATAAAGATAATGCCAAATCTAGCGGTCTTATAACTTGACTTAATGATGCTTCCATTATTAACGACGTCGATAGTAATGGTCATGCCTTTAATTGCAAAGGATTTAACGTCTTTAACAGAATAGCTTTTTAAGCCAAGGCTTGAATTTTTATACACAAAACCAAGAGTGTTATTCAAATCGCTCTTGATAACATATTGAGTAACTTCGGTAGCAGGATCAATTTCAATTTGTCCGTTTCCGGCATCCACTAAATAAGAAGCCTTGTTTAATTGAGTTAAACGATAACGAATATAGGCGCTACCATTAGCGAGGTTGTCTTTATAAATGTTGTAATAGTATTCCTTGTTTGCTTTATAAACATCAATACCAGAATTGACCTTAGAGAGGCTAGCGGAAACTGCTGAATATCCAGCAAATGCAGAAACAGTTTTAAAATCGATAGAAACGAAGTCTTCAAGATAGTTAACTCTACTAAAAGCGTGACCTGGTTTAACGTAATAACGATGATCAAAATCAGGAGTCCAAACTAAGGAGCCAGAAGAGGTATCGCTCTTAGCTTTAAAGACGTTATGAATGACAATTGATTCGAAATCAACTTCTTCTCCATAGCTGATATTAATATCAATGAAGAAGGAATTGGTATATTTGTTAGTAGAAGCACCAGTACCAATACCACCACCAACACTATCATAATCAGCAGTAGGATTAGTTTTTGCTATAGGTAAGAAATAAACTTTGTTATCGCCAATGAGTTTATATTCAACGGTAACTGGATAATGTCCCTTAGATTCATCAGAAGGAACATAACCAAACATATAGTTAATTGAATCATCACCAACAGTGCTGAATTGAGTAAATGATGGATGACGATAACCACTTTGAGAAGAAATAGGAGCGTAAGCATAAATATCTTCAATACCATAGTGAACAGTTTTTCCGGCGTTCCAGCCTTCGGCCCATCCATCAGGAATGTTGACTTCATCAAATTCAACGTAAATATCAGTCAGCTTAGGAGCTTTAACAAATGCTTCTGCAGAAATAACTTCAACAGTGTCAGGAATATATAATTTTTCAGCAAACGCTGTAGAAGTAAAAGCGTTATCTAAAATAGAAACAATATTAACATCGAAAATTGAATCCCAATCATAAGTACCACGAGAGATAGTCTCTGGAATAAAGATGTCGGTTTTTTGGGAATTAAATCTAAAAATATGGCCGTCATAAAGTTCAGTTTCTAATTGACCAGATTCCACTAAATGGTGCAATGCTTCTTGATCATCGGCTGGTAAGTTGTGGATTTCAGTAGCACGCTTAATAAGAGCGTCTTCACCATCAACAACATCGCCAATAACATTAACAAAGCTACCACCTAAAGCATTATCAACAATAGCCTTTCCACCAGTTGAATATGTAATTTGGTAGGAAGTAGAGAAATTAGTTTGAGAAGAGCTAGTTGCATTAACAGACATATCTCCAGCTGTGAATTCTACTTCACCAGAAAAATCAGGAGCACTTACTGCCGCTCCACCATCAGCGTGTAAAACAGCAGCTTTACTGCTTTGAGTGCTGATAACAATGCCTAAAACTGATATGATAGCAAAAGAAAATGCACTTATGGACAACTTGAAAAAATTCTTTTTCATGGATTTCGTGACCTCCAACAATTTTCTTATTGTTTGAATCATAAAGACACTATTATTATAGACAACATCTATAACGTAGGCAATTAATAAATTAATATTAAAAGTGATTTTTTGGAGAAATTATGGACGCTGAATTAACCTAAAATCAGTAGGACGTTTATGGCGTTCAACGTCATTTAATTCTATCTCTTCATAAGTGTAATAAATTTTGTTATTGGAAATATCAACTTCCTGCAATCCAAGTATGTAATCAGGGAATCCTTGTTTGTTTTTAGAGAACGCCATCATCGTAAATGAAAGTATAAAAATAATACCTAAAGAGCAAATGCCTAAGATAACCTCCAAAAGGAATAATGCCCACCTAGCGGTATTGCGTCCAAATTTAGGAGATAAGAACCTCATATCAACGGTTCCAATTCGATATAAAGCCTTACCTAATGTTTTTCTTCCTCTTCTAAAGAAAAGAGTTGGGACATAATAGACAAAAACAACACTTAAAATAATAGAAACAGGGACATCTAGAAAAACTAAGTAATAGAACAAAATACGAGTGGCTTCGTAATATGCTGGTGTGGTTGAAAAATAACCTTGAAAATATCGATCAATATAATCCAAATAAAAATCACGATATACGTATTTATGTCCTTCATAAAATTCATTATTTTTAACGATTTCATTGTCACCGTTTAATACGAAAAGATGATACGTTACCGAATTTTCGACATATGTCTTTTCTAAGCAATCAGTGTTATATTTCTCACTCATTTGTGTATAGCGTTCTAAAGAAAGATATTCCTCTTCAAAAATGAAGAACTTTTTAATGCTATACTCTGATAAGACAACTTTACCTTCATTTGTTAAAACATTACTAGTGTTCATATATGAAACAATATCAACCATTTGGCCGTTTTCTTCTCTATATAAGCCACTATCAATGCGCATTTGATTAACAGTAGCGAAAGTCTTTGAATGATGTGGGGTTAAACTTACAAGATATCTAGATAAAGAAAATAAGCCAATAAAAACCAAAGCGAAAAGAATTAAATCAATTGAATTTGCTAAAACTCGATGAGCGAATTTTGGTCTTCGATATTTAATATCAATATCATTGCTTATCGTGTTTTCTTCTACAGCATTAATATTTTCAATATTCTCTTCGTTCATATTATAAATAATATCCCTTTGCACGATAAACTTCATCTAAATCAGCAGTCTTTAAATGAATCACCCCTAATAAACGATCAAAAAACGATCTATTATATTGGTCAAATAGTATGGCTATTAAATTAATAAACATAAACCCTATTGAGAATAACAAAATAATAAACAGTAATTGAGTTCTAAACATTTCTACAAATGGAATTGATGTCATTGGTACAAAAAATGAAATTAAAAATACATGAAAAAGCGAATAGACAAATTTTAAAATTTGTTCTCTTTTCTTTAAATAGCCTAAAGAACGAATGTTGACAACTTCAATATTCATGATAAACATGCCAATAGTCTTACGTCCTTTGTTACATAAAGGAATGACTAAATATAAGATCGATGTAGATAGAAAAACAGCAATAAGAGCTGTTGCAGTAATAAGGTTCAATGTATATTTTTCATAACCTATAATCGCAGATTGAGTTTGATTATAAGAATGGCCTTCAAAAATTAAATCTGAAGTCTTGATCGACTCCATTATTTCTGAAAACATCGGTAAATATATTGAACTTTTAATATTCGAGACATAGTCTTTTCCAACTTGAGAGCATTCTTCACCTTTAATAAAGTTTGGCTTAACTTGATTTTTAATTTCACTTTTTAAAGCTAAAGTCACTCCACTTCTTTCAAAATAAGAAAACTTCTCGTTATATTTATCAAACAAAGTAATAAACTTATTTTCATCCCCTAGTATATTGATGAAATAGGTATGAAAAACTTTATTATCTTCTTTATGTCCGAATTGGTTATAGCGCATATTAGAAGGGCTTTCTTCATCAAATGCGTAATAAGACAAAAAGCAATCAGAAGTAAAATCTACATTATATGAGATATTATAAATATCTACATCATTAGAATTATGAATTATTTTACTTCCAATTAAGATTTTTCCCCTTAATTCTAGATTAGTGTTATAAACCTCTTTTTTAGCGGTATAGCCGGTCATAACTTTTCCTAAAGGATAAACCATGACTACAAAAAGAAGAAACCCAAGAATGAAATTAATAAAATAATCAGCTAAAAATAATAAGACACGCTTACCCTTTTTAAGCGGATTTAGATTAATTACTTTTTTCTCTTGATTTTCTTCCATTTATTTAATTTTTTATTATGCAACAACTAAATCAATATAACCTACTTAACTGAAAGGTTCTCTTTGACAGAGTCTAATATTGAAGTATTTAAACCAATTATTTCATTTAAATATGAATACACTTTTTCAGATAGACTCATTTCTTCGGTTTTGTATTTCTTTAAAGTATCACCATAATTGTCATCAATACCGCGTCTATTTACACGATTATCATAACTTGATAATGAACTATATAAATAATCCATATATATAGATGCAGAGTCTACACCCATTAAAGCTTCAACTAAATATGCTAAACAGCCTGTACGATCTTTTCCTTGAGAACAATGCATATAAATTGGATAAGCAGTTTTATCCGCTAATAAGGTAAAGAATGATTTGATTTTTTGAGGATTATGATAATCATCATCATAAGTCAAAATATTTTTACCGCCATATTGCATTGGTAAAGCAACATAATTTAAGCCGTCAACTGTGCTTTTAGTTAAGTCACAGTTTTCATGTTCGCTAGGATCGTTTCTTCTTAAATCAATTTCGGTTTTAATTCCTAATTCATTTTTAACTGTGTTAATACCCTTATCAGTTATTTTAATTTCCACCACTTTTTTAGATTTATTATATTTTTCAAAAGCACCACCACGATAAATCATGCCTTGCTTTATTTGACCATAACCTCCAATATCACGGACATTATTAACTCCATCAATATCAATTCCACGTATCTTGGTCTTATTGGTTGAAAAACTAGAAACATTACTTTTAAAGCCATAAGCTTCAATTTGCCAATAATAATCAGTGTCTACTTTTAAATTAGAAATATCTAAAGAAGTTGAGTTAGCTGTATAAGTTATTTTATTAGACATATCTTCATATTCTGATAAATAGACTTTATATTCAGAAATGCTACCTTTATCAACCTCTACTTCCCAGCTTAAATGAACTTTATTAGGTTTAGTTAAATCTTCTTTTAATAAAATAGTCTCATAAGGTTTTAAATAATCATAAGAGACATCATCATAAACAACATCAAAATTATTAATAAAAGCGTTTAACTGTGTTTCGCTATGAAGCTCGATATCTGTAGAAAAAGTACAAGGAGTAAATTTTATATCGCTAGGAATAATAACTTCACTAGAACAACCAAGCAACATTAGTACGCTAATAGGAATTATAAAAAATTTAGTATGTTTCATAGATAATCTCCGTTACTTATATATTTTATATTAAATATATTAATAGATAAAGAATTATACAAAGCATAATCATCTCAACAAAAAAGGAGATTCCGAAGAATCTCCTAATTGATTAATACATTAACTAAATTATTTAAGGATTTCGTTAACTGTACCAGCACCAACGGTTCTACCACCTTCACGGATGGAGAATTTGGTACCTTTTTCAAGAGCGATTGGGTGAATTAATTCAACAGTTAATTCAACGTTATCGCCTGGCATAACCATATCGGTTCCGGCTGGAAGAGTAATAACACCAGTAACGTCAGTTGTACGGAAGTAGAATTGTGGACGGTAGTTGCTTAAGAAAGCTGTGTGACGGCCACCTTCTTCTTTGGTTAAAACGTAAACAGAAGCTTTGAATTTGGTGTGTGGAGTAACTGATCCAGGTTTTGCAAGGACTTGACCACGTTGGACTTGATCACGGTTGATACCTCTTAAAAGGACACCAACGTTATCACCAGCTTGGACATAGTCACAAGTTTTTCTGAAGGATTCAAGACCAGTAATAACTGATTTTTGAGTTTCTCTAATACCAACGATTTCCACTTCGTCACCGAGTTTAGCACTACCTCTTTCAACACGGCCAGTAACGACTGTACCACGTCCGGAAATAGTCATAACGTCTTCGATAGCGAGCAAGAATGGTTTATCGGTATCTCTGGTTGGAGCTGGGATATAGCTATCACATGCATCCATTAATTCTAAGATTGCTTTTTCAGCTTCTGGATCGCCATCAAGAGCTTTTCTAGCGGAACCACGAATCACTGGGACTTCATCTCCTGGGAAGCCATATGAACTTAATAAGTCACGGACATCCATTTCGACTAAGTCTAATAATTCTGGATCGTCAACTAAGTCAGTCTTGTTGATGAAGACGACGATGTAAGGAACACCGACTTGACGTGCAAGTAAGATGTGTTCACGAGTTTGTGGCATAACGCCATCAGTACCGGCAACAACTAAGATAGCACCATCCATTTG